>CAZRIE010000020.1:36113-40773 GCA_964600075.1 uncultured Flavobacteriaceae bacterium
TTATTGTAAGACTGATGAGGTTACTCCCCGAGGAGGTTATAATAAAACAGGAGTGCTATTCCAAGACGGTGAAAGAAAGAATTGGTTTGGGAAACCCATAGGAGGGGAATATTCAAGTAAAAAAGACATGGGTAGCGGAAAAGAAGATTCCACAGATTGGGAATTCGACTCGGCATTAATCAATCTTGAATACAAAGACCAGTATAGATTTAAAGGTTTAAGCCCGAGGACTCATTGGATTAGCCATCGTGGCTGGTTAGAAAAGAATGTTAATCAGTGGTTGCCAAAACTAAAGGACGAGATGTGCTTTCTGCCAAATACAAAAATCAATCATTCTCAAAAATAGCCCGAATTCTCTAGTTCTGACTGGTACCTAAAAATGGGAGGAGGTCACAAAAAACTCTAGTTTAGTGCGCTAGAGTTGCTAATTATAATTTTTTCACCAAACTAACTGATTACATGAGATACTTCGTATTACTATTATTCCTCTACTTTTTCACCTTCACATGTTACGCTCAGGCAGAAAGCGCTCCTAAAGAAAATAATGCACTGGCAACCAATGCCTACCAAGATTTGGTCATACTCTTCAAAGCGTGGCGCACCTACGAAAAACCGCCCTTGCGAAATGGCGCACCAGACTATACTGCCGAAACCTTTAAAAATAGAAAACCCGAATTTGATCGTTTGCAAGGGCAATTACAAGCTATCGATACCACTGCTTGGTCGATTCCAAACCAGGTAGATTGGATGATTGTTTGGGCCGAAATGAACGGCTACGATTTTAATGAACGTATTTTAAAACCATGGGTGCGCGATCCGGCCTTTTATAAATCCGTATGGTCCTATAAAAGCGACGTACCGGCCCATGAAGGGCCTACCCATCATGCGGCCTTAGAACTTTGGGCGTATGGTTTTCCCTTGTCCGCCAAAGAACGGGAGCGTTTTATTTCGGAACTAAAAGTAATTCCGTCACTGAACGAGCAGGCGAAAATCAACTTGACCGGTAATGCCAAAGATTTATGGATTACAGGCATTCGCGATATTCAGGAACAAAGCGAGGTGTTGGAAAAGTTGGAAGTCCGTACCGACTTAAAAGGAGATTCAGAGCTGATTTCCGCTATCGAGGCCGCTTTGGCCTCGACCGATGACTTGGTCACTTGGTTGCAAACGGCTGCGCAATCAAAAACCGGTCCCTCGGGAATCGGCAAGGAAAACTATACTTGGTATCTTCAAAATGTACACTTGGTGCCATTGACCTGGGAGCAAGAAGAAATGATTCTCAAGCGCGAATTGGCCCGTGCGTGGTCGTCACTCAAATTGGAGGAACATCGCAACCGAAACCTCCCCGAGCTGATTGCCGCTGATTCGCGCGAAGCCTATACAAAAATGGCTGAAGCGGCCACTCAAAGTCTGATGGCCTTTTTGAATCAGCAAGATATTGTGACCGTAAAACCTTATTTCGAACCTGCGTTACGGGAACACTTAGGTCAGTATGTGCCCGAAGAAAAGCGTAACTTTTTTTTGATTGGTGAACATTACGACCCACGACCGCTGTATTCCCATTTTTACCATTGGTTTGAATTGGCCCGTATGGAGTACGAACCCAACGCAAGTGAGATACGAAAAGGGCCGTTGTTGTACAATATTTTTGATTCAAGAAACGAAGGAACCGCTACGGCGGTCGAAGAACTGTTTATGCAGTCGGGTCTGTACGATGATAGTCCCCGAACTCGGGAAATCGTCTACATCATGATTGCCCAACGGGCGGCTCGGGGTCTGGGCTCGCTCTATGCCCATGCCAACGAAATGACGATGGAAGAGGCCGGGGGTATCCATTCCGAATACACGCCTCGCGGCTGGATGAAAACCGAAAAAGAACTGCTTATTTTTGAACAACATTTGTATTTACGGCAACCGGGTTATGGCACCAGCTATATTACCGGGAAGTATCTATTGGAGTATGCGATGGCGGACTACGCCAGAATTCACGAATTGCGAAAACAACCCTTTGTGCTCAAAGAGTTCTTTGATGAACTGAACCGTATAGGGAACATCCCGATTAGCCTTGGGCATTGGCAAATGACGGGGTCTAAAAGACATTTGGAGGATATTAGAAACTAAAAAACATCGTAGTATCTCATGGCAAATAACAAACTCATTGTAAATGAACGGCAAACCGACCTTGGCAACTTTATGGTGGGTAGGCTGTTGCCCTTCCGAAAAAAGCGACAGGTAGGCCCTTTTACCTTTATTGACCATATGGGGCCGGCAAAACTGGGCAACGCCAACTATGTTGATGTAGATCAGCACCCCCATATCGGCCTCAGCACCTTGACCTATCTCTTCGAGGGCGAAATAGCGCATCGAGACAGTATCGGAAGTGTTCAAGTGATTACTCCGGGCGACGTTGGTTTTATGACCGCGGGAAGCGGTGTGACCCATACCGAACGAACGCCCATTGCGAGACGGGGCAAAGAAACCTTCGTGATGCACGGCTATCAAATCTGGGTCGCACTGCCCAAAGAGCAAGAAGAGATGGCACCTCGGTTTGATTATTACCCAAGTACCGACATACCCACATGGCAAACCGACGCACTTCAATTCAAACTAGTGGCGGGCAAGGCCTTTGGTAGGTCGACACCATTACAAGGGTACTCTCCCTTATTTATGGTAGATATCTACTCCGAAAAAGCTACCGCCTTGAACCTCGAAGGGCAACTGAAGGGTGAGGTCGCCTTTGTTATCGTAAAAGGTGCTATTAGCGTTCAAGATGAAAAAGTGGAAGCTGGACAAATGCTGATCAGCAAGACCGATGACCAATGTGAGATCTATTTAGATGAAGACACCCAACTCTTACTTTTTGGAGGCGAGCCACTACCCGAGGAACATTACCTGTTGTGGAATTTTGTATCGCATAGTAAAGAACGCTTGCAACAAGCCAAGGAAGATTGGAAGAATAAAAAATTTCCAAAAGTACCTGGGGATGAGACGTATATTCCTATTCCAGAAATACAGGCAAAGACTAAGGGCTAGATTTATTTTGGCAGCATTTTAGTTTCCTGTTTTGGCAAATGGCCATTGGTGATATTCCGTCTGAAGTTCTTTGACCTTGTCTGGGTACTGACCGGCCAAATTGGTCATTTCAGTGGAATCTTTTTTAAGGTTCACAAGAAACAATTTGTCCTTTTCCGGGTCTAATTCGCCTTTGTTGGAGCTATCTTGGGGGTCGCCGATTAATTTCCAATCATCTTTGCGAATGGCCCAAGAACCATTGTTCTGCCAGATAAAACCGTTGTGGGCCGAAGGTGATTTTTCACTTTTAATGATTGGCAAAAGGCTTTTTCCTTCTAGATTATCGGGTACTTCGATACCGCATAAATCTGCTATGGTCGGAAACCAATCGATGTTCAATGCCATCTGGTTTCTAGTTTCGTTTTCTGGCAATTGGCCTTTCCAGCTTATAATGGCCGGGACCCGAATACCGCCTTCGAAGAGACTGAATTTGGCACCACGGAAGGGCCCTGCACTACCGCCTCCGCCAAAAGTGCGTTCTTCTGTAGAATACCCATGATCGGACTGAAAGATAACTACGGTATTTTCTCGGATATTGAGTTCATCCAGTTTTCCGAGAAGTTGACCGATTCGTTCATCGATGGTGGTGATAAAAGCGGCATATTCTTTTCTTGGCGATTCGAGGTTTTTATAATGCTTCCGCCATTTTTCATCGGGTTGTAAGGGATAATGCGGCAAATTGATGGCATAGTAGAGAAAGAAAGGGTCCTTTTGATGTGTTTCGATAAATTCCTCGGCTTGGGCTTCCATCAAATCTGGAAAATATTGGCCATCGCGCCATATTTCCTCTCCATTTTCCCAAAGGTCATGTCGATTGGGGCCGTTCCAATAGAAAAAGTGGGAATAGTTATCGATACAACCACCCATATGTCCGAAGGAGGAATCAAAACCTTGCCCGTTGGGCATGGTTTCGGGGGTATAGCCCAAATGCCATTTACCAACTTGACCAGTGGAATAGCCGGCCTGTTTCATCATTTCCGCGATCGTAAAGCGATCTGTTGGCATCCCTTCTTTGCCCTTTGAAGATGAAGCATTCCCCGGAAGTCCCGCAGCATGAGGATTCATACCGGTTAACATCGATGCGCGGGAAGGGGAGCATACCGATGCGGCTGCATAGAACTGTGTAAACCGAACACCCTCTTTCGCCAACTTGTCCATATTGGGGGTATAGAGGTCTTCTGAACCATAACAGCCCAAATCGGCCCAGCCTTGATCATCGGTCAAGATTACGATTACATTGGGTTTTGACGACTCCGTTTTTTGACCATAGGCAACAGCTATTAATAGCAATAGGAAAATCAAGATTCGACGTGATTTCAAACTTACATTCAGTTTCGATGACACCATTATTTCGTGTTTAGTTTAGGGTCTAATTTACCAAAAGATGGCTCATTTTAACCTTTCCTGCATTTTAATCTAAAGTAGTTGAATTTACCTTAAATCTTCCTTTTTTTGTTTCCACCGAAGCTTCGGGGCTAAAGGATGAAAGAAAGATTTGCACGGCTCACTCTTCAGGGTTGGGGTAATCACGAGGCTTCGGGAACGGAAATCGACACAAAATGTACGACTGGTTCATATTTTTATTTCA
>CAZRIE010000020.1:40873-42113 GCA_964600075.1 uncultured Flavobacteriaceae bacterium
GCTTCGGGAACGGAAATCGACACAAAATGTACGACTGGTTCATATTTTTATTTCAAGCTTTTCCAAACTTCTAGCAAAGCTCTCGGTACATGAAAACAACCCTTCCATTTGCCGCCTTTGAGATTCAACAATACGTCACCTTGGCGATTGAGGTAGCCGTACCATTCGCCGCCGTTTTTTTTATCCCGGAAATGGTTCCATGTGTATTCATGAATTTTTTCGAACCATACCGCGGCTTTCGGACTTTGGTTATAGGCATAGATTTTGGCCAGGACAACTAGCGTTTCAAGATGTACCCACCAGAGTTTTTGGTCGTGTTCCAGCTGTTGGGGCGGATGGCCTTTAAAATCCATAAAATAGAAAATCCCTCCATGTTTTTCATCCCAGCCATGTTCCAATTGTTGGAACATGATTTTCTCAGCTTTTGCTATAAGGTCTTTGTCATTTTTACGGATACCAATATTCATTACGAACCACATGGCCTCAATGGCGTGACCGGGATTCAATAGTCTTCCTTCAAAACTATCGACGAATTCTTCGGTGTCAGAAATATTTTCCAAAACCAATCCGCTTTCCTTATTATAGAATTTGTTTAGAATAAGCTCGATAACCGAATCGGTTACTTTTTCAACTTGCTCGGTACCCAGCAAATGTTCCAATTCTAAGGAAAGGTTACAAAGAATCATCGGAAGTGCAAAATTCTGTAGTTTACGCGTGCCGGGATAAATCTTGTTGAATTCCCCCTTCGGATTTTCTTGCCGTTTTAAAATATTTTCAAAGGTGGTCTTTGCGATTTGCGCATACCGCTCTTTTGGTTCGATTTGGTATAATGTGCCAAAGGCCATCGCGGCAAAACAGTCCGAAAAAATATTATACGGTTGTACCAAAGGTTGCCCTTCTCGGTTTAGGGAAAAATACCAATTGCCCTTCGGATCACGACCGTACTTTTCCAAGAAATCGGCGCCCAACAAAGCCATGTCTTTCCATTCCTGTTTTGGCTCTACTTCTTGAAAGAGTTTGGCAAACAACCAGACTTGTCTTGCCTGCAACCAGATAAACTTATCGGTATCGAAGACTTTTCCGGTTTCGGTGAGGCATGTAAAATAGCCCCCGTGTTCTGCGTCAGGAGAATTGCTTTCCCAGAATGGGATGACCTCTTTTAGGAGTTCGTTTTTGTATAGTTCTACGTAGTGTTTCAATTACTGAAATCTTTTATTGTCATTCCAGCAAAGGCGGGAAT
>CAZRIE010000020.1:42213-46452 GCA_964600075.1 uncultured Flavobacteriaceae bacterium
TACAAAAATATTCACGTAATCGAAGTAAAAGATAAATTTCACCGTTGAGGCAATTAATCCAAAGAGCATTCCTCAAAAAGTGCCATGGCCGTTCATTTCCACCTAAAAAATAGGATTCAAGATTTTTAGAAGGCTTTTTGGAAAAGTAAAAACCAAGTGCCAAAACATCAATTATATAGGCGAATACGATAGCGATATCCCAGGGGAGAGGGTCATTAGAGCTCGAGGTTAGTCCTACTTTTAGGATAGGTAAAGTTTGGGTAATGGAAATTTAGTTTTCTATAATTTTTCAATTATATCTCTTTAAAAAGATCTTCATAATGTTGGGAAGGGAGAAATATGCCCCCACTTTCTTCATAAAATGATTTTCCGGTCGGGTAGACCCCTTTTTGCGACTTCGTCCATTCTGCACCTGCTTTAGGGTGGTAGGTCTCCAATCTGTCCCATTCCTTATAATACTGGTGTCCGTTGGTTTCCAATAGTCCGATTTCCATATCGGGTAAGGGAGCCAAACGCGCCGCAACCGATTTATTCCAATCCACCAAAATAGGATTCACCGTCAGGTCAGCACTAAAACAGGGGATCTTTTTCTCATGGGCTGCCTTAACGATTTTCATCGTCATGCTCAAGGTCTTGGCAATTGCTTTTACTACAATAGTGGTATAGCCTTGTTCCATACGATCCATGGCCTCGGCTACCGTATGTGCACTTTCGTCGGCTGCAATGGTCACGCCTAGATCACCGACATACGATTCATCAATTTCCCGTAGCGGCTCTTCAATAACGGCTATCTGGTCGAACGCCCCTATCTTTTTAGCGTGATCGAGAAACCGAAGTAAGGTTTCCTTTGATTCATAGCGACCGTTAGGATCAATATAATACGGAATTTTTCCGCTCTTCGTATAAGGAGTTTCGTAGTCTCCTATGGATTTATGCACAGCGGAAAGAAATTCCATATCCTTTTCCAGCATCACTTTTTGAGTTCCCTTTGATCCGGTCTTGAGCTTCATTATAAAGTAACCCTCATCGGCAGCGGATTTAATTTTTTTGATATCCGTGCCCACAGGAAACGAAGGAATACTGGCTACTTTCTCATGTTTATAGGATAAACCTGCGCGATAGGCCGGGGGCACCATTTCATCAAAGGTCTTGAGGTTGTTCTCCTGGGCGTACAACAACCAAGCGGCATTGTCGACGCATACCAACGCATTCAGCGCAAAGGTCTTTCTGAGATTAGGGTTATTGGTGATCTTTTTGCCATATTCATATAGTTCTGGTAAAATGGCATCTTGTAGTTCAATAGGGTCGGTAAACGAAGTGCCTTTTACCATCTGAACGGCACGTTCGGTCATGACGAACATCAATGCATTTGCACCATTTTCAGAGTGAACACTCGCTACACTAGCATCTGACCAAAGGGCACTTTGTGTTCCCAGACCGATTTTTGCTGCTCCCGATTCACTTTGTAGCCAAGCGGCCGTTTGCCAGAGTTGGGTGACGGCACTGCCCTTAAAGCGATAAGGGTATAGATTTTCGCGTTCAAAGTTGGAGCTTACGTTCTGTATTTTGATTTTTGAGTTCATTTTCTGGCCCATTAAATTAGCATGCAATGGCAATCCCATCGTACTAGCGGCAATTACCGCGCTCGTTTTAGTTACAAACTCACGTCGGTTCATACCTGCTTTCTTATTTTTTGAATCGCTCATTTTTAAAACTTAAATTTTAGCTGCAGATGCTGCATCTAAAAACAATATGGTTTCGGGATGGGTTCTCAAAATGGTTGCAGGGCAAGCTGTATTGATTTCATTATACAAGGTGTCATAAACAGCCTGGGCTTTTCGTGCATCCGGTACCACACAACTAATAGCTTTACAACGCATAATTGCAGGTATCGTTTGGGTCAGTGCTTGTTTGGGCACATCGTCAAAGGTGGGAAACCAGCCTTCGCCCAACTGTTGGTTACGACAAGCATCGTCTAAGGTGACCAATTTTACCAGTTTCGGATCGTTAAAATCGGCGACCGGTGGATCGTTAAATGCAATATGCCCGTTTTCACCAATACCGATACAGGCCACATCGATGGGATGCTCCCGCAATGCCGCGGAATAGTTTTCCATCTCCTTTTCTAAATCTTCGGCATCTCCGTTCAGGAAGTATATTTTTTTAGGCGCAACTTCATCTAAAATACGTTCTTTTAGATATTTTCTGAAACTGGCAGGGTGTTGGTCTGAAATGCCCTTGTATTCATCCAGGTGAAAAACAGTGATTTTCTGCCAATCGATATTCCGCCCTTTAAAGGCTTCGAGAAAAGAAAATTGCGAAGCACCTGTGGCCAAAATAAGGTTTGCTGTGCCATTTTGCGTAATGGCTTCTTTCAATTTTTTTTCTACAAAATCTGCGGCGGCCTTGCCCATTGAAATGGGGTCATCGTAGATGGCAATGTTTAATTTGTCAATTGTAAATGCTTTCATTTTTTTGTTTTAGAGAAATTCAACAATAGCAAAGTATGAGGTAATCAATGAAAATAGAATAACCGCAATAATACCAATATTGAGTTTTGCGCTGGCTTTGTGCTTTTGCATTAATTGCGATTTATTGATCAACACAAAAATAGGAATCGCTACCGCAGGCAGAATACACGCTTGAAATGCCTGTGAAAAGACCATTAAAGCTGGGGGCCGCTCGTCTAGAAAAACAGTTCCGAAAGTAAACAACAGTGCAATAAAAATTAACCAGCGTGATTGTTTTGAATGTATGTTTCTAGGCTTTCCGGTATAATCTGCAATCAACCAAGGCGCAATGAGCACAATAGGGAATATGGTCGAAAGACCTGCTCCTGTAATCCCTATTATTAAGACAAAAGCGGCAAATTTTCCACCCAGCGGTTCGAACAATTCGATCATCTCGACCGTGTTTTCAAGTTTGAGTCCCGAGACATGAAGTGTACCCGCAGCAACAGCCATAATTACCCCGCTCAAAAGCAACATCATGGCAGCGGAAACGAATGAATCGCGTTTTTCTGTCTTTAAATCGTTGATGCCCCAACCCTTTTCTGCTACAACTGTGCTGCGCATGATAAAAACAGCGGCAGAACAAGTAGTGCCAGTTATCGCGGCAATAAGGCCTAACGCTCCGGGGGTATTCGGGATACTTGGGATGATACCCTCGGCCAAAGAGGCAAAATCGGGTTTGACCATAAAAAAGACGATGATAAACGAAAGCCCCATCAAAATGACCAAGACCGTCAGTATTTTTTCGAATACCTGATACCGCCCGTACCATAACAGAAAATACAAGATGATACTAAAAAAGAGAATAATCCAAAATCGGCTGATTAGTTGTCCGTCAAAAGCCAAGCGTATACCTTCTTGCGCCAAATCGGCTACAATACCCATCACGCCCATTAGGGCCAAAAGTTCGCCGATGATCAAAGCAATAATAATGTAGAGGGAAAGTACCCAACCCCATTTGAATTCCGATTTAAAATTGAACAGGGCGGTCTTACCCGTGACTAAAGTCATTTTGCCATAGGCTACCATCAACACATAGGTAAAAACGCAGGAGAGTATCAGTGCCCAAAATAGGCCCATGCCATGCTCGGCACCGGTTTTGGCCATGGTAGTTACACTGCCTGTTCCAATATTGTAACCGATTAAAAAGAGGCCAGGGCCGACTGCACTAAGGGCCAGTACTATTTTTTTTCTAAGGGATAGGTTTTTCATACTATTACTTTCGGGTATAGACCAATTCTCCAGCAACAAAAGTCTGATCGATTAGCATCTCATTGTTTTCCATCGTAAAAAGGATGAGGTCCGCGCGTTTGTCTTGTGCTATAGTGCCTAGTTTATCCAAAGAGAACATTTCAGCGGGATTCGTACTCGCCATTTGAATGGCATTTTTTAACGAACAGCCCGTAAAATCCATCACTACCCCGACACATTTGCTGATTGGTGAAGCTGCCCCCGCCAACACATTTTCTTTTGGAAGTTTTACCACATTGGCGGTCAATAAAAGCGTGCGTTCACCACGAGTGTATTCTCCAGGTGGAAGCCCTGCCAAGTCCAATGCATCGGATACCAAGATAGTTTTGTCCACACCTTTGGCCTTGTAAAACGTGCGCACTTCTTCTCGTCTCAAGTGGAAACCATCGGCAATGATACTAGCGGTAATGGCATCGTTTGACAATTGTGGCCACAACGGATTGTCATGCCGATTGATTTCGTTTGCACAACCGTTACC
>CAZRIE010000021.1:0-46421 GCA_964600075.1 uncultured Flavobacteriaceae bacterium
TACTTCGAAAAGTCCTTCACAGCAATGTGGGGGACTTTTTTTATGCGGTAGAATTGATAAGGATCTAATGTGCAGGTAACTACTTCGCTTTTTTGCATCCAATTGTATCTTTCCAATAATTAGATTTTGAAATGAGACAGTGCTCCCTTAAAATATATAGATTTCAAAAATGTTATTCAATTGAATTTGTTTATGCCTATTTTCGGCTTCTGATTTAAAACAAGTTGATGAATAAAAATATATTACTGTTTATTTGGGCAATTTTTTTAGCTTCCTGCTCCGAAAAATCTAAAGAAGCTCAAGAGAAGGTTATTGCAAATAATCCCGATACCTATCTACCATTTAAGCCTCTTAATCTAAACGATTTAAGCGCTTTCAAAGAAGTTTCCGCAAATTGGAAAATAGCAGGTGGTGCTTATGCAGATCGCACCAAAGAGCAAACTATTTCTACAACTGATGGCGTCGGTGTATTGCTCAACCAGCCGGAAGAAGGCAAGAAACAACATCTATTTACAAATGTTGAACACGGTGATATTGAAGTAGAGTTCGATGTACTGATGCCAAAAGGCTCAAATTCCGGAATTTATTTTCAAGGAAGATATGAAGTGCAGCTGTTTGATAGTTGGGGGGTCGAATTTCCTCAACATAGCGATATGGGTGGAATTTATCAGCGTTGGGACAGTACGCAGGAAAAAGGAAAAGAAGGTTTCGATGGTTTGGCCCCGCAACTAAACGCTGCGAAAGCACCAGGGCTTTGGCAGCATTTTAAAATACTGTTTCATGCACCGATGTTTGATGCTTCCGGAAATAAAACGAAAAATGCATGGTTCGAGGAGGTTTGGTTGAATGGAATGCTTGTTCAAGAGGATATAGAAGTGAAAGGTCCGACAAGGTCGGCAGCTTTTGAAGACGAGACACTTCAAGGGCCTTTGATGATCCAAGGTGATCATGGGCCAGTTGCTCTCAAAAATTTTAAATATAAAATATACGGTGACGAAAAAGTTTCTTTCGCCGAGGTTACCATGAACGAGTTCGAAAACAAAGAAGTATTCCTGCCAAATTTTGATAGTCTTGTTCCCATTCGTACCATAAATACCGATTCTATTTCTGCACTTATGGCTACGGGTGAAAGGCCTCAGAAGGTACTGAAGTTTGATGGAACAATGAACGTTCCGATAACAGGGGAGTACCTTTTCGACCTAAAGCTGAACGGTGGAGGAGGACTTTTATTGATACGTAATGATACTGTTATAAATAGGAACGGTGATTATAACTTAGATTCCTTGGGATTGAGGAAAATTGCATTACAAAAAGGAACTGTTCCTTTTACTTTCATTTATAATAAACATAGACCGTGGACCATTGGATTTAGTTTAGAGGTGGAAGGCCCTGGGATACAGAAACATGCATTACAAGCCCCAAATTCATTGCGTTTGAATAATGGAAAACCTGTAGAGAAAATCATGGTCGAAATAGATGATGAACCTATTGCCCAGCGAAGCTTCTTGATGCACAATGGAAATAAGCGAACACATTGTATTTCGGTAGGAACGCCTCAGAAAATTCATTATGCCTATGATTTAAAATTTGGCTCTTTACTGAAGGTCTGGAACGGTAGTTTTTTAGATGCTACCCCAATGTGGGACTCTCGGGGGCCAAAACAACTAGGAGTTCCCGCCGGATTTACCGTTTCCTTTCACGGCACTCCCGAGTTTGTGCAACTTGAAAATAACAAGGCCGAATGGCCTAATACCATTACAGAAAATGAAGGTTGGAAACAATTGGGTTATGAGTTCGATGCGAATGGAATCCCTTCTTTCTCCTATGAATTAAATAAAAGTACAATAACAGACAAAATGATTCCTTCAGTTTCAGGGCGTAATCTAAAACGGTCAATAACCGTAAACGGGAGTCAAGAAATTTGGCATAAAATAGCCGCCGGTGAATCTATCGAAGAGCTACCAGACGGCTCATTTATCGTTAATGATGAAAGTTATTTCGTCGATTTCGAGAAAGGTGATTTAAAGCCAGTAATCCGTAATATGGGAAATATCGATGAGTTATTGGTGCAGATTCCATCAGGCGAACAGAAAATCAACTATAGTATTATTTGGTAAAAATATAGGCATGCATATTCTCTACAGAACAACATTAATAGTATTCCTTTTAAGTTTTGGTCAAACGGCTTGGGCGCAATCTGCGATGGCCAAAAAAGAGTCTCAATTTTACAAGATTGTCGATGTCCCTATTCCGGATGACATAATACTTGAAGTAGGTGGACTAGCTTTGACGGACGATGATAAATTGGGTGTTTCAACCAGAAGGGGAGAAGTCTGGGTTATTGACAAGCCTTATGGTAAAAAACCTGTATACAGGAGGTTTGCTCAAGGATTACACGAGCCTTTAGGGCTAAATTATAGAGATAACGGCTTTTATCTTTCGCAACGTGGTGAGCTTACCCGCCTCGAGGATAAGAACGGTGATGGCAAAGCTGATCTATACAAGACGATTTATTCATGGCCTTTATCGGGAAATTATCATGATTATTCTTACGGTCCAAAATTTATGGAAAACGGCGACATGTTGGTTACGCTCAACCTTTCTTGGATCGGACATGGGGCAAGTCTAGCGAAGTGGCGGGGTTGGTTATTGCAGATAACCCCAGAAGGTGAGATGACGCCGATTGCCACAGGACTGCGTTCACCATCAGGTTTTGAACTGAACGCCGAAGGTGATGTATTCTACACAGAGAATCAGGGTGACTGGGTAGGTTCTGGTAGAATGACCCATTTAGAGAAAGGTGATTTTGCAGGTAACCCCGAAGGTTTGGTTTGGTCGGGCGAGCCCAATTCTCCATTAAAATTAAAAATGGAGGATATCGAAGAGCAATCAGGAATGAGTCTGTACGAATACGCTAAAAAGGTACCTGAACTTAAAGCACCGGCAATTTGGTTTCCACATACGATTTTGGGTATTTCTACTTCTGATATTCTGTATGACACCACCGAGGGAAAGTTTGGCCCTTTTGAAGGCCAAATGTTCGTGGGTGACCAAGGTCACAGTAAGATTATGCGGGTCTTTATGGAGAAAGTAAACGGGGTGTATCAAGGCGCAGCTTTTCCATTTGTTGAGGGTTTTTCCTCCGGAATTTTAAGAATGATATGGGGTAGTGACCGCAGTATGTTCGTGGGTATGACAAGTAGAGGATGGTCATCTACCGGAAAGGAAATGTATGGTCTACAAAGGTTGGTCTGGAATGGAAAAATTCCCTTTGAGATCAAAACCATGAAGGCCCAAGACGATGGTTTCCTTTTGGAATTTACAAAGCCAGTGAACAAAACACTGGCCAAAAACATCGATTCCTATCAGATAACATCGTTTAACTATAAATATCACAATACTTATGGTAGCCCTATTGTCGACCAGCAAAAAGGAGTGGTCGAAAAGGCCGAAGTTTCTGAAAATGGACTTTCCGTTAAATTAAAGGTTCATGGCATGCGATTGGGCTTTATCCATCAATTGAAAATTCCTGATTTGAAATCTACAGTAGGGGATAAGTTACTTCATGATACGGGTTATTATACCTTGAACGAAGTTCCTGGAGGGCAATTGAAATCTCCAGCGACGGAGAATATGACAAAAGCATTGAAAGGAATTGTTCAGGAAAAAAGGGTCAACGAAATGCCACTAAATTGGACAGAAGGTCCCGATCAAAAAGTAGCGATTGGCACCAAGCCGGGACTAAAATACGATATTGAGGAATTAGTACTTGAACCTGGTAAAAAAATTGAGCTTACCTTCAATAACAATGATGATATGCTTCATAACCTGGTCATAACCCAAAAAGGTGAGGAAACAGTTGACAAGGTAGCCGGTATGGCATTGCAATTAGGATTGGACGGGGCGGATTTAAACTATGTACCCGATTCTGATTTGATTATAGTCCATACGGGTATTTTGCAACCGGAATCTTCTGAACAAATCTATTTTCAAGCCCCTAGAAACCCAGGAGAATATTGGATTGTCTGCACCTTTCCTGGTCATGCCACTTCAATGCGGATTAAACTTATCATAAAAGAAAATAGCTAATTTGTTATCGTCATTCGCATAATGCCTCGGGTGAACCCATATCGCCATGAAGAAGCGCTTAATGCCATATCCCATGGTATAGGCACTGTGTTGGCAATAATCGGCACGGTACTTTTGCTATCACGAAACGGCCATAAAACGGAGTATGCCACTATAAGTATCGTAATTTATAGCATTACGCTTATTGCAATGTTCGCAGTTTCTACCGCTTATCATATCACAAAAAATATCAGATTAAAAAAGAAGTTAAGGGTGCTAGATCATATCAATATCTTTTTTTTGATTGCCGGCACCTACTCCCCAGTTGCGCTGATTACCCTGATACATGGAAATGGGTGGACCATTTTCTATGCTGTTTGGATAATCGCTACTGTGGGAACGCTTTTTAAATTTTTCTATACTGGAAAGTACGAGTTTGTTTCCTTACTCCTTTATGTTGCCATGGGTTGGTTGATTGTTCTCGATTTTGACAATCTTATCGATTATACCTCGGGTTTGGGCGTTCGATTGTTGTTTCTTGGTGGGGTCTTTTATACCTTTGGAATTCTTTTTTACGCATTGGAACGAATTCCACAACATCATTTTATATGGCATTTATTTGTTTTGGCCGGGGCTCTCAGTCATTGGTTATTTATGTTCTTGAATGTCGTTTGAAAAGTAACTTGCATAATGGGCATATTCCCCGAAAAAATGAGATTATAATTCATGAATAGTTTAAAAACTTGTGCCTTTTTTTCCCTCCTAATCTTAGCTTTTAATTGTAAAAAATCCTATGAAGAACCCCAGATTTCTTTGGGTGGATACCAGTTGGAGGAAGGTTTTGATTTGCAAATAGTCGCTTCTGAGCCCCATTTGAAAGCGCCTGTTGCCATTGATTTTGATGCCAAGGGAAGAATATGGGTAGCGCAAATGCCCGGCTACATGAACGATATGCGTGGCACTGATGAAACCGAACCTGTAGGAAGTATAAAAATATTAGAAGATTTAGACGAAGATGGTGTAATCGACCATTCAAAAATATTCTTGGATAGTATGGTGATGCCGAGGGCCTTGGCGCATGTGTATGGCGGTCTTTTGTACTCCGAGCCTCCTAACCTTTGGTTCGTTGAAATAGAAGATGACAAGCCCGTGAACAAGGTGCTCGTCGATTCGATATATGCTGTTGAAGGTAACCCTGAGCACCAACCTAACGGCTTATTGCTGAACTTGGATAATTGGATCTATAATGCCAAATCGAACTTCCGGTATCGTAGGCAAAATGGAGTTTGGAAAAAAGAACCAACAACTTTTCGGGGTCAGTGGGGCATTAGCCACGATAATTTTGGTCGACTATACTACAACGACAATTCGAGACAGCTATTGGGCGACCATGTGCTGCCCAATCGTTTTGTCAGAAATCAATTTTTTAGCCCTAAGGTTGGTGTAGACCAAATGTTGACCAAAGACCAACGCGTTTATCCGCTTCATGCTACGACTGTAAACCGGGGCTACGCTAATGGGGTTTTAAATAAAGATAGTGTGCTAGTAAATACGACCGCGGCCTGCAGCCCTTTGGTTTATCGTGGCGGGATGTTTCCTGAAGGCTATGAGCAAAATGTTTTTGTCTGTATTCCCGAAGGAAATTTGATTAAACGGAATATTTTAACTTTTAGGGGAGATTCTACCATAGCTCAACAGGCTTGGCAAGGTAAAGAATTTTTGGCAACAACGGATGAGGGTTTCCGTCCAGTGAACCTGAACAACGGCCCCGATGGTAGTATGTACATTGTAGATATGCATCGAGGAATGATTGGCCACCATGCGTACTTAAGTCCGTATTTAAAAGAAAAGGTTAAAGGAAACAGATTGGATACCTTGACGAATTTTGGTCGAATTTTAAAGGTAAAAAGGAGTACGACGAAATTCGGAGTAATTCCGGATTTCGATAAGTTGAAGGGCTCTCAATTGGTTGATTTACTGGCGCATAAAAATGGTTGGATACGCGATAGGGCACAGCACCACTTAGTTTTTAAGAACAAAAAGGAATCTATAGAAAGCTTGAAGGCAATGGTCTTAAGTAATACAAATGAGATTGCTCAGATACATGCGCTTCATGCCTTGGAGGGATTAGATGAACTTTCTTTCGACTTTTTGGTGATGGCGCTTAGAAGTAAGTCAACAGATATCAGTGTACACGCTCTTGTTTTACTAGAGGCATTCGCTTCAAAGGAAAATAGTGTTGTGGCCGAACCTTTATTTAAAGATTTGATTACACGAAACAACACAGCAATAGACCTGTATTTGAGTAGCACATTGGGTGTATGGATGGCAAAGGATAAGGAGAAATTCTTTCCCCAAATGATGATGGTTATGAACAAGCACCTTCGTGAACCTATTTTTAAGGAAGCTGTTTTAAGTGGTTTGCAAGGTGATGAAGCGTTTCTAAAAGAGTCTTGGGCATCATTATCTTTTTTTGAGGATACTACTTTTGTTGAACAACTTACGGCCAGTGCGGAAAAGCGCCAAGAAGGAACGGTAAACCCTATTTTCTCACGCAAATCTTTGGTAGAAGATAACCGTACAAGCGGAGCGAAGATGTTTTATGAAATCTGTGCTTCTTGCCATGGTATCAATGGCCAGGGTATTCAAGGATTGGCTCCGCCATTAATGGGTTCAGAGCATGTTGCAGACGCTGAAAGACTCGGATTGATAGTATTGCATGGTCTTGAAGGACCGATAAGTGTTAAAGGAGTGCATTATGATTTGAACCTGGCGATGCCGGGCCTTATTCGAAATGATGATATTACCGACAAGGATATTGCTGATGTTATTTCGTACGTGTCAAATGCGTTTTCTGATATTCCTAAGGGTTTAAAAACTGAAAAAGTAGCCGAGCTGCGTGCTACGAAATCAATAAGCGGTACAGAATACACCGAAGAGGAACTTTTGCAATATTCAAAGCAGAGCGGAAATCAATCAAGCAAAACGCCTTTATTCCGATAATTTTTCAATTATCGCGCCGTCGGGAACTTCAAAAAGACGTTCATCAGGAATTTCGCTTAAAAACTTGATATCACTAAAGAGCCGCACATGCTCTTTACTTTTCCCCATGTGGCCATCGCTCCATTCAAAATTTTCCATCTTCGTTGGCATCTTGAGTCCCTGTATTTCTTGATATTCTGAGTAGATCTTGGCACTGTTTATTTTCGCATCCTCTTTATCAAAATATGAAATGGAATAAGTAAGTATGTTTAGCATGAAACTTTCGGGATCGATATAGAGATAGTACACATCTTCAGGAGTCAAACCTACTCCCGAACTAAAGGTGATTTTTAATGATTCATAAGTTTTGCCATTTATGGTAGCATTACCGGCATAGGTCGCAACGACCCCTGAATCTTTCAATAGAAATGGGACGCCTATAAAATAGAAGTCCAGATTGTAATAGAAGGCCGCTGACTTACCCGAAACTTTGCTGGCATCGGGTAGTGCCCACGTCACTTTTCCATCAAAACCGACTTCATATTCTTTTGATTTTATGTAAGCGCGTCGGTCTTTTAATTGTGTAATCTGATAGACCATTTTACCCTTGTCGTTGAGATTGTATTCTAAAGCTTCGAAGGAGTTCCATTTGGTCATACCACCATGGGCCGAAATGCACTTATTTAACAGGTCAGCTCCTTTTTGACTTTCAGGACTCAAAATAACTTCTTTTGGGGCAGGAATTATTTCTTTTTTGTCGATTTCCCTTTTTTCTTCTTTGCAAGCGAAAAGACAGACAATCGAAAATAATAAGAAATAGCAACGTGTCGATATCATTTTAGAGAAGTAACAAAATTGATTTTCGTTATCTATTTACCTATGGGTGAATCATCACATTTCAAATCACCTACAACGTACTGTATGCCATCCAAAAAGAATTGAAGCAACTCGGGATTGTCCATACTTTGTGCATTGTGTGACGGAGAACTATAGAATACCCTTCCTTTACCATGTTTTTTAATCCAGGCGACATAGTTGATGTTATTGTCTGCCTCTTTTCGTACGTCTTCCAATTGATCGACTTCTATGTATAGTAAAGGCCTAAAATTATATTCGGAATAGGCATTGTTAAAAAAATAGGGTTCGTCTACATGTGTAAATCCGTTGCCTTTAAAAGCTTGAACCAAGGGGTGTTTTTCGTCGACCTCTTTTAAGTGCATCTCTTGTTGTTTGGGGTGGTAATCAAAGCTGCCACCAATCATTTTACTGAATTTTTTCGAGTTGTTTTGTACGGTAATGGCCCCGTGCATAATCATCAAGCCACCGCCGTTTGCAACATAATTCATCAAATTTTGTTCATAATGAGGAGCTTTTTCAGCAATTTCTTTTTCATTTAATGAAGTATTTGCTTTTAAAAGGTCTGCGAAAAGGTCTCGATCAGGCCCTGAAGGATTTGAATTGTTGAGTATGACAGCATCATATTTCTTGAGGTTTTCGGCCTCAAAGTTTGAAATATCATAACCCACATTTACCCCAAAAGCATTTGATTTTTTTGCAAGGACCTTTAACATCTCCACATTATGAGGTATTGTCCAATGGTCAAAACCGGTAGCCTTCGAGAAAACTAGAATATTCTTTTTTTTTGTGTTTTTAATTGTAGGCTCGGCGGGGGCTAGATTTTCTATTTTTGCCAGCCATTCTTCGGTAATTTCGATAGATTCAATTTGTTGGGCAAATGTGATACTTACTGCGAAAAAAAGAAATAATGTTAAGTACTTACTCATTAGAAATAGATTTATATTACATTTTAGTGGATTCCCTGACAATCAATTTGTGCTTTATAATAATTTGATCGGCAGACTGTATGTTTATCGAACCGCTTAGATGGCTGATAATACTTTGACCTGCCAAAACACCCATTTTATAACCGGGATATTCAATAGTAGTCAGGCTGGGACTGATTACCTCGGAAACTGGGTCATTGTTAAAACCGATAATTTTAATATCTTCAGGAATTCGATAACCCGCCTTTTTTAGCTCTTTAATACAATATACAGCGAAAGTGTCATTTGAAACGAAAATACCATCTACTTTATTGGCGGACCCTTCGATGTGGTCGATTGCATTCTTTATTTTATCAACCTTCAGGTCTACCTCCAAAAGGTTTTCATTGGCGAAATGAAGGCCATACTGATTTAGTGCTTTTCGATAGCCATCAAACCTCTCGGAATAGACATTTCTTCTTAGGCTCCCGCTGATGTGCAAAATATTTTTACATCCCTGTTCAACCAAATGTTCAGTTGCTTCATAACCTGCGGCCTCGTTATCTATTAGAATAGTCGGGCAGTTGGGTAGATCAAAGACCCTATCGAAGAAGAGAAGGGGAATTTTACGGTCGATAAAAGTCGTGAAATGGTCATAATTTTCGGTTTCATAAGCAAGTGATACCAAGAGAGCGTCCACACCACTGTCGAACAAGGTTTTGGCGTTCAGCTTTTCTTTTTCTTCCGATTCGTGAGATTGGCTAATAATCAGGTTATAACCAATATCATTGGCGACTTTTTCTATGCCGGATAATACAGTAGACATAAAATTAGAATTCAGTTTGGGAACGATTACACCAATTGTATTTGATTTTTGCTTGCTAAGGTTGGCTGCAAACTTATTAGTACGATAGCCCGCCTCTTTTGCCACTGAAAGCACCTTTTCTTTGGTTCTTTGACTTATGGAAGGGTGGTCGTTCAAACTTCGGCTTACCGTTGCCGGAGAAATATCAAGACGTTTGGCCAAATCATATATTGTAACCTTTTTCCCCATGTAGATTTGCGCAAATTAGCGCAACAATAATACGCAACAAATAAAACATACAAGTAATAAATTCAATTTTATTGTCTTTTTTATTCTTTTGGGGATAGTAATTCTTTTATATTTGAAATTATTTCTATTTAATTGAATAATTTTTATGCAATCGGTTGCGTAATTTAATATTTTTAAAGTTTTGATTCATAGTTCTTAGAACAATGTTCCACCTTTAATGACTATTTCTGAACTAGAAACGGATAGTTATAAGATTTGTGCCAGTTTTTTTTAGGTAAATCCAGTAGCCAAAACCTATATTTTATGAGAAGTATATTCCTGTTTTGTATTTTGATGAACATCATATCATGTGCAGAAAAAGAAATATATCGTTTCGAAGTTATGGAGGGCGACGGTTTTTTAAATGAAACTCCAGTTGCTATAGATATGTCGGACATTCCTTTCGATAACTTTGCCTTATATCAAAATGGGAAACAAATTCCGTTTCAAAAAAACGAACAAACAGGTGAGTTATGGTTCGTTCATCTTCCTGATAATTCCGCCAGCTATTCGATTGAGCCCGTAACGGTTGCAAGTGAACAGTCAAGACAATTCTCAGCTTTAAAAAAGGACGGCAACCTTCAATTGGCCTTAAAGGGGAATCCTGTTTTGCAATATCGCTATGAGATGACCTTTCCGCCTGAGGGTGTGGATTCCATATTTAGAAAATCAGGATATATTCATCCGATATTGACTCCGAAAGGTGATACCCTGACGCGGATTCAACCTCCAGATCATTACCATCATTATGGGCTTTGGGGGCCATGGACGCATACGCGTATCGATACCACAAGAGTTGATTTCTGGAATCTTGGGGAGGGTATGGGTACTGTACTTTTTAGAGAGTTTAATTCGACCAGTTCGGGGACAATTTTTAGTAGCTTCAATGCTGCACAAGAACATATTGATTTTAAGACCCAAGAAGAACAACAAGTAGCCTTAAACGAAGACCTGAGAGTGTGTTTATGGGGTTTGGACAGGCCCGACCGATACATGTTCGACTACACCTCTACCTTTAGTTCACCGCTTGATAACGGTATCCTATTTGAAGCCTATAGGTATGGTGGTGGAATAGGATTGCGTTTTAATGAGCGATGGAAAGCCGATAATTGTTCTGTACTGACGTCCGAAGGAAAAGATAGGTTAACCGCTGATGGCAGCAATTCCCGATGGTGTATCGTAAGCGGTACGTCCTCTGACGGAAACGGCACTAACGGCATTTTATTTATGAGCCATCCTGAAAATCAAATGCATCCCGAACCTATGCGTATTTGGCCGATTGATGCGAATGAGGGTAGGGGAGATATGTTTTTTGAATTTTGTCCGATCCGTCTTGAAGAATGGAAAATCGAACCAAATAAAGAATATTCATTAAATTACCGAATGTTAGTTTTTGAGGGGGAGTTGAAAGCAGAAGAAGCCGAATCGTATTGGCAAGCTTTTGCAAACCCACCTATTACTAGCTTCGATCTTAATAATCATTAACGAAATAGACAAAGAATGAAAAGAAGAAATTTTATAAATAAAACGGCCCTAGGTACTGTGGTCGCTGTGGGATTTCCCAGTATCGTGCCTGCAAGTGTGCTAGGTAAGAATGCGCCCAGCAATAAAATCAATATCGGCCAGATAGGATGCGGTAGAATAGCTTTGAGCCATGATATGCAAGACACCTTACGATTCGATGAGGCCAGGATTATGGCCGTTTGCGATTTAGATTCAAAAAGGGTTGATAAGGCTAAAATCTTTACTGATAAATTTTATAAAGAAAAGACTGGTAAGGAAAAGTACATGGATACCAAGACCTATGGTGATTATCGTGAAATGTTGTTGAACAAAGATATTGATGCGGTGATGATAAGCACGCCTGACCATTGGCATTCCCAGCCAGCGATGGAGGCAGCCTTGGCCGGTAAGGATATTTATTTGCAAAAACCGACATCTTTGACGATTAGGGAAGGTCAGCAATTAAGGGATGCCGTAAAAAAAACAGGGGTCATACTCCAAGTAGGTACTCAGCAACGTGCCATGCCACAATTCCGTGTCGCTGCCGAATTGGTGAGAAATGGTCGGATCGGGAAGATACATACGGTGAAAATAGGACTGCCAGGTGATCCTGCCGGTCCGGTAGCTCCAGAAATGCCGATACCTTCTAATTTGAATTTCGATATGTGGTTGGGTTCAACACCGGAGAAGCCCTATACGGAGATTGGCGTACACCCGCAAGATGATTATAGTAGGCCAGGTTGGTTGCGTCAAAGAAACTATGGCGCTGGTATGATTACAGGTTGGGGGCAGCACCACTACGACTCTGCAGCTTGGGGAATGAATACCGAATTAACTGGCCCAGTTTCGGTCGAGGCCTTGGCCGAGTTTCCAAAATCGGGATTATGGAACGTACATGGTGATTTCTTTGTAAAGCATGAATACGACAACGGAATGACAGTCTATACCAGTGGAGGCTATACAAACGGTATCGAGTATATTGGTGATGATGGATGGATTTTTGTTTCCCGTGGCGATTACCAAGCATCAGCCTCAGATCCAGTAGACCAGGAGAAGAGTGCAAAAGCTTTAAACGCTTCGGATCCGAAGATATTGGAATCAGTAATCGGGGCCGACGAAATTCATTTGGAGAAAATTGAAGACCAGCACGGTAATTGGCTCGATTGTATCAAAAGCAGAAAAGCACCGATTTCACCGATTGAAAAGGGGCACAAAGCCTGTACCGTATGTCTTATCAGCGACATAGCCATGCAGTTCGACAGAAAACTGGAATGGGACAATGAGAACGAGATGTTCATAAACGACGATGAGGCCAATGCCATGCTACATCGTGAGCAACGCAAACCTTATGGAACTGACTATGTAAAAGTATAGAACCAAAAAGTATTTTTTATGGAACACCTCCTCACATACAAAAGGAGGTGTTCCAATTTTAAAACGAGAATACTGTACCTTTAAAATCGGAAAAGTGAGATACATCGATTTGAAACTAAATTGAAAGCATACTTATGAAAAAATGTTTGATACTATTGTTAGTTGGCTTAATTTTCTCTTGTGGAGAAAAAAAACAAGCAGAAAAAAACATGGACGATGAAAAAATAAGCAAGGTCAAGCTGATGACTTTAGATCCTGGTCATTTTCATGCTGCATTAGTACATAAATCAATGTACCCTCAGGTTGATTCGACCATTTATCTTTTTGCGCCTGATGGGCCAGAAGTAAAAGGCTTTTTGAATAAGATCGAGTCTTATAATTCTAGGGAAGAAGTACCGACCCAATGGGCCATCAATAGTAATTACGGAGCCGACTATCTCGAACAGATGCTAGCCGATAAACCTGGCAATGTGATGATTGTTGCCGGTAAAAACTCAAAAAAAATAGACTATGTTTTAGAAGCTGTGAAGGCAGGTTTGAATGTGTATGCCGATAAGCCTTTGGTCATTAACCCCCAAGGGTTTGAAAAACTAAAGAAAGCTTTTGAGATTGCTGATGAAAACGGAGTTATGATTTACGATATTATGACCGAGCGTTTTGAATCAACAACGATGATGCAAAAACTTTTCTCTACGATGCCAACCGTATTCGGAGAACTTGTTGATGGCACGGCCGAAGAACCTGCGATTGTCAAAGAGAGTATTCATCATTTTTTTAAGTATGTATCGGGATCACCTTTAGTGCGACCCGCATGGTTTTTTGACGTAAATGAGGAAGGCGAAGGTATTGTTGACGTGACGACCCATCTGGTAGACTTGGTACAATGGGAGGCCTTTCCTGAACAAATTATCGATACCACAAACGTTGAAATGATAAAGGCAAGGCGATGGCCGACCATTTTGACTCCTGAAGAATTTCAAGAGGTAACTGGCCTAACGGATTTTCCTGATTACCTTCAGAAAGATATGGTGAAAGGTAAGTTGCATACCTATAGTAATGGCGAAATGATCTATAAAATTAATGGTAAACACGCCAAAGTATCCGTGATATGGAACTATCAGGCACCCGAAGGTACCGGTGATACCCATTACAGCATTATGCGTGGTACAAAAAGTGACCTCATTATCAAACAAGGTGAAGGCGAAGGTTACAAGCCCGTACTCTATATACTTCCAAAAGAAAAGGAGGGTTTTGAGGCAATTTTGGCTATGGCCATCGACAATGAGATTGGTGCCCGTTTTCCGGGTACATCGGTAGAAGATAATGGTGATGGAACTTGGCGTATTAACATTCCTGATGAATTAAAAATGGGCCACGAGGCACATTTCGGTCAGGTGACGCAAAATTACCTGAGGTATCTAGAAGCCGGCAAACTTCCCGAGTGGGAAGTGCCGAATATGATTTCAAAATATTACACGACTGTTGAGGGGTATAAAATGGCGAAAATAGAATGACGTTTAAGGGCGGATAATTTCTCTGTAATCCTCAAAAAAGCGTTCAAATTTTACCATATTATCGTTCAAAAACACCATGGTTTCTTGCCATGTATTTTTATTATGGATGGATACCCCAGATTTCTGAACGTAAACTCTTGAAATTTCCTTTCCGTTTTGCAGGATAAAAGTATCTTCGAAAATCGCTTCCGGCAGGTACTCTTCGGATTGAAGAATTGATTGTAGAGCTTGTAGTTTCTCCCAAAGTACAATTCGCCTCTCTAGATTATCGATATCGATATCCAACGAAACCATAGCCCTTTTTATATCAAAATGAAATTTGAGTACCAAACCTTTTGTCTTGGTATTGTACAATATCCATTTTCTTGGGAATGATTTACCGAAGGCTATCCAGAAATCTTGACGTAGTTTTTTTGATTCCTCTTTGCTGAACATTCTCTTATAGAAAATAGGCGATTGCGATTCCTAAAATTATGACCATGATCTTGCGAAGGTTAAACGTGTGCCCTTCAGAACTTTCAAAGAGGATGACGGTAGAAATGTGTAGAAAAACCCCAATCACCAATGCCGTGATAGGAGCATAATACGAGGTAACCCAATTTTCGTTTGCGGCGACGTAACTTCCCAACGGTGTCATAAAAGCAAAAAGGGCGATGAACAACAACGATTTGGCAAGGGGTATCTTCGAGTTCAACAAAAAAATGCTCAGAATAATTGAGATAGGTATTTTGTGGATTAAGATACCGTATAAAATCGTATCGTGATTTTCTATAGGGAAACCTTCCAAAAAAGAGTGTATACAGAGGCTTAAAAACAATAACCAGGGGAACTCTTCTTTTTCGCTATCTAAATGTACATGGCCATGTTCGGCCCCCTTTGAGAAAAATTCAAGAAATATCTGCAGTAAGATGCCCAACATTATAAAAACCCCAATGGTCTTAGCGTCTGATTTTTCGTATACTGATGGAAACAGTTCGAAAATGGTCAATGCAAGTAAAAAAGCACCACTAAAGGCCAATAGCAGTTTAACATGGCTTTTGTTCTTTGGTTTTATGACATAAACGAAGGCGAAACTCAATACGACTGCGAGTATAGGTAGAAGGTAGTTCATTGAGCGGCTTTCTGGTTGAGACTTAAAATTCCAAGCACTAAATTTTAAATCCCAAAAAATTATTATTTGGAATTTGGTACTTGGGTTTTAGAATTTTAACCGTTGGGGCTAAAATACTGTATTTTTGCTTCAACTTTAGAACAAGGTATGGGTAATAATTTTAAAATGGTGGCGAAGACCCTTTTCGGTTTTGAGGAAATTCTAGCGAAGGAAATCCGTAATCTAGGTGGTGGCAATATTGTGGAAGGAATTCGAAATGTGTCTTTCGAAGGCGATACGGGCTTTATGTACAAGGCCAATCTTTGCCTTCGTACGGCGATAAAAATCATTAAGCCTATCCATTCCTTTTCGGTTCGGAGCGAGCATGAACTGTATAAAAAGATATATGCGATGGATTGGTCGGAATTCCTTTCCGTCGATACCACTTTCGCCATTGACTCCACGGTAAATTCCGATAATTTCACCCATTCGCTCTATGTTTCCCAAAAGGTCAAAGATGCTATAGTAGACAAGTTCAGGGATATCGATGGTGCCCGGCCTAATGTGGACGTGAAATTTCCAGATATACGGATTAACATTCATATTCATAATGATTATTGCAATGTTTCGCTCGATAGTTCGGGTAGGTCATTGCACCAGCGCGGCTACCGGACCGCAACCAACATTGCGCCCATAAACGAAGTGCTGGCAGCCGGACTTTTATTATTAAGTGGTTGGGACGGACAATGTGATTTTCTGGACCCTATGTGCGGTAGTGGCACTTTTTTGACCGAAGCCGCGATGATTGCATGCAATATACCCGCCAATATCAATCGAAAGGAATTTGCGTTTGAAAAATGGCATGATTTTGACGAATCGCTGTTCGAGAGAATCGTTGCCGTGAGTTTGAATAAGACCCGCGAATTCCATCATAAGATAGTTGGGTACGATAAAGCGCCCTCTGCCGTACATAAGGCCATTGACAATGTGGAAAATGCTAACCTCTCGGAGTACATCAACATCGAGCGGAAGAATTTTTTCGATACCACAAAGTTGAACGAGGGGCGGCTGCATATGGTTTTCAATCCGCCTTACGGAGAACGATTAGACCGTAGAGAACTTGAATCTGGTTTCGATGTGGAAGCATTTTATGCCGATATTGGAGATACTCTTAAACGCCAATACCCCGGCACGGAGGCTTGGTTTATCACCTCGAACCTAGAGGCCTTAAAGTTTGTCGGACTGCGGCCTTCACGTAAAATAAAAGTGTTCAACAGTCACTTAGAATCACGTTTTGTCAAATATGTGATGTACGAAGGCAGTAAGAAGGCGAAGTTTCAGAATGTCCAGTAGATAGTTGTTAAAATCCGTCTTCGGGATTCTCTTCCGGTTGTGGTGGTGGCAACGCTTCTATCGGTTTATCTTTTGTTTTCTTGTCCTTTTTGTACAGAGGTATAAGATAGCTTATTGAATAATTGTAACCGACGCCAAACCGACTATCATCCGTTACCTTATTAAAACCAGGTATGAAAAGATTTCTAAAATTTTCAGGATCTTTATTGCTAATTAATATGCCTAATCTAGCGCTCGCTCCCAAAAAGAGGTTTTTAAAAATTTCGGCCTTTATTCCTAACACAAATTCGAGCCAAGAAGCCGTTAGACCACTGAATTCTTGGTTTTGAGTCGAACCTACGGCAAAATCATCAGGGTTCCAATACCGGTTTGTATTAAAGATCTTGTAATTGTTCAAAGTTTGGCTGAACGAACTAAAAGCATAACGGCCCCCAATATATATCATATTCTGTTCGCCATACCAGTTGCCGTAAGTATTATAATCGATACCTAATTTTATGTAACTTCCAGAAGCCGTAAAATTATAAAGATCACCTGTGGGATTATTTACCTCGTTGCCCAAAGGTACCCCAATGGTCTTTTTTTCGTTGCCCAACTCGGTCGCCAAATATAGTTTTTGGGTCAGCCTATAGTCGCCTACAAATTCAAGCCCAGTATAGTTATCGTCTAAAAAAGACACCAATACACGGCTTAAGTCGACCCCTACTCGAATACCGTAAGGTTGCTTATAGGCAACCGTATCCTGTTTGTTGGGGTCTATAGGTTTATCTTGGGCATAGCCAATTGCACAAACCAAAATAAGAAAAATACTAGTGCAATATTTTGACATGGGCCGAGGCTGTATTTTCTATTAAAGAGGTCGTTATTCGAGTTTCCTGAATCCAAACGCTGTCGTCTTGTTTTACCGTTGCCTCTATTGCATTATAGTTAACAATGTAGCCGCAGGCCCTTGATATAAAAATTTCCTGTATTTCATAACTCACAACTAGTGTATCTACATTAATATCGTCAATGCTAAGTTGTCGGGTCAGTGCAAAAGAGGTGCTATTGGCATCGACCAGCAACGGTATTACGATAGAGTCTAAGGCAATATTAGCTATGGTGTCTTTTGGTCCGGAGGGTAAAAGGCCCCGCACAACCAAATTCTGTACATCTTTAAATTCGGTGGTGTCAATCACATCGTAAAAGCGTATGACCAATCGAGGTGTATTAGCATCTACGCAGATATCGTCCTTTTCACAGGCCGAAAAGGAGAGTATGCCAAAAAGAACGATAAGAGGAATTCTTAATCTGAACATAGAACTATAACTTTTTTAAAAGTACGACATTTTCAACATGGTGGGTCTGTGGAAACATGTCTACAGGCTGTACTTTTACCACTTTATATACAGATTTCATTAATTCAAGATCGCGAGCCTGAGTCGCACTGTTGCAACTGACATAGACCACTTTTTGTGGAGAGATATTTAAGATTTGGTGTACTACGTCTTTGTGCATTCCGTCACGTGGTGGATCGGTAATGATAACATCCGGCAGGCCATTTTCGTTTATGAAATCTTGGTTGAAAATAGCTTTCATGTCACCAACGAAAAAATCTACGTTGCCGATTTCGTTTCGGTCTGCATTGGCCTTCGCATCGGCAATCGCCTCAGGAACGGACTCTATACCGACTACTTTTTTTGCCTTTTTTGCAACGAACTGTGCAATGGTGCCTGTTCCGGTATATAAATCGTAAACCAGTTCGTCGCCTTTCAAACCGGCGAAATCTCGGGTTACTTTATAAAGCTCGTATGCCTGCTCAGAATTGGTCTGATAGAACGATTTGGCGTTAATCATAAATTTCAGGCCTTCCATTTCCTCGAAAATATGGTCGCGCCCCGAATGGCAAACAATTTCTTGATCGTAAATGGTATCATTCTGCTTTTGATTGATAACGTATAGGAGGGATGTTATTTCGGGGAAGGTCTTCTGAAGGTAATTTAAAAGCAATTCCTGCTTTGTTTTATCCTTTTCAAAAAACTGGACTAAGACCATAACTTCTCCAGTGGAAGTGGTGCGTATCATCAACGTACGCAAAAGTCCGTGCTGATGTCTCGGATTGAAAAACGTTAAATCGTTTTTTATGGCAAAATCTCTTGTAGCTAACCGGATAGAATTCGAAGGGTCTTGCTGCAAGTGACATTTCTTTATGTCAAGAATTTTATCCCACATGCCGGGTATATGGAAGCCTAAGGCATTCTTGTCTTTTATTCGTTCATCGGATTTAATCTCATCTAAAGTCAACCAACGACTGTCAGAAAATGAAAATTCCATTTTATTTCGATAGAAATATTGCTTTTTAGAACCTATAATCGGCGATACTTCAGGCAATTCGAGATGCCCGATTCGTCTTAGGTTATTTTCCACTTCCTTCTGTTTGTAGAAGAGTTGGTGTTCGTAACCCATGTCTTGCCATTTGCATCCGCCACAAACTCCGAAATGTTGGCATTCTGGCCCAACTCTTTTATCGGATAGCGTGAGAAAATTGGTCGCGATTCCCTCGAAATAGGCTTTTCTCTTCTTGGTAGTCTGTATATCGACGATATCACCGGGTACCGTATTAGTTAAAAAAATCACCCTTCCGTCAGGGGCTTTGGCGACCGTTTTTCCTTTGGCCCCTGCATCGATAACTTCGACATTTTTAAAAAACTGTCGCGTGTTTTTTCGCCTCATGGGGCAAAAATAGGAATTGGATTGTATTTATTGGGGTAACTTGAATGGAATAACAATATTTTATGGAAAATTTGAACCTTTTCAAGATTAACCCGTCTTTAATACGAGTTCAGTTATGTATGAAGAATATTTTTTTATGATAGCAACTATAACATCAATAGCACTAAAATCTCCATTCAACTATTTTACACTGTCCTTTAAGGCATGGGAAATAATGAAACAGCTTAAAAGAACCTAACCTTTTCGGGAATTGGGCATTTCGAATCGTAACTCGAAAATCACTTGACCCTATAAACAAAAAGAAACGGGAAATTGAGAAATTAAATTCTTATATGAATTTGTCAAATGACGATGATATGCAAGCAGGCAATAAATCGGTGCTACAAAAGCTTCAACTTATGATTCGAGTTTTGCCAAAAGATCAGCAAGTTGTTTTGCGCCTTTTTTATACCGAAGAATATTCATTAAAAGAAATTTCTGAAATACTTGAAATTTCGGTTGGCGCTGTCAAATCGAGATTATTCCATGCCAGAGAAAGATTAAAAATAAGCTTAAAATAATGTATAGATTCACGCTGTAGTCTATCCTAAGGAGGGTAGAAGGGGCGGAAATGACAAAATCTCAATAATTATGAAAACAGAAAAAGAAAAAATCGATAAATTGATCAAGGAAACTTTTAGCCAAGAATAAGCTAAGAATAAGCCAAATTTTAAGACAATCTAGATGAGCAAAATCTTTTCGGAAAAATGGGGGAAGTGTATCGCGGTAAGATGGGTTGGTTGGCCATTGTAATGAATATTGTTCATCTGCTCATGTTCGGTCTTTTTGTCTATAGCATTGTTCAGTTTTTAAATGCCGAAGAGACCTTTATTTTGGTCAAATGAGCTGCAACAGGTTTTATGTGTTTGGTGGTCATGGGTATGCTCAAATTGTATATGTGGATGCAAATGGACGAAAATGATATACTTCGTGAACTAAAAAGATTGGAGCTTCAAGTTTCGGGTTTAGCACATAAATTCGATAGTTAGATTATCGATAAGACTATTTAAAATTGCCTAATATTTAGTAATTTAGCAATTCTGCCAAGGATGATTTCTCTCCTACGCTGAATTTTCGACTCTTCGAAAGGAAAAAGGTACAGAAGGAATTACTGAAGTTTTATTTAAAGTAATTTTTATCATGTCAGTTTTAGAACAAATTACTTCTGAAGATGCTATAGCATTGGAAGACAAACACGGTGCACACAATTATCATCCGCTTCCCGTTGTATTGAGCAGGGGAGAAGGGGTATATGTTTGGGATGTAGAGGGAAAAAAATATTATGATTTTCTTTCTGCCTATTCCGCTGTTAATCAAGGCCATTGCCATCCGAAGATAGTTGGGGCCATGACAGCGCAGGCCAATACGCTTACCCTGACTTCAAGGGCCTTTTACAATGATATGCTCGGTAAGTATGAAAAGTACGTTACGGAAACTTTTCATTTCGATAAGCTTTTACCTATGAACACCGGGGCTGAAGCTGTGGAAACAGCACTGAAGCTCTGTCGTAAATGGGCTTATGAAAAGAAGGGTGTCGCCGAGAATGAAGCACAGATTATTGTTTGTAAGAATAACTTTCATGGTCGAACCACCACGATAATCTCGTTTTCGAACGATCAAACGGCTCGCAAGAATTTTGGGCCATATACCGATGGCTTTATCAAAATCGAATATGATAACCTAAAAGCGTTGCAAGAAGCCTTGGAAAGCAATGCGAATATTGCAGGATTTCTAGTGGAACCTATTCAAGGTGAGGCCGGGGTTTATGTTCCATCTGAAAACTATTTATCGGAGGCAAAAAAGTTGTGTAAAAAACACAATGTACTCTTTATTGCGGATGAGGTACAGACAGGTATTGCCCGAACTGGCCGTTTATTGGCGACCTGTGGCAATTGTTCTTGTACAGATAAGCACTGTAGCGGCACACCTGAAGTAAAACCCGATATTCTGATTTTAGGGAAAGCACTTTCAGGGGGCGCCTACCCCGTTTCGGCCGTTTTGGCCAACGATGACATTATGGGTGTTATCCGCCCTGGTAATCATGGTAGTACTTTTGGGGGAAACCCCGTAGCTGCGGCTGTTGGAATGGCCGCTCTTGAAGTTGTAAAAGAGGAGGAACTGGCCCAAAATGCTTTTGTGCTCGGTGAACTTTTTCGCGCAGAACTGAACAAGTTCATACGCACCTGTTCTGTTATGACGAAAGTCAGGGGTAAGGGCCTTTTAAATGCCATTTTGATCAACGATACCGAAGACAGCTCTACGGCATGGGACATTTGTATGGCTCTAAAGGAAAATGGCCTCCTGGCAAAACCCACCCACGGCAATATTATTCGCTTTGCCCCACCATTGGTAATTACGAGCGCGCAACTTTTGGATTGTATCTCAATAATTACGAGTACATTAAGGCAGTTTGAAAAATAGAAAAATCCCCTGAAATTCAATTTCAGGGGATTTTCGCTTAAAATTATCTTTCAAATTTTAAAAGGCCCCGCTTTCAGATGCAGCCGCAACAATAATTGCAGCAATTACGCTAAAATAGATAATTGCAAAAATCAGATAAATAGCCGCAATGGCCAATCCGATATAGGATAGAATTTTACCAGTTTTAGCATTTTCGATACCTGTATACTGTCCTGCACTTTCTATAAAATGTCGTTGGGCTGTTTTTGCGTTCGATAGACCGATAAAACTGAAAATAGCTCCAAAAGGACCACAGCAGGTAATGGTCAATACTATAGATAAAATACCAAAAGTCAAGGCGTTGCTAGCTCCTGGAAGTTGTTGTTGCTCCATATGGTTAATAACTTATTCTTCGATACCGTATTGTTCCAATACTTCCATGGTCTGCTCCATGTAAGCTTCCCATCCACCCATTTGCATTACGGAATAAACCGTCCATATCAAAGAAAGCACACCCAAGACCAAGCCTATGATTGCCACAATCTTGGCGGTTTTTAGTTGGCTGAAATTCGAATAATTCTCAGGATTTTCTTTGTAAAGTTTTTCATCTTTGGATGTTAAAAATAGAGCTATTCCCGATAGTACGATTCCACCGAGGCCGGCACTAATACAGCAGCAAAGGTATGATGCTATACCTAGCACCAGGGCTATAGTTACATTAGGTAATTTTTGTTGTTCCATAATTGTAAAGGTTTAGTTAGATGAATTTTAGGATATAATTGCCGAGTATCATTGCGACACTTGTTATCATTAAAAAAATGATAATTTTATTGTTATATTTTATTTTGATAAAGTTGTCGAGTAGCAGGAATCCGAACAATAGTAAAATGACGTATATAGCTGGATATATCTTAAAAGCGGCTACGAAATTACCTTGAGCCAAAAAGGCCAGCGATCGTTGCAAACCACAGCCAGGGCAATCGAAGCCAAAAATTTTTTTGGTGAGGCACGGAAGCATATAATCTTCGGCAATCAATAAAAAAGTGGCCAATTGCATTTTTTTCCATTAGAAATTCTATCACGAAAATTACCATTATTTTTGTGGATACAAAACAAATTATGATCGTTTTTCAAAAAGGGGACATGGTAGAGACCATCGATGATGTGGTACGAGGAACGGTAACAAATGTTGCTGCTAAAAAGATTACTGTTGAGACCGATGATGGATTTTTGCTCGATTTCGAACCTTCTGAGCTGTTGAAAATTGATGGAGGCCTTATAAAAGTCAGTAATTACGAAATTAGCCAGATAAAGGCTGAGAAAGAGTTGCCGAAAAGAAAAAATCGGCAAACGCTAAAGCCTAAAGAACGCAGTTCCCCAAAGATGGAAGTCGACCTTCACATCAATCAATTGACGAATTCTACAAGAGGCATGACCAACCATGAAATGTTAAACCTACAAATGGAAACCGCCAAACGACAGCTAGAGTTCGCTATGCGTAAGCGAATACAAAAGGTTGTTTTTATTCACGGAGTCGGTGAAGGTGTGCTTAAGGAAGAATTGTATTATTTATTCAGGCGGTACGAAAACGTAAAGTATTACGATGCAGACTATCAAAAATATGGGCTAGGGGCGACCGAAATCTATATTTATCAGAATGCCTAATCTGCAAAAGAAGTATAGCTACCGATACTTACGGTCTCTATCTCCTCAAGCGGAACATCTTCGACATCGACACCATTGCCTTGGAGTGTTAAATTTAATTTTTCTAAAGTAAAGGTATGGGTGAAACTTATTTTTCCTTCACCATCAGGGGCATTTTCAACGGTATCGATACTCAGATCACCAGATGTCGAGACATAATTCCAGCTTTCGATTTCTTCAGGCTGAAGAGTGGTCGTACAGACCATTTCCGAAGCTACCAGGGTATCTAAAACTACATAATTAAAAATTCCGTTTTCAAGATTTACTATACGGGCGGCCGTTTCTGCAGTAGAGGTGTTGGCCAATGAATCGGTCGGAACATCTAAAGAAATAAACTCGTCGTTGATTAATTTGTACAAACGTATACTTCCTTGCGTAGGAGCAGTATCACACTCGGAAAAAGCAGCGATGTCCTCGTAATTTGAAAAGGGCGTAGCAAGTTTTGCACTATTCGCTGTACTTGTTGTAAAATCACCATATTCAAAGGTCGAAGAGTCTGTGATGCTCTCGCCTAAATCGTTGGTTAATGAAAGACCAGTAATTAAAATGGTATGTAAATAACTTTTATTGTCTTTTGTAGACGAACTTACCTTCGTATCAATAGCGATATCACCTGCTGTAGCCGTATTCTCTGTCACAACAATAGGCTCTAGCGCAGGAACGGCATCACAAAAGTAGCCTTGCGAGACATTCTCGGAGAATAGCCGATAGATAAGGTTCGATGGCGATGGTATCGTACTGGTAATCGAACCTGGTGTAGAGGTTTCGTGTTTCAGAAGACCACTTGGCAAGTCTAAAAGCAATGCCTCGTCTTGATCGATCTTAAAAAAGAAGGTGGTTTCGATGGGTTCGTCAAGATTTCCGCACGATGATACATTAACCGATTCAAAATCGATGCGAGCGATTTGTATATTACCATCATCGCAAGCAAAAAATACTATTAAAAACCCGAGAAATAACGTTTTCTTCATGGCTCAAATTTAAAGGAAATAAAGCACAAGTTTATGTGCAATTAGGGAGAAATTAACTTTAATTCAACTAATTTTACGCGGTTTTAATTGAATTTTTTGGTAATGGAAAAAGTATATTTAGACAACGCCGCTACAACCCGAGTAAGGGAAAATGTGATAGAGAAGATGCATACGGCGCTATCGAATTTTTATGGTAATCCGTCATCGACGCATAGTTTTGGGCGTTCGGCAAAGACCGCCATTGAAAGTGCACGGAAAACGATTGCTAAGTACATGAACGCCCATCCATCAGAAATAATTTTCACCTCTGGTGGTACCGAGGCCGATAACATGATATTAAGGTCAGCCGTTCGCGACTTAGGAGTGAAAACGATTATCACTTCTAAAATTGAACACCACGCCGTTCTTCATACTGCAGAAGACCTTCAAAAAAAATCTGGTGTTGACTTGCAATTTGTCAAGATCGATGAATATGGTGATCCCGAACTTTCGCATTTAGAGGCCTTGTTGAAAAAAGACGGTGCTAAGAAAATTGTGAGCCTTATGCATATCAACAACGAAATTGGTAATAAGACCGATATCGATGCCGTTTGTCAACTTTGCAAAAAATACGGTGCTCTTTTTCATTCCGACACTGTACAATCAATAGGCCATTATCCATGGGATGTGCAAACAACTCCAGTTGATTTTATGACCGCCGCGGCCCATAAGTTTCATGGGCCCAAGGGTGTCGGTTTCGCCTTTATAAAGAGAAATTCAGGACTGAAACCCATGATTTCTGGCGGGTCTCAAGAGCGAGGGTTTCGCGCAGGTACGGAATCATTCCATAACATTGTAGGTCTTGAGGAAGCCTTCGTAGCGGCATATGATAACTTGGAAGAGGAAACGGCCTATGTCTCAGGGTTGAAAAGTTATTTTATTGATAGGATAAAAGAAGAAATACCAGCAGCAAAGTTTAACGGCCATTCAGGAAATTTGGAAAAAAGCACCTACACGTTAGTAAATGTCTGTCTGCCCATTGAACCGCAAAAAGCTTTGATGCTCTTGTTTCATTTGGATATTAAGGGAATTGCTTGTTCCAAAGGAAGTGCCTGCCAATCTGGAAGCGATATGGGTTCTCACGTACTCTCCGGAATTTTGAATGATGACGATTTAAAAAAACCTTCATTGCGATTTTCTTTTTCGAAGTATAATACCAAAGAAGAATTGGACTATACCATTGGCATTTTGAAAGGATTTGTTGAGGATTAAAAGTCTTGGAAAAGAGAATCAATTCCGTTTTCTATCCTTACGTTTTTCACGATCGTATGGAAATTTACGGGCGGCCAGTTTCATCATCCGGTCGATTAGGTCGTTCGTGTTCCTACCCGACTTTTTGTTGATTTCCTTTTCGTATTTCCAAAGCAGCTTACCTGTGGTGCCATCGCTTATTTTAACACCGATACGGCCATAATTTGCATCGCCTAGAAAGTAATCCATAAAATTGAACGCTGTCGAAACCCCTTTTGATAGTAGCACGTTGAGGTCAATAGTCCCACTTACAATACCGTCAACACCCAAAATTTCACTAAGTTCTTTTGTCGTGTAGACATCGATGTTATTGAATTCAATATCGTTCTTGGCCAATATTGCGTTCGTGTTTTTAATATTCTGGAATTCAACTGAGAATTTTTTCTTTTTCTTCCGTTTTGAAAAATAAGTTTCCAAGGCATTTTGTACGGCATAGCCCTCCTTTTCTTCGAGCGCTTTTAGTTCTTCGGTCGATATTTCGTCCTTAAGGTCTAAATTGGTCAGAAATGGTATAATTCCCAATACTTCGTGTTCTTCGCTCAGGTCGTCGAACTTAGCACTCTCATAAATATTCTTTTGGGCGTTCGCTATTACAGCCGTAAGAAAAAATAAGACATAAATGGCTTTTATCATCACTTCTAAAATTAAAAACGCATTCGCAACCTTATGTTCAACACTCGACCGGTCATAAAATTCGGAATTGCAAATTGCTGTTTACTATCAATATCCCTCACCCAAGTATTGGTAATAGAATTTTGATTGTTGAACAGATTAAAGATTTCGAAACCTGCACTTAGTTCTTTAAACTTTTTTGACCAATGATTTTTAGGATAGGTTTTATCTCCACCTACAAAAATATAGGAAATTCCCAAATCTGCACGTTTATAATCGCGTAATCTGTTCTGAAAGGCATATGGATCTGCATAACTAGGAGAGCCTCCAGGTACACCTGTATTGTATACTAGATTAAGGTACATTTTAAAACTAGGAAAATCGGGTATGTAATCTTGAAACAACAGCCCAAATTTCAAGCGTTGGTCGGTGGGTCTGGCAATATAGCCTTTATTGTCAATAGTCTCCTCTGTTTTTAAAAACCCGATACTTATCCAAGATTCCGTACCTGGAACAAAGGCCCCGTTCAGTCTCACGTCTGCCCCATAGGCATATGCTTCGGCATTATTATTAGCGGAATAGCGTATACGTACGTCATCCAATGTATAGGTGTTTACATCATCCAATTTTTTGTAGTAGACTTCACTCAATACGGTAAACGGTCTTTGCCACCAAGTAAATGAATATTCGTTACCCAAAACAATATGTGCTGATTTCTGGGCTTTTACGTTTGGTTGTACCGTTCCTGTCTCATTACGCAGCTCACGATAAAAGGGAGGTTGTTGATATAGACCGCCCGATAGTCTAAAAAGCATGTCTTTTTCCCAATTCGGTTTGATGGCGAACTGAGCTCTCGGACTAAAAATAATCTGGGAGGTACTTTTTAAATCCACTCCGCGTACCGTCCAGTATTGTGATCGAAGACCGATATTATAATAGATGTCATTTGTTTTCCACTGCAAGCGGTCACTAAACTGTACAAAGCCCGAAAACCTATCGGTCTTGACAAAATTCCGTGCATTTACACTTTCAAATGCTTCTAAAGGGGCCTCAAAAGGTTCTTCTGGTTGGTTATTCGTGAATTCAGGCAGGGGAGGACGGATAAAAAAACCCGTAGAATCGATGAACTCAGATTCCCGTAGTTGATCTCGAATGTCTTCATGAGTATATTTCACTCCCCATTCAAAAGCCTTGTTTCCTTTATTATAATTTCCCTTGTGAGCCAAGTTGAAAATTAGGGCATCCAAATCATTTCTTGCCCGATTGAATTGAGATCCCATACCACGAGGTGTGTTTGTATCTCCAAAATCGCCACTTCCTAAATTGGAGTCGACTGCGCCCAATTCATATGTTGCGATAACATCGGAATATTCCTCCTCGGTAGTATGATAAAGCGAAGCAATGAGCTTTAAGGTTGTCGTATCGTTTAGAAGATAATTGCCTTTCAACGCGCCTAAAACCGTATTATACCTATTATTCTCCTCTCCCTCATAAAAAACAACTAAAGACCGTTGGTCGTTAAGTGTGCCAAAATTTGTCTGACGGCTTAAAGGTTCGTTTCGATAATCGTTAATGGAAAGATTACCCAAAAAGTTCAAATGAAACTTGTTCGAAAACCGATATGTAGAATAGGTCTGAAAATCGATAAAGGTCGGATTGAAATTAGTGTTCGTCTGCTGACTGTTTACCAAAAGCCCATTATTACGGTAGCGAACACCAGAAATACTACTGAAATTTTTGTCTTTCGACAATGTTTCGACTGTAGCAGAAGCCCCTAGAAGACTTATGTCTAATTGCAATCCGAATGCGGTGGGCGTTTTGTAGGTGATATCTAAGACGGATGAAAGTTTGTCGCCATATTTAGCCTGAAACCCTCCCGAAGAGAACTCAACACCCGTAACCATATCGCTGTTCACAAAGCTCATGCCTTCTTGCTGCGCGGAACGAACGAGAAAAGGGCGATAGACTTCGATTTCGTTTACATAGACTAAGTTTTCGTCATAATTTCCGCCACGAACGCTGTATTGCGTACTAAGTTCGTTGCTTGAAGAAACGCCCGGTAATAATTTTAAGATATTTTCTACACCTGCATTGGCTCCTGGTATGTGCCGTATGATTTCTGGGGAAATGGTAACGATACCTTCAACGTTTCTCTCTCCCGTTGGTGAAACGGTCACCCCATCGATTTGTATCGCATCCGATTTTAATACCGGGTTGAATTCGTAGGTCTCGTTAGTGTTCAGAATTAAATTTTCGAGTACAACATTTTTATGCCCCAAATGCGAAAAGATAATCGTATTAGCTATATCGGCCGTAACGGGTAGAACATAGAAACCGTTTTCGTCTGAAAATGTGCCGTTGCCGTTTGTGGTAACGTTGACCTCTTTAAGAGGTTTGTTCAAATCGTCTAAAACGACTCCTGTAATAGTGGCCGTCTGGGCATATAGAGAAAGGGTAATGCATGCCAACAATAAAAAGAGTACGGGTTTAAGATACTTCAACAAGATATCATTTTCTAAAAAAAGTACTTGTAAAGGTACTGGAATTGCCGACATTATCCGTTACGGTAACTTCTAGTTCGCATTCTTTCTGGTCAAGAATAACATCATCAAAGTTATAGGTGAGTGTATTGGTCTTGGGTTCATATTCCATTAGCACCCATTTCCCGTTGAGGGTAGCGGTGTATGTGTCGACACCACTAAGGTCATCAGAAATATGTATACTCAGATAGCGGTAGTTATTCAGCCACTGTTTTTTCTTAAAGTTTTTTGAACGAATTCTGGGGGCTATGGTATCGCGGGCCAAGGTATAGGTGCCCAAGTTTCGGGTTCTGGTAGTAAAGGTCTCTCCTCGTTTATAGGTAGATGCATGACTGGGCCGAAGTCTACTATCGAGACGGGCAATGAATAGCTGTTTTCTTTCTACCTCGGAATAATCCGAAACGTCGAAAGTAATGGTAAAGTTTCGGTGCGCTGCAATCCTGTTATTATGTATGGTAACAGTATCGTTATCTTTTTTCAGGTCGATGTAAAAGTCATCGTAAAAAGTATTTGAAGGAAAATAGACCTTTGCTCCCCCTAAGTCGTAGTTATTAGGCTTTTTGGCAATCACGTAGTTTTCGGTTTTCATCTCGTCTTTTTCGACTTTCACGGGTTCATTCTTGCCTTCAATAGGTATAACCGCCTTGACTAGATTGCCTTCGTAATCTTTGATTAATAATTCTACGTTGTAACTTAGCCCCTCGCGCACTTCTATCTTACCATCATTTTTTAAAGTATTGTAGATGCTCAAGCGATTTCTGGGCACTTTAAAGAGTTTCTGTATACGTTGGCGGTACTTACCATAACGGTCATAATCAATTAAGGTGTTGAGATATCTTGTCTCGGTAAATGAAAAGCTTTCGAAATCGTAATCAGTATATATTCTTCCGTTGACCAATTGCTGAACCGCATATACGCCATTTTTGTTGGCCGCAAGATCTTGTCGGTCATAACCTATAAAACCAAAGCCAATTGTTCCGATGGCATTGACTGTTTCTGCCAAAAAAGTACCGTCTGCTTGTTTTTTGAAGTCAAGTTCGATGGTACTCTTGCTTTGGTTGACCTTTGCGTTTTCAGATAATGGATATCCGAATAGTTTTAACAATGTGGGATTCGTGGCGTCTCTGATTTCCAGTCCGTATAAAAGTGGATTGGTCGGTTTTTCGGAAATGCTGCTACGGATTTCAAAATGTAGATGTGGTCCTGACGAACCACCGGTATTGCCCCCGTAGGCTATGACTTTTCCTTTCTCTACTTTCACCTCTCCGTATTCGGGAAATACCTCTACCTCGTACGATTTCTTTTTATATTGCTCCTTTTTGATATACGCTTCGATTTCCGGGGCAAATTTTTGTAAATGCCCATAGACGGAAGTGTAGCCATTGGGGTGAGCGACATAAAGTACCTTCCCATAACCCCAATGTGATATTTTTATCCGGGTAACGCTTCCATTAGCGATGGCATAAATTGGAAGCCCCTGACGCTGTTGGGTTTTAATATCTACTCCGGAATGGAAGTGGTTCGATCGTAGTTCGCCAAAGGTTCCCGCGAGTACTAAAGGTATATCCATGGGGGAACGAAAAGCGTCTTCAGGGTATTGTTCCTGACCAATACCGGCAATAGAGCAACATAGTAAGAGACTAAAAAAAACTTTCCTCATAATCTTAAATACGACTGCGAAATTAGCCAAACGGTTTGGATTCCTAAAAATACAACGTCTAAAAAACTGACAGATTCGTTTTTTACTAGTGTAATTGATAGGTTAAGAACTCATCTTGTTTTTTTGTTCATAACTCAATTCGATAACTTTTGGAATACTTTTCACTTTTAGCAGAAACTTTTTTTGAGCTGTGTAGTCCCTAATTTCGGGCTGATGTACAATAAAAAAATACGATAAGAACGTAAACTCTACCCAAGCACATCGGGTGTAGGCATTAAGAATAACGCAAGATGGGCCTTTAAAGTATTGCCCCAAGAATAATTGAAAAAAGAATTGCTAAGTAGTGATAGGTATGTTAACTTTGTGTAAATGCATTGCGCTTGAGATTATGAGTGAATTGGTCAAAGTTGTCGATTCTTTGGAAAATAAAATTAGCAAGTTGTTGCACAAATTAGAATTGTTGCACCAAGCTAATACCAAATTGGAAGATGAATTCAATTCCCTAAAGAACGATAAGGAAAGGGTGTCGAATTCCGTTTCCGTTTGGGAAGAGAAGTACAATTCGCTCAGATTGGCAGGAACAATGTTTGGCAGTAATACGAATAAGACAGAAGCTAAGCTTAAAATAAATACGTTGATTCGAGAGTTGGACCATTGCATTGCACAACTTGCCGAATAACGTTTGAAAAATAAGATGTCGGAAAAGCTCAAAATAAAGCTTTCAATTGCAGATAGAGTGTACCCTTTGACTATCGACCCCAGCCAAGAAGAAGGCTTGCGGAAGGCGGCAAAGAACATTGAACAGTTGGCAAAGAAGTTCGAACAGAGTTATGCCGTTCGAGACAAGCAAGACGTTCTTGCAATGTGCGCCCTGCAATTCGCCTCGAAGATAGAGCAGCGTGGCATCGATAATAGTGAAGGAAACCAAGAAGCCACTGAGCGGCTTAAAGCTCTTGACCAATTGGTGACTTCTAAGCTTGGTATTAAATAAATACGTTCTTTAAAATAGCATAAGTTACTGCCCACATTGGTATTACCTTTTGACGAACTCAACATTAATTTGTTTAAAAAGGGTGAGTTTAGGTTGTAAAAGCAAGCCTTACTTGTATAAGGATCCTTGATCAGTCTGTTAGCCCTAAACCTGTTTATTGGAGTTTGTTCAAAACTTCTCCAATGTGGGCTTTTTTTATACTAAATTTTTATAATATGGATAGTGCAACACTAATAATAGCAGTACTTATAGGCCTCACCATCGGATTTGGAATCGCTAAATTTATGGAAAAAGGCAAGGCCTCTAAAACCATTGGTAATGCCAAACAACAAGCCGATGCTATCTTGAAGAGTGCAAAGGTCGAAGGCGAGAGTATTAAAAAAGATAAAATTTTTCAGGCAAAGGAAAAGTTCTTGGAACTTAAGGCGGAGCACGAAAAGGTTATTGTCGGCAAGGATAGGAAAATCAACGAAGCCGAGAAACGTACTCGAGACAAAGAATCCCAGATAAGTAGTGAGCTTGCAAGGAACAAAAAGCTTAACGAACAGCTTGATGTCAAGATTAAAGAGGTCGCCCATAAAGAATCGATTTTCGAAAAGAAACAGGCTGAACTTGAAAGACTACATAAAAACCAGGTTCAACAGTTGGAAGTGATTTCTGGACTTTCGGCAGAGGATGCGAAGGGAGAGTTGTTAGAGTCACTGAAAGAGACTGCCAAAACTGATGCCATGGCCTATATTCAGTCCACTGTCGAGGATGCCAAACTTACGGCACAACAAGAGGCCAGAAAAATTATTATCAATACAATTCAACGTATCGGTACTGAAGAGGCTGTCGAAAATTGTGTTTCGGTTTTTAATTTGGAATCGGACGATGTAAAAGGTCGTATAATCGGCAGGGAAGGGCGAAACATCCGTGCGCTAGAATCTGCAACAGGCGTTGAAATCATTGTAGATGATACACCAGAGGCCATAATTCTTTCTTGTTTTGATTCCGTTCGTCGAGAAGTTGCACGACTTTCGTTACATAAATTAGTGACCGATGGTAGAATACATCCCGCACGTATCGAGGAAATTGTAAAAAAGACAGAAAAACAGATTGAACAAGAAATCGTGGAGGTCGGTAAACGTACCGTAATCGATTTGGGAATTCATGGCCTGCATCCTGAACTCGTGCGAGCTGTTGGTAGAATGAAGTATCGGTCATCTTATGGGCAGAACTTGTTGCAGCATTCGCGTGAGGTCGCTAAACTTTGTGGGGTAATGGCCGCCGAACTTGGCCTTAACACGAAGTTGGCCAAGCGCGCCGGATTATTGCACGATATTGGTAAGGTACCCAACACTGAAGCTGAGGTCGAAACACCGCACGCTATTTTAGGTATGCAATGGGCCGAAAAACATGGGGAGAAACCCGATGTATGTAATGCCATTGGTGCTCACCACGACGAGATAGAAATGAAGACCTTGATTTCGCCTATCGTTCAAGTCTGTGATGCCATAAGTGGTGCACGGCCTGGCGCACGTAGACAAGTATTGGATTCTTACATACAACGCCTCAAAGACTTGGAAGATGTCGCCTTCGGCTTCACGGGTGTACAAAAGGCATATGCCATTCAAGCTGGTAGAGAGCTTCGTGTAATCGTAGAAAGTGAAAAGGTTAGCGACGAAAAAGCGGCTCAGCTATCCTTTGAGATTTCACAAAAAATTCAAACTGACATGACCTATCCCGGGCAAGTCAAAGTTACCGTTATTCGGGAAACACGGGCTGTTAACGTGGCTAAATAAACAAATACTTCTATTGTATAAAAACAGGCCGTTAGGCCTGTTTTTTCATTTGCGAGGATATGATTTTTGTCATACTTTCTTGCTCATTTGAAATGTATATTTAAGGTGAATTTAAACTGGACATCATGAAAAAAAGAACACCAATTTCCGCAATAATGACGAAAGATGTCATTACCTTAAATACCACCGATGATTTGGCAACAGCCGAACGTCTTTTCAAAAAAAATAAAATTAGACACATACCGGTAGTATCTGGAAAAAAAGTTGTTGGTATGCTGAGTTTGACTGATTTACTTAGGATAAGTTTTGCAGAAGATTTTGATGAAGAGTCGGTAGGAACTATCGTATATAATATGTTTACCATTGAACAGGTTATGGCCAAAAATCTGGTTAGCGTGGCTTCATCGACTATAATTAAAGAGGTAGCTGAAATATTGTCAAAAAAGGAATTTCATGCGATACCCGTTATCGACAATGGCGAATTGACAGGCATTGTTACCACAACTGATTTAATTAACTACTTGATTGAGCAGTTCTAAATGATTTTAGATAAAAAGAGCCTTTTTCGGCTCTTTTTATTTTTTGTTTAAAGTAGCATCTAACCAAACTTCTAGACGTCGCGTTTCCTCTTCGGTGAGTTTTACTTTTCTTCCCTTAGGCATTTTACCTTCTACGAAAACCTGTTTGTTGATTTCAATGGCTAGGGAGTTCATATTATCCATGCTGAAAATTTCGGTGCGTTTTTTGGTGCCGTGGCATGCATTGCATTTGTTTCGGAGCACAGTAAAGGCTTCCTCCTTGGCATCTGTTTGTGCCGCATACGTTGTATAATCGTTTATGGAAAAACCTCCTTTATCGTTCGCTCTAGAAAGTAATTGACCAAGAAATAAAAGTAAAACAAAAACCGGAAGGTATTTCATAATGTGAATCGTTGGTGATGATTTACCACGGCGATTTTCATAAAGATACAATTAATGCAAAGCCCTTTTATCAATTGGCTATCGTACGGGTTTTTCGTATTCGTTTTTTCGCTATTTTTAATTTTGATAAAATTCTTAAATCGTATGCAGCTATTAAAATTGGTGAAAGACATTCTTCCTATTAGTTTACTAGTGGTTATGGGGATGCAAATTTCATGTTCGGATAAGAGCACAAAAACTATCGATTATACCGCGCTTTCTGAAGTGGAAAAAAGAAAACCTGAAAATGCGCTTTCTTCTATGGAAGTGGCCGACGGATTAAAGTTGAGCTTGTTTGCATCCGAACCGATGGTGGTGAACCCGACCAATATGGCCATTGATGCGAAGGGTAGAATATGGGTATGCGAGGGCACTAACTATAGGGATTTTGCCAACCCCGAAATTTCATACGATAATGCGGGAGACCGTATTTTAATCTTGGAGGATACCAACCATGATGGCGTTGCCGATACCTCAAAGGTTTTCTATCAAGGTAAGGATGTAAATTCGGCATTGGGCATTGTAGTTTTGGGCAATAAGGTCATTGTTTCGGTGAGTCCCAACGTATTTGTTTTTACCGATGAAAATGGTGATGATGTGCCCGATTCCAGAGAAGTTTTATTTTCAGGTATCGAAGGTGTAGATCATGACCACGGGATGCATGCTTTTGTATTCGGCCCTGATGGCCGGTTGTACTTTAATTATGGAAATAATGGGAAACAGTTATTGGATAAAGAGGGGAATGCCCTAAAAGACATCCATGGAAATGAAATAAATGCGGACGGAAGTAATTATCGCGAGGGAATGGCTTTTCGTATGGAAATGGATGGTTCCAACATTGAAGTTTTAGGCCATAATTTCCGGAATCCCTATGAGCTTGCTGTTGATTCTTATGGTGGACTTTGGCAATCTGACAATGACGACGACGGTAACCGTGGCACCCGAATCAATTACTTGATGGAATATGGCAATTATGGATTCAAAGATTTGCTTACAGGTCAAAATTGGCGGGAAAGAAGAACGGGCTGGGAAGACGAGATACCCAAACGACACTGGCATTTGAATGACCCGGGTACGGTACCTAATCTTTTGCAGACCGGTTCAGGATCACCTTGTGGAATTCTAGTCTATGAAGACGAGCTTCTTCCCGAAAAATATCAAGGCCAATTGATCCATGCCGAACCGGGCCATAATGTGGTACGGACTTATATCGTAGAAGAAAAAGGTTCGGGCTATTCCGCGAAAGTTGAAAACCTGGTCAAGAGTAAAGATGACTGGTTTCGACCAGATGATGTCACGGTAGCGCCAGATGGCTCCCTCTTTATTTCAGACTGGTACGATGGTGGGGTAGGAGGCCACAAGGCAGAGGATATTGAACACGGAAGGATTTATCATGTATCTACCAAAGAAGGCTACGTGCCCAACAACTACGATTTCACGACTGGGGTGGGAGCTTCGATAGGGTTGTTCTCCGATAACATGGATGTATTCTACCAATCTTGGCAAAAACTAAATGGCATGGGGGATGCCGCCGAACCCTTTTTAAAGGAAATGATTGAAAAAGGAGGAACGGCCAAGGCAAGGGCATTATGGATTGGAGCAAAAAACCCCTCTAAGACCAAAACGTACATTGAGATAGCTCTTAGTGATGTGGATACCAAATTCCGTGTTCAGGGTATACGAATGGCCCGATATTTAGCAAAGAATGAGTTAGAGCGTTATCTTAAAATCGTAAGTACCGATTCTTCCCCTCAGGTACGTAGAGAAGCGGCGGTAGCTTTAAGGTACCTCGGAACTAAAAATGCGGCCGAGCTTTGGGCGACTTTGGCGGAACAGCACGATCCGAAAGATCGTTGGTCTTTGGAAGCTTTGGGAATCGGTTCCGACAAGTTTCCAGACCTTTATTTTTCTGCTTGGAAAAAGAATGTAGGTAATGATTGGATGAGCGATAAAGGGAAACAGATCGTATGGCGCACAAGGGCTGCTGCTACTGTACCACTATTGGCGGAAATAATCAAGGATGAGGCGATATCCGACGAGGGCATGGCATCCTATTTCAGAGCTTTTGACTTTAAGGTTCACCCTAAGAAAGACGAAATATTACTTGCTTTACTGAAAGTAGACCATTCCAAAATCAAGAAAATACAAGCCTACGCCATAGGTCAGTTGAACGAAGATTTTGTAAATAATTCTCGACAGCATACCCAGACGGTCAAAAGCGTATTGCCTGAAATAGAGGGTACAGCAGAATGGTTGATGGCCATTAAAAAATTTGGACTAAAGAATCAGAACCAGGCTATTTTTGAGTTAGTACGAGAAGGTACTGATGAAGCACTTCAGAAAGAAGCTGTTGCACTTTTGTTCGATTTTGATGGTGGCCAGCTTGTTGAAGGTTACCTAAAATCGGATGCGCCCGAAGCTGAAAAGATGGAAGTGCTTGGTGCCATGAACAGCGTTTCTGACCCGAAGGCTATTGTGTTACTGAAAGGGATATTGGTAGAAGATGCCTTGAGCTACCCGTTGACTAGGAGATTGGTGGAAGCTTTGGGAAATTCCGGTGGTGGACAGCAAGAACTTTATGCACTGCTTGAGGCAGGCAAGCTACCCGATGCCCATAAGACTACTGCGGTATTGAAATTAATGAACAGTTGGAATAGAGAGATCAAAGAAAATGCCCCGAAGTTTCTGGACGGTTCCGCAACGGAAAATTTGAACGTTGATGCCTTGGTAGAACGCTCCGGTGATGCCGTGCACGGAAAAGAGCTTTATAGTACATTTTGTAGCGCGTGCCATGTGGCAGGATCTAAGGGTGTCGAATTCGGCCCCGGCCTCTCCGATATCGGCAACAAACTTTCCAAGCAATTTTTGTACTCTAATATCATCTACCCCAGTGCGGGCATCAGTTTTGGGTATGAAGGATATACCATCAAAATGAAGGACGGTACGACCTATACCGGATATGTTCTGAGCCGTACCGAAGACGAGCTAACCCTAAAAATGATGGGCGGAATACAAAAAGAAATTGAACTTGACGACATCGCTATACAGGAGGCCATGGAAAAATCGTTGATGACCGAAGGTTTGCATAAAGTAATGTCGGAAGAAGATTTAGTGAATCTGGTCGAATATTTGGGGACGCTAAAAGTTGAAGAGGAGATTGTGGCCTTAAATTAATAAAACTGCTGGCATGGTTTCAGAAGATAAGCTCGAACATTCTTGATAAAATGCATTGAAACAGGTTTTATCTATTCTTAGTAGGGTTATTAAGTGGGTTTTCGTACCAAATTATCCCTAGACCTTGACTATTTGCACCATAGTTTTCCTCACAAGTGAGAACATCCAAATCACTATCACCATCTAAATCGAGTAGCTCGACCCTATCAAATTTAGAGCCTTCTGGCCCACTAATATCATGCCAATCCCATATGGAATCACTTGGATTACCTCTAAACGATGACCAAAATATTCCTGATTTCTTATCATCGCCCATCGTATTTGTGGTGTGTACAAGATCAAGATTTCCATCGCTATTAATATCTCCTACTTTGACTGCTTTTGCTCTTCCTGTAACTTTTGGAATATCAATAGCATAACTCTTCCATTTCAAACCAGTACTATCTAACCGTTTTATAAAAACAATTTTATGGTTAGTATATTCCGTTACAATGGCATCTTCAAGACCATCTCCGTCAATATCAGCCATGTCCATAAACATGACCTCTAGACCCTCACCGCCCATAAAATGATTATTCCACTCTTGTTTTTGATTTTCGAGTTTGCCAGGATTCTCTAACCATCTAACGCCATTGGTTTCACCTGGTTTGCGATCGGAGGTTACTATATCCAAGTCTCCATCATTATCCATATCTCTGATAAGAATGGACATAATCCATGTTGCTGAACCAATAGGATACCATTTCCATTGAGAAATATTTTTAGGATTTCTTGGAGCCTGAAACCAACCGATTTTTGCTTCCTTATTTTTGGAACCAACCACTAAATCAGTTCCATTTTTACCGTCTATTTGAGCTGGGAGTGCAAACATCCATTGCATGAGGTCATCAGAAGCAGGTAGAGCCTGAGTATTCCATTTTGTGGAATCGAGGTAATCATGAGGATTCGTTGGAGCCCAGTTGTAATAAATTTTTTTAGTTGCCCCTTCTGTGCTGCTGACCACATCAATTCTTCCATCATTATCAATGTCTACAAAAACGGCATCTTCTACATCAGGGGTCTTACCTACAATAACCGATGGCCATTTTTGCTTTGCTAAATGATACCCTGGATGAATATATACCTTAGTATAACCACCTTCTTCCCAGCCAGTAGCAATATCCATCAAGTTGTCATTATTCACATCCGCTAGTCGTACTCCATCAGCACCGCTAAATGACGAATCAATCACATGCCTATTCCAAATGTTGTTTTGGGCCGAAAGGGACAAACTTGTAAAAGCTAGTGCAAACAAGAAACGAAGAAGTCTGCCCATATTTTCTTATATAGTATATTCGGGATTAAGATAAAGTCCGCTAGATATGGAAAATATTTAAGATACCGCCCTCCATTAATTACGAAAAACATTTAAGCCATTAGTTTCAGAATTTTTAAGGGTTCCACTTTTTTCATTAAATATTTATGGCGATAGAATTCCGTGTCTTTGAGAATTTTAAATCTGCCTTGCAGCCACTTTTTGTATGCCTTTATGTAGTTTGAGCCAATAAAACTGTTGCACTTTGTGAAAAATGAATTGTATCCAATTCTACCTTGTTTTATTTTTCCTTTAGGTAGACTCTTCAAAACCTAACGAAGTATATTTAGTATTTCTGTTAAAAGTAATTCTTGGTAGTGTGTGCTAGAATTATAAGCCAGGTTTCTCGCCGCATAATCGGCAAATTCTTTTTGTCATTTTGTGTCGTCCCAAATTATATCGAGTTTAACTTGCAGCTAAAATATCAGTCGTCAAGTTTTAAAAAATCCACGACATTTTGGTAGTAAACCTTTTGCAAAATCGCTTCGGAAAGCCCCAGACCAACATTCCTCTGGCTCCGTATTTCGACGGAGTCGGTATGGCTCAGATAGCTCCACCTTTTTCCATAGTCGGCATCAAGTTCCGCTCGTTCTCTCTCTAGTTCGTCCGATGTCAATGAACTAGCTACGACATCGTTGTTAAAATCAGTGCCGAACATAACCCGGTCTTGATACCTATCAAAAAAGGCATTTACTTTTTTAGAATCTTGACTGACAAGGTCACCGAATCGAGCGGCAGGTTCGACATACATATTCGGAAATTTGTCAAGACGTTCGGCAATCATATCGACATCGTGCGACATACTGCCCATATGGGCGCAAAGAATTTTCAAATCGGGATTGTTCTTTATCCAATTGTCACGTGCCGAGATAATCGTCTCGTAAGCCGGTATTTCGGTATGCTTGTAGGCGTGGTATTCAGGGTGTTCGGTATAATAACCGTAATGGGGGTTCTTGGGGTCGTCAAGCGGGCGCCAGGCTTGAATAGGCTCCCCGATATGGGCCATTACCGGAATACTGCTAGCTGCCAAAAATTCCCAGATGGGCTGTAATCGTGCGTCATCTATTTGAATGAATGTACCATTGGCATCTTTGGTAACCATACCGAAGTTTTTCCAGACCTTGACCATTTTTGCGCCTTCTTCGATTTCTTTCGTTAGGCGTACAATTTCCTTTTCGGCAAAATCGGGCTTATCGATACCAACACCTATCAGCGATGAACATAGCCAAAACAACTCCGGTCTGGCCTTGGCCATGACCTTGTATTCGTCCCAACTTCTTTTTATCCCCGTAGGTTTTTCAATGGCAACGTCGACCAATAAGCTTTGCATGTTCCACGATTCAAAAAATGATGGCAAATACGAACGATCTTGATGAAAATGAGAATGTACATCTATTTTTTTAATGGAGTTTTTAGCCAAGGAAATCGTTTTTTCTGGCTCCGTGTTTGACTGTTCAGTTTTCGATTTACAGCCTAACAAAATTAGGGCTGCCAACAGTGCATAACTTGCGTTTCTCATTTTAAAGTGTTTTTAAGGTATGGTGTACATCGTGAGGAAATGTCAAAAAAAAATACTCGAATGGCCGGTTCATTGGTATTATAGTTAGTATCTCATCGTTTTACTCATCTTCTGAACTTGCCGACAAATCGTTTTCCGTTTCTTCTTCGATGGGCTTGTTTAGGCTGTTCTTCATAATATTCAGCTTTTTCAGTTTGGCCATCCAAGTTTCCAGTGACTCTTTATGGGTATTTACGCGTTTGATGACGTCTTGTACCAAGGGATTGTCTTCGGAGGCATTCGAGAAAAATTGCAGGTTGTTTTCTAGCTGCCGAATTTCACTTTTGCTTTCCTCGATTTTTTTACGGATAAAGCTACGCTCGTTCTGAATGGCACGTTCGTTATCGCCATCGGCCAGTTGCTTAATCTTATTACCATATTTCAGCAATTCCGATTCTTGTCGGCTAACATCTAGTTTTTTGAAAAGGGCGTCCAGCACTTTATGGAATTTTTGGTCGATGTTTTTTTTCTTAAAAGGAACACGCCCATAAGACTTCCATTCTTCGATAAAAGTTTTGATTGTCTTTATATCGGCTTCCCTATTTTCGCTTGATTGCCATGCTTTCAATTTGTCTAAACAGGCATTCTTCTTTTCAAAGTTCTCCTCTTCTTCTTTAAGACCTTTATTCTTTGACTCGTGCAAGCGGTCAAAATAATGGTTGCATGCATTTTTAAATTCTTTCCAAATTTTATCGGAATATCGACGGGGCACATGGCCTATCTTTTTCCATTCACTTTGTATACGCTTCATCTCCCCGGTCGTGGTATCCCAATCATCGCTTTCTTTTAACGAGATAGCGAGATTCAACAGCTCCCGTTTTTTGTCAAGATTTTCTTGCTGATCCTTTTTCAGGTTTTTGTAATACGCATTTTTGTTGCGGTTGAAGTTGCGAACTTCATTCTTAAAGGCCGCCCAGGTCTTTTCGTTTTGGTTTCGGGGGACTTTGCCCGCATTGAAAAAGGTATTTCGAAGCTCTTCCAACTCTTTTATCTGTTGCTGTAAACCTCTGTGGTTATCGGCGATATTATTTGCTAGAGTGGTAATGGAAGCAATGATCTCATTTTTTTTGATCAGATTTTCTTCATATTCGGCATCGAGTTGCTTATAATGTTCTTGCCTTCGTTGGTGCAATACCTTGGTGGCATTGCTGAAACGTTCCCAAATTGCCTCGCGGTGCTCTTGGCCTACTGGTCCGATATCTTCTTTCCAGATTTTATGTAGGGTCTGCAGTTCGCGAAATACCTTGCTAAGGTCAAGTTCGGTCGCCAAGACCTCGGCCTGTTGAACAAGTTTCTCTTTTTCCGCAAGATTATGTTTAAAATCAAGATCGCGCAGCTCTCTGTTCAGGTGTAGAAAATCATAAAAGATTTCAATATGGTGCTGGTAGGTGCGCCAAACATCATTATAATTGGTACGCGGCACTGGTCCGGCTTTGCGCCACTCTTCTTGCAAATTTTTGAAGGCCTTGTATGTCGTGTTCATGTCTTCATCGACGTTTACTAGGCCTTTAAGTCTTTCGATAATCTCCAACCGCTTGTTTAGGTTCCCTTTAAGATCTTTTTCGAGGCTTTTATAATATTGGTTGCGTTTTTCACGATAATCGGAATAGACCTCGTTGAATTGTCTTTTGGTGACCGAGTTGTACCTGAAATCGATTTCATTACCGCCGCTGGAAACGAAATCTTCTTTTTTGTGTTCTATAAATTCTTGGAATTTGAGGTCAAATTCGGATTTTATGCCGTCGACATGTTTTTTAATGGCCTGCACTTTTTCGTTGCGAACCAACCGCTGAAGTTCACCGACCAAATTTTCTGTTGACATCGAGTGGTAATCCAATATCGGAATGTTATGCCGATGATGGTTATCGGTATCTTCGGCATCCTCGGCATTGTTTTCGTCGATTTCTTCAAGAACGTCCTCTTTTTCTTCTTCCTCTTTGGATGTTTTGCTTTTGTAAGTTTCTACTTCTTTGGATGTCGCTGTAGTTACTGCCTTACTATCCTCCGTTTCTTCTTCGGAACTCGCGGGTATCTTGGTTTCCTTTACTATTTTTTCTTGGGTATCCTCGGCATTGTTTTCGTCGATTTCTTCAAGAACGTCCTCTTTTTCCTCTTCCTCTTTGGATGTTTTGCTTTTGGAAGTTTCTACTTCTTTGGATGTCGCTGTAGTTACTGCCTGACTATCCTCCGTTTTTTCTTCGGAACTAGTGGGTATCTTGGTTTCCTTCACTTGTGCTTCTACTAATTTTTCTTCGGCATCCTCGACTTTGATTTCTTCAAGAACGCTCTCTTTTTCCTCATCGGATGTTTGGCTTTCGGACGCTTCTATTTCTTTGGATGTCTCCGTCGCTGCTGCTTGAGCATCCGCCGTTTCTTCTTCGGAACTAACGGATACCTCGGTTTCCTCCATTTTTTCTTCTGCTATTTTTTCTTCGGGATTATCGGATTTTTCGATAAGCTTTTCATCTGAGCCATTCGCGGTATTCGTAGTTTTTTCTTCGCTGTCCACAATGTTTTCCTCAGAACTAGGATGTCTATCCGTAGTTTCTAGAAGTTCTTCTTCCCGTACACTTTCTTGAAGTTCTTTATCCTCCGACATGTTCACTATTTATTGGTAATGGTAAGATACTAACAACCGCCCGAATGGCAAAGGGTATCGTAGTATTTTAAGAATTCGTGTACAAGTGCAAGTATCCCCGTCTCAAAGTTTTGGGATTGGGAGCAAAAAAAGCGAATAAGCCTGTTTGCCTGCGAGGAGGGTTTATTGGCTTATAGGGTTAGTCTTTTCGTCTGCCGTCTACCGTTTACCACCCAACTACTTTCCCTGCCAAATTTCCCAGGCCTTATCGGCCTGAAGCTGTAGCATTCGAAGCCCATTTGAAATACTCGCACCCCGAATTTCGCCTTCTTTGAGAAAGACCGTTTTTTCAGGATTATAGATGAGGTCGAAAAGAAAATGTTTATCAGTAATGTAGGTGTATGGAATATCGGGCATTTGTTCGACGTTCGGATGAGTACCCAAGGGGGTGCAATTGACCAAGATCGTAAATTCTTGCATTACTTTTTCAGTAAGGTCGTGATAGCCAATTTGGTTATCCATTGGATTACGTGATACGAAGGTATGTTCAATACCCAATTCGCCGAGAACATATGCCACCGCTTTTGACGCACCGCCGGTACCCAGTATTAAAGCTTTTTTATGATGCGGTCTTAAATAAGGTAATAGTGTAGTTTGAAAACCGTAAGCATCTGTATTATAGCCTTTCAAACCGGAATCGGTAAACTGTATCGTGTTCACCGCACCTATCTTTTCCGCCTGCTCGTCTAGTTCTGTAAGATAGGCTATAACGGCTTCTTTATATGGTATTGTGATATTTAGCCCTTTTATAGTTTTGTTGTTTCTGAGAACACTGTTAAATTCTTCGATAGCTTGTAAGTCAAAATTTTCATAGGAATGGTCATCCATTCCCATATCGGAAAACTTCTCGGTAAAATATTTTTTGGAAAAGGAATAGGAAATGTCTTTTCCTATCAACCCGAATCTATTTTTTTTCATCAATTTTTGTTAAGCTTGTAAGCTACTGCGTTAATTGTCAACGATTTATTTTTAAGGACGCGAATCACAAGAATTCTCAGTAATTATTAGAATTTGAACTATGAGTATTGGAGGAAATTTAGATGTTTCACTTCGTACCCCGTATTTTCTATTTCGTATTTTTCTACCGTCTACCGTCTACCGTCTACCGTCTACCGTCTACCGTCTACCGTCTACCGTCTAACTTCTTCCTATTCTTTCCATACCAATCCAACGCCAATAAAATAAAAATCCCAACGATTACAAAAAATACCGTCCACCAAGTTTCCGAGTTGCCAAAATCAGGAAAATAACGTTCGTAGTTTACGATAATTTCTCTTCCGTTTGAATCTAATATTGACTGACCCGATACATCAGTCTTAAAAATCGTTTTTTTCCAAGGCCAAACCACACCCAACGATCCGGTAATAAAACCGATGATTACCGCAGTTGTAATGTGCCGGTAGTGTTTTAAAACGTAGCTTAACAAATGCGACAAGCTTACAAGGCCAGTGGCCGAACCTATTGTGAATACTGCCAAAATTTTCAAAGTGTTCAGACGTACTTGATTCTTGATAAAGCTGAAATCGCCACGGAGCATTTCGGCAAAAGTGTCGTAAAGGGCATTGACCGAATCGACTAAAAGCAGTACATAATTTCCCAATAAGATCAAAATAAACGAACCAGAAAGCCCTGGAAGGGTCATACCCGAAACGCTAATCATTCCACATAAAAAAACAAACAGCAAGTTATCGTTCTCTTTTGCAGGGCTCAGAAAGCTAATGGAAATTCCTATGAAAAGTCCAATAATACCTGCCGTAATGGTCTTTTGGTTCCAGTGTTTAAAATCTTTTGAGATGTAATAGATAGAACCCAAGATCATACCGAAAAAAGCGCCCCAAACGAACAGCTCTTTTTGTTCCAGAAAGTAATCCAATAATTTCGAAACGCTGAAATAACTCACCAGCATACCGAATATAAGAAGCGATAAAAATGCCCCGTTCACATAGCGATAAAAGCTTTTGAACCGACCGTTTAGCAGTAATTTGAACGCTTTACCATTAATTTTTTGTAGTGAATAGATAAATTCTTCGTAAAAACCGCCTACAAAAGCAACAATGCCGCCCGATACACCAGGTACTTTATTGGCAGCACCCATGCACAGGCCTTTGATGACCAAAAAGAATTTATCAGAAAATGTCCTCGGGTTGTACATGCAGGGCAACTATTTTTTCGAAGCTGTTCTCTCAAGGATAAAAATAAGTGAAAAACCTACAATGGCAACAATTATGGCATAAACTAGTTGATTATTGCCCTCAAATGCAAAAGGAGATACGTTCTCATCGATGGTTATGATTTTTTTGCCAATGGCCTTTGTTTCCAACACCTTTTTCCAGGGCCAGATTTTATTCAACGAACCTATAATAAATCCGGTGAGTATGGCCAAAGTGATATTTTTGTAATGATTGAACATCCATTTTAAAAGCCGGGCGAAACTTAAAAGCCCGAAAATGGCACCGACCCCGACAACGGAGATTATCTTGAAATCTAGATTATGCAAGGCATCAATAATCGTTTTGTACGACCCCAAAAGCACTAAAATAAATGCCCCTGAAATTCCGGGTAGAATCATTGCACAAACGGCTACGGCTCCTGAAAGAAAAAGAAATGGAAAGCTTTCCACATTATCTGAAGGCGGCAAGGTTGTAATATAATAGGCCAGACCAGTACCGACTATCATTGCTATAATGGTTGCTAAATTCCACTTTTTCACTTCTTTACCTACAAGCAATATACTCGCGATTACCAAGCCGAAAAAGAATGACCAGATAAGTACCGGTTTATTTTCCAACAACCAGCTTACTAGTTTCGCTAATGAGAGAACACTAATACCGATACCAAAAAATAGTGCTAATAGGAAATTACCGTTAAGTTGCTCCCATGCAGATTTCAACCCTCTTTCTTTAAGGGTCTTGAAAAGCGAAAGGTCGATGTTGTTGATAGAGTTAATGAGTTCTTCATAAATACCGGAGATAAATGCGATGGTGCCCCCCGATACCCCTGGAACTACGTCTGCTGCTCCCATGGCCATTCCCTTTAGTGTCACCAGAAAGTAGTGTAATAAATTCCTGTTTTCCATGAATTGATTTTTCAAAGGAAACAAAAATAGCTTTTTAAACTGGGAAGCGTATTAAAAAAGTTAAAGCCCAGGTTCAAGTTGAAACACAAGCTTAAGCTCAAACACAAAAATAGTTTATTAGTTTATGGGTTTGGAAGTTTAAGAAGTTTGGAGATTGTTTTTTATCTACCGTCTACCGTCTACCGTCTACCGTCTACCGTCTACCGTCTACCGTCTACC
>CAZRIE010000022.1:0-46031 GCA_964600075.1 uncultured Flavobacteriaceae bacterium
TACTTCGAAAAGTCCTTCACAGCAATGTGGGGGACTTTTTTTATGCGGTAGAATTAGACGACTGAACCCTCTGTTCAAAAGATTCCACGCTCTCTTTGAAGACTTTTTTCTCTGAACCTTATTCATATTCCCTAGAATCCTACCTTTTTTGCTATATTTAGCCAAGGAGGCGGAACTCCCCCGACATTATTTCAATTCTACCAACGCCAATAGCAATATGAAAATAAATCCTGAGCTTAAACCTGAAGACCTCCTTGAAAAAATCAATAAGCTATGGTCGTATTCAGGGGATAAGATTAGGAGCATGACAAGTCATTTACAAGGTACTTCCGGTTCGCCTGTGGTTACTGTGAATGGAGTATATGAACCAAGAAGTTGGACGGATTGGACGCAAGGATTTCAATACGGATCGGAATTGTTCCAATACGATGCAACTGGCGATTCTTTTTTTTTAGACTTAGCTATACAGAATATCAAAACCAAAATGACATCTCATGTAAGTCATTTCGGCGTTCATGATCATGGGTTCAATAATGTAAGTACATACGGAAACCTTCTGAGACTTTTGAATGAAGGTAAAATCCCTCGAGATCCGTGGCTCAAGGAATTCTGTGTCCTTGCTTTAAAACTTTCAGCGTCGGTACAGGCGCAACGATGGACTTCGATACCCGAAGGAGGCTATATTTATTCTTTTAATGGTCCACATTCCTTATTTGTAGATACTATCCGCACGATTCGAATTTTAAATGTTGGCCACATACTACGGCATCATTCCTCCGGCGAGAACGACATCAAAATAAACCTTCTAAAACGAGCCTATCAACACGCTTTGGCTACTGCCAAATATTCGGTTTATTATGCCGAGGGCCGTGATTCCTATGATTTATGGGGCCGTACGGCACACGAGGCTATTTTTAATACGACCGATGGAAACTTTCGTTCACCTTCCACTCAGCAGGGTTACAGCGGATTCTCGACTTGGACTCGCGGTCTTAGTTGGGCCATGTTGGGGTTTGCCGAACAACTTGAATTTCTACAGGGCCAAAACAGTTTACCTGAACTAGATGAGCTTGGAGGGAAAGCATATCTTGAGGAAGTCTTTCTCAAAGCCGCTCGTGCGACATGCGACTTCTACATTGCGCATACCGCACTAGATGGAATTCCATATTGGGATACCGGTGCCCCAGGGTTAGTCAATCTACCCAATTGGCAGAGTGAGAATTCAAATCCATTCAACGACTTTGAACCCGTGGATAGTTCCGCCGCTGCAATAGGAGCACAGGGGTTGTTACGCTTGGGCGCGTATCTCAAAAAGAAAAAATCACCGGATGCCGATACATATTGGTCAGCAGGACTTACCGTTGCCGACACCTTATTGAATGAACCTTATCTAAGTGCCGATCTCAATCATCAAGGACTACTTCTACATACTATATACCACCGTCCGAACGGTTGGGATCATATTCCTGAAAATAGCAAAATTCCGAACGGAGAAGCTTGTATGTGGGGAGATTATCACCTACGTGAACTGGCCCATTATTTAAATGAAGTAATCAAAGGAGAATCCTATTACACATTTTTTAAAGACATAACAGCTTAGTATGGCCAAATCAAAACCAAGATTTACGAGAGTTGCTCAGCTAAAGTCTGCAGAAGATTTTGTAAGTCATTTGGGTAGTATAAAGGCCGATATGCCTTTTAAGGAAAATTTGAGCGTTCAGGGTAAATCTGAATTGGGAGAACCTTTTGTGATGAAATCAGGTCAGACTATTGGCAATCGGTTTTGCATACTTCCTATGGAGGGCTGGGACGGTACTTCAGATGGCTTACCAACTGAGTTTACCAAAAGAAGATGGCGTAATTTTGCAATCAGCGGCGCCAAATTATTGTGGGGTTGTGAGGCAGTAGCCGTATGCCCCGAGGGAAGGGCAAACCCGAATCAACTTTTGATAAATCAAAAGAACCTCGACGCCTTTAAAGATTTGTACAACGGAGTAGTATCTGATCATATTGAAAAGTTTAGCTCGTCAACTGATTTGTTGGTGGGTTTGCAACTAACGCATTCCGGTCGATTTGCAGTGCCAGATGAAGACCGAAAACGTAAACCCAAAACTTTATACAAGCATTCTCTACTCGATGAAAAATTCAATTTGGCAGCGGATCACGAAGTGTTGACCGATAGGGAGATAGATAAATTAGTCGATGATTTTGTGATAGCGGCCGGACTCGCCAAAGAAGCTGGTTTTCAGTTCGTAGATGTCAAACACTGCCACGGCTATTTAGGCCATGAGTTTCTCAGCGCGACTAAAAGGGAAGGAAAATATGGAGGTTCCCTAAAAAACAGAATGCGTTTTTTGACGTCGATCGTTGAGGGTATTCGAGCGACTAGCAATATTCAAGTTGCGGTTAGGCTTAGTGCTTTTGATTTTATTCCTTTTAGAAAAGATGATTCGAATAATGGGATTCCAGAAAAAGTGAATCAATCGTATAGTGAAGCTTTTGGTGGAGACGGATCAGGTATTGGCATTGACCTTACAGAAGTCTTCGAAATGCTAAGCTATTTTGAGGAACTTGGTATCGAATTGGTCTGTATTACGGCCGGAAGTCCGTATTATGTACCTCATATTCAACGGCCTGCGATTTTTCCGCCATCCGATGGCTATCTTCCACCTGAAGACCCTTTGGTGGGTGTCGCCAGACAGATTCAGATTACATATGAAATAAAAAAGAAATTTCCGAATCTGGCTATCGTTGGGTCCGCCTATTCGTATCTTCAGGAGTGGCTTCCCCATGTAGCTGAAGCTGTAGTGGAAGAAAATGGCGCCGACTTTATTGGGTTGGGAAGAATGGTGCTAAGCTATCCCGGTATGCCAGATGATATTTTAAAAGGAAATCCCCTCGTCCGCGGAAAAATATGTAGAACCTTTTCAGACTGCACCACTGCACCTAGAATTGGAATGATCTCGGGCTGTTTTCCACTTGATGGCTTTTATAAAAATATGCCGGAAGCCAATGAACTAAAAGAATTTAAGAAAAAGGCCCGGTTATGACTAAAAACGTTTTAATTACCGGAGGATCTCGTGGAATAGGTTTTGGCATGGCCATAGAACTAGCGAAGGCAGGATGCAATCTGGCCATTAATGGGGTGCGTGAGGAAGAACAGGTAAGTCAGGTTCTCAATGAATTACGAAGCTTTAATACAGAAATAATTTATTGTCAGGGAGATGTTTCCTCAGTTTCAGATCTCGATAACATTATCAACAAGACCTTAGATAAATTCAAAAGAATCAATGTGCTTATAAATAATGCCGGCGTTGGACCAAAGGAGCGAGTAGGCCTTTTGGAGATGAAAACGGAAAGTTACGATCGCGTTATGGGTATCAATTTAAGAGGGCCTTTTTTTCTGACACAAAAAGTGGCGAACCATATGATTGCCAACAAGAAAGATGATTCTAACTACGAGGGGTGCATTATCAATATGTCTTCTATAAGTGCAAATACAGTTTCCATCAATCGTGGGGAATATTGCATTTCGAAGGCCGGGATGAGCATGATGACCAAACTTTTCGCCGTGAGTTTAGGGGCTTACGATATTCCGGTTTATGAGGTACAGCCCGGAATTATAGAAACAGATATGACTGCTGCCGTACGTGATAAATACCAGAAACTTGCTCAAGAGGGACTTATCATACAATCCCGCCTCGGTGTTCCCGAAGAGATAGGCAAAGCAGTTTGTGCGCTGATTGAAAATCGAATACCCTATGCTACAGGGCAGGTTCTCAAGTTAGATGGTGGCCTTTCAATTCCTAGACTATAAGCTATACAAATGAAAAAAAGACGCATGGTTTTGTTACGAATTTTAGATGGTCTGGCCATTCTTATTTTTGTGGCAACTTTTAGTCCTTTCGTGATTCCTCAAAATGAAACAGGGCCCTATTTGATGGGTGTACCTTATACCATGTGGATGGGTTTTGTTGTCAGTATTGTTTTTGTAGTATTGGCTTTTTTGGTTTCTGTCGTCAATAAAGAAGATAGCCATGCTGACTAAATTCATTATTGCCGGAGTCCTCTATTTAGCTATCCTGATTTTTTTGGTCAGGCGCACAAGGGTGAAGGAAAAAACTACCTCAAATTATTTATTGGGTGGGGGTAATATCGGTTTTGTTATTGGTTTGTTCACCACGGCCGCTACATTATTCAGTGCTTTTACGGTCGTTGGAATGCCCGATTTCTTCAGGACCCATGGCATAGGAGCATGGGTTTTTCTTGCAGTATCCGACGCGATGATGGTCTACGGCTTAATTCGTGTGGGGGAAATATTGAGAAGAAAGGCCAGAAAACTCGATTTCAAGGGAATGTCTGGGCTTATGGCCACTACCTATAATAGTAAATTGGCAGGCTATGTGGCCTTTGGTGGGGCTGTTGTTTTCTTAATTCCTTATATAGCGGTACAAATTAGTGGTATTTCAATATTTCTAAACGCGGCTTTTCCTGATGCTGTACCTGTTTGGGCGTGGAGTTTGGCTATTGTCGCAATCATGATAATCTATAGTGAAACAGGAGGATTAAGGGCCATAATGTACAATGATACACTACAAGGAATCCTTCTTTTTATTATGATTTGGATTATTGGATGGAATTGTATCGAGCACTTCGGAAGTATGGAATCGATGTTTGAAAAAGTAGAATCGGTCAATAACCAATTGTTGTCCACACCAGGGCCTAAAGGACTTTTTACCCCTCAGTTTTTCATTATTTCGGCCATTGCAATTATATGCCTTCCATTTACGCAACCTCAAATTTCCACAAGGGTGGTGATAATGAAGAGTAGTTCAGCCTTACGTAAAATGGCGATAGGACTGGGTGTAGTTGCAATATTGGTAATTCTGCCTACTATGTTTATGGGTATGTACGGAGCTGTTTTGTATCCCGAAGCGACGACCCAAGAGTTTATTGGTCATGTACTTTTGTACGATCAGGCTTCAGGTGTTGCAGCCCTCGGATTGGTGGGCTTGATTGCCGCAGCAATATCCACTTCTGATTCTCAGATATTTGCACTGGGATCAGAGTTAAGATCATTACTTTCTATAGATGACAAAAAAGCGGTATCTATAACGCGCATCTTTATCCTTGTCTTTGGATTGCTCGCACTTATCTTTTCAATAGTAAGTACGGAACACTTGGTTTTGCTGGCAAGGACTAGTTTTACTGGCACTGCTATGATGGCGCCAATGATTCTTGTAGGAATCTTAAGTTCGAAGAAACTTTCACGTTTAATGCCACTGCTAACTCTGGCTGCTTTGCTTATTTTTGTTGGAGCTAAACTCGGAATAGTCCCTTCAAAAATCGGCAGTCTTCAAATAGAAATAGTTTTGTTCTTGAGTTTAGCACTCGGAGCCCTTATCGAAGTAAACCTGCTCCGCCTATCTAAAACCGGCAAAGAATCTAATTCTTCAGATAAACTGTCTGCGTAAATGCGCCATTTGCAGCCACGTCCCAAACTTCTAGTCGGACCCATTTTCTATTCGATAGGTCGCTCGAAAACTGAAAACTTTGTGAGCCGAAGGCTTCCGTTTGATTCAAATCGAATTTCTCTCGAAAAACCTGTTCTCCATCCCCCGAAATAATTTCTATAAAATTCAAGGGGAAGGTCCAGTCGATTTGCATTTTGACTTCTACAGTATTTAATCCGTTTAATTGAACGGTTTCCCCAGAGCCTTTTCCGTTTATTGAAAAAGATGGAATTAAGATTTCCCCAGTGGTCGAAAAGAAACGACCATTCTCCAACGCATTAAAAACCGGTTGCCAACCCTCAGAAAAATCAGGTATCGCATCCAATTGCAAGTAGTTTATGTTCATGTGGGCATACATTTCGTTTTCGTGGGTAATGGTGAAAAGGTCCGCCTCGGCGATAACATTTTTTTTGCCACCCCAGTTGTTCATGTCGTCCATCAAACCCAAGACGCGCAGGCCTAATTTCGGTACCGAAAGGTCCGCAGGCATCGGTTTCCATGCCCCGCCCAAAAAGCGGTCAGATTTAAAAAAAGCTTCTTCCTTATAAGTGTCCGGATAACCAGTAGAACCTTTTATGCGCGGGTGCGCTGTCCATGCCAAACCGTTTTCCAGTTCCAGCAATTGCAGCATTTCATTTTTATCAGCTATGCGATACACCTTTCCGTAGTTAGGGTCTTCCGTGACAAAGGGTTTGTCCGTTTCCCTTGACATAATCCAATACACCGGTTTTGGGAAAAACCCCATCCAATGTCCTCCTAAAAACTCGTTGGGTTCCTCACCGGGCAGGAGCAAAAATTCATCATCGGATAATCTTTTGCATTGTTCAAAAAGGGCATCAAGCTCTTTTAGGCGAACCTCGTCTGGCCCTTTCGGATGTGCCGTATAATGGAACTCTCCCAAATGAACGATGTCCACACCAATTTTCTTGAAAACCTCTACAAATTCCGGTTTTTCGGGTATCGATTTATTGGCCATAGCGACCTTCATAATAAACTCATTGTGAAAATGGCTGGCGAAGGTCTTGTGATTTTCTAACGGCACATATTCGTCTTTGTGGGTATATTTTTTGATTTCTTCCAAAAGCCTGTTTGGTGAGCCAGAGCCAAGCATACAAAAGAAATTCAACCTTTGCAGGGTGTTCGGCGGCGCATTGAACCATGGTACATAGCGTTCATCGCCTTTGGGATCGTGACGAATACCTATGCCGAAGTCTTGAACCATATCTCTGTAACCGTTCCCGTACCAAACGGACTTCAGATTAAAAGCTTCGTCTAGCGGATAAAAATATTGGTGGGGAGGTGGAAAAACGGCAAGGGAGCCTTGAGCGTTTGTGCCGATAATGCTGCGGTATTTTACAGGCACATTGAAGGAAGTGTTCTGTTCTGAAGTTCTTATTTGCTGTAGATTGTCGGATGTATCTGCATACATTAAGGTCTTCCAAGGCTTTGCACTTGTTAACCCAGCATCGTAAAGAATGGCGGTCGAATCTCTATGCGTTGCAATTACCGCTGCAATATTAAAAAGGGGAACACCATTGTAAATCGTGATTTCAAGCGAACCCTTAAAATCTGGAGCTGAAATATCGGTTATGGAAATTACGGTACGCTTTTCATGTTTAGTAATTTTTATTTCCCTTTTCTCAAAATCCAACACATGGGATTTATAAGGTCTCTTAGGCACCTTGTCGAAAAAAATGGTCCAGCCGTTTTCGGGTTTTAGGGTGCGACTGCCTACATTTAGAATAAAAACAGGATCAACATCGGCCGCTATGGTTTTATAATTGTCATTGTCTCCTATGGCAATGCTACTGAACAATGGCTTGTTTTTTTCTAAGTTCAACCGCAGTCGGCACTGTTCTAAATTTTCTGCTGTCCACGTAAGTTCCACTTCATTTTCGCCCAAGGTTATTTTGGTGTCGTTCTCCCTAGAGTTTTCAGGCAGTGAAACGGGAATTTGGGCTTGTGCGAACAAGTATGTCAATAGGAAAAAAATCAATAATACTTTTTTCATTAAATCATATTTAGATGAACGTCAATGCAGTAATTCCGAAAGCAATTAGCCTTATTGGCGATCGGAACCAAAATTTGCTTCATTCTCGTTTAACCCACTCCACACTATTTTTCAAAATGGTTTTGTAGGCCTCATGCCCATGCGCCCTTTCATCATGGCCCAAAGTATTCCCAATTATTTTCGCATTGGGATGCTTCACGACCCAGACCGCCGGAAATTCTTCACCCGATTCTAATCCCCTCCCAACCGCGAGCACTTCAACCTCGGTGCCTTCTGGGTCTTTTTCCCATCGATATAGCTCATCGACTATTCTAAATTTAGATGGAACACCCCTCATTATCGGATGATTCGGTTTTATTACACGTACTTCAAATTCTTGTAACTTTTCATGGGATTTGGATCCCCCGCCAACAAGTTGCTTATTGTACTCGGGCCAGTCTAACCAATTATACCACGTACTCGGATGAAAGATGAGCATATTCATGTTGCCCTTATTCACCCTTGTCATAATGGCCTCCCTCGTGTTCAAATCGATGGCCTTGTTGTTGCAAACGTATAAAATATCAGTGCTCGGAACCCATGATCCGAACTCCGCAGAACTTTCCGTATAGGTCACGGAATTCTTCCCATTTTCACTGAGCAATTTTCCATCTTGAATTCCGAAGAACTTTAAAAAATCATGTGAGCCACCACCGCCCATCATCGAAACCCTTGGGGTATCTTTGTCTTCAGAAAGATAGGTGCCCGGTGCATTTACGATAATAACACCTTGCATCAAACGCCAATGACCTGGGAAGGTGCATACAAATGGATAGCGGCCTGGTGTATCCGGTAATTTGAAAATAATGGATTCCGAGACTCCGGGGTCCAACATTTTGCTAGCGCCCAAAACGTAACGGGAGTTGGGTACATAATCCATTTTTGCTGCTTCAGGGTCTTTAAGAAATTCATCGACCACCTTTCCGAAAGTGTCCAAACTCCCCGCTTTTAAAACGACTAGGTTGTGTGGCATTTGATCTTTGTTGTTTAATACAATTTCTACTTTTTGACCGGCAGTGGCATATAGAATTTTCTTATCATAGGCCATCTGTTGGTTGACTGTATTAAGGGTAAACTTAATGTCGGCTTCCGTCTTTTCTATCTTTCCAATGCCAACATCAATATGTTGTCGTCCGCTTTCGTTATGGCAAAATACGGCTATCGTGTTTTTCCCTTTTTTAAAGAGCTTTCCTTTTTCGGCATCCAGTTTTTTAAACTTATAATTGGCAGTATACCCTTCTTCGGCCAAAAGTAATTTTCCGTTTACATAGACCTCATAATTTTCATCGTGTAAAATTTTGACAATAGGTTCTGTAATTTCTTTGGAAATGTTAACTACTCGTCGCAACCAAATATCCGGTTTAGTCCATTTGGTTTTTGCATTTTCTGTGTCGGTACCGCCAAATATAGAAGGCCCTTTGCTCCAGTTGGAGTCATCAAAATCTTCTGCGAACCAATTGTCGGCAGGTTGTTCTTCTGTATAAGTCCAATTTGCATTCCCTTCCTCGCCAGATGGAACGATCATCGCTACCGACTTAGGATCTACGAATTCATTGTTCAATTCACCATTGTAAACCTTTAAGCCAGCATTCAACCATTTATCTGATGTATTAACTTCATCATTTGACATTAGGACTATTGCTTTTGACAAAGCGTTTGTTTCGGGTAATTCCCCCGCCCTTAATAAGGCGGCCAATCGTAAATGCAGATTGGAACTGGCCAATAGTCTTGAATTCAAAAGTTGCTGACTGCCTTCTTCTGTGTCTGGCAATAGTGCTAAGGCCGCACGTTGTGCGCCATAATTTCCATTGGTCAAATTATAGGTTACTGCATCGTTGGCTTCTTTGTTGTTTCCACTTAAGGCACCCAAGCCATCAAGTGTCCATAAAGCGTGCAAAGCTGTTTCACTATTTTCGGTCAGTTTTATTAAATCAGGAATAAGTTCTATTTTCTTTTCTTCAACAATGAGTCTTTGGGCAGTAATTCTCCAGAACATATTAGCACTTCGCATTGCTTCTATCAAGCCCTCATTGTCAGTTGGGTCTAAGGTTTCGATATCGTCGTCATCTACATCTTCATGCTTTATAATATAGATTCTACCGTGACCCTTGTCGCGATTTGGATTCAAATGTGCATTGCCTTCGCCTTTATCATCGTTCCAAATTTGGTTTTCCATTCCGCGTTTATCTGGATTGTGTTGAATTACGGGATTGTACCAATCGGCAACCCATAAGTTTCCGTCGGGCCCTGTTTCCGTAAATACCGGAGCCGTCCAAGCATCGGTACTTGCAAAAATGTTACCGCCGTCTTCTTCAACATAGCCCGCGCCTTTTTTTACAATTTTCGCCAAATGCACCAAATGACCGGTCGGTTCATTGACATACATCTGGTTTTGGTATTTTTCAGGATAATTTCTGGCCGTATAAAAATTGGCTCCGGAGGCTGCAGTATAGCCTCCCCTGACATCAACCTGCTGCAGAGGAATGGTATCGGGGCTAAAAATTTCGTAGTGCCCTTGAATGAAATCTGAATCGATGGCCCACGAAGGTTTTTTATCCAAATAACTATAATGTTTTAAAGGAATGCCGACATAACAGGCATGGTTATTATTCGCCGTTGAGCCGAATATTTCAAAATTTTCGTTAAAACCGAGTCCCCAAGTATTATTGTTGAATTGCCCAACCGGCTCAAAATAGGAACCATCTTTGGCAAAACGATACACCCCCATTTTAAAACTTACGTTTTTGTCTTGAAATTGATTCTCAAAGCCAGAATATCCGACCGACCCCCAAATCATATTGTCGATCCCATAATGTAAGCTTGAAGGACCTGCATGGGTATCCCAAATACCAAAACCATCAAAAAGAACGGTACGCTTATCCATTTTATCATTCCCATTAGTATCTTCAAGAAATACCATATTCGGGGCTTGTGCTACAATAATACCTCCTTTTACTTTCGTAATTCCCGTGGTCATGCTCTGCTTAGTAGCAAATTCGGTGAACTTGTCAGCTTTGCTGTCGCCGGTAGTGTCTTCACAAATCGTTATTCGGTCCCCACCTACATCATTACTCAGATCATGCGGATAATCTTGCGACTGTACGACCCACAGTCTACCGCTTTCATCCCAAGTGAAAGCAATCGGATTGATAATATTGGGTTCGGCCGCAAACAGCTCCGCTTCAAAACCTTCGGGAAGTTGTATGTGCTTTTGTGAATCTTCAGGGCTCAAAGGATTTTGAATTCTTGGTTCTTCGCCCGTATATGTTAAAACAGGTGGCTTTACTTTGGTCTCTAAACAAGCCGTTATTAGAATAACTATACAAAAAAGAGCTAATTGGTAAAAGGTTGATTTTTTCATGAGCATATCTTATGATGGGGACTTCTTAACTATCGATATTTAGAATAAGGCAGTTCTTGACTTACATCTACAGTTCCAGCTTCCCAACCTTCCTGAGGGGATAAAATTGCTAGAAATTCCAGTTCTCCCTTCCCTCCGTTGAAAGTGGCATGAACCACATCTGAGGAGATGAAAACAGATTCCCCAGCATTTAATAACTGCATTTCATTTTCAATCCATTGTTCCGCCGTTCCGTTTAAAACATAAAGAATTTCATTCATTTCGGGATGTTTGTGAAATGTATGGCCTTCCCCTTTTTTGACGACCACTTTTACCATAAAACAGTCGCCTTGTTGTATCAATTCTGGGTGATAATGCCAATAGTGCTCACGCCCAAAAACCTTTTCGTACATCAGGTCTTGCTTTTTGACAAACTTCCAGTTCTTGTTCATAGTCAAATTACATTAAGGCCAAAAAATGAATTATACGTTTACAAAGTCAATGCCTTGAACTCTTTGGTCAAATTCGTCAAGGAAGCCTCTACGCCCATTCTTTCCAGCGAGGAAGCACCCACAAAACCATGGAGTCCGTTTACGTGCTCCAATGCATAGCGTACATCTTCCGGAGTATTGATTGGTCCTCCGTGTGCCAAGAAAAAGACGTTGTTATTTACTTTTTTTACGGCATCGACGATGGCCTGTGTTCTTTCTAAAGCTGCGTCCATAGAAACTGTTGCCCCTGTAACACCTATAGACCCACCAACCGTTGTGCCCACATGTGCTATAATTGCATCGGCACCGGCATCTGCCATTTGCACGGCTTCCTCTGGTTTAGCGACATAAACAATGGAAAATAAGTCCATTTTGGTTGCCAGTCGAATCATTTCAACTTCTTTTTGAAAACTCATACCGGTTTCTTCCAATACGTTTCTGAAATGCCCATCTATAATACAATGCGTTGGAAAGTTATTGACTCCTGAGAACCCCATATCCTTAACTTTTCCTAAAAAATGCCACATTCTCCTTCGTGGATCACTACCATGAACACCACAGATAACCGGGATTTCCTCAACCACGGGAAGTACCTCAAACTCTCCTATTTCCATAGCCACAGCATTTGCGTCGCCGTAGGCCATCATGCCTGCTGTTGAACCATGTCCCGACATTCTAAACCTTCCTGAATTATAAATAATCAGCAGGTCTGCACCACCTTTTTCTATGAATTTGGCGCTAATACCCGTGCCTGCCCCAGCTGCAATGATTGCCTTGTTCTGATCTAAAGTGGCTTGCAATCGATCTCTCACTTCTTGTTTGGTATAGGGGTTTCCTATTCCTGTCCATTGATTTGGCATTATCTCTTTTATTTTTTTAGATTATTTTTCCAATAGTTCTAACAATGATTTTATAGCCTGTTCTGCAAAATCAATTGTATTTATGTTCGCTTGCACCTCTACAACTCCAATGGAACCGCTAAGGTTTTCTTTTATTGAGCGGAATAAAACTGCGTCGATATCGGGGCTATAAAAATCGCCTCCTTCTGCGCTAATTTTTGAAATTCCCCCTAAAGGCAATAAAACAGTTACTGGGCCAGCTGACCTATTTAATTTTTCAGCCAAAGTTTTTCCCAATATTTCGTTTTCGGCTGCATTAGTTCGCATTAGCGTAACATCGGGAGCCCAACTAAATAAATGTCTATCCTGATATTTCCTAGGAACCGTATCTAGAGCTCCAAAATTTACCATATCTAAACAACCAGGAACTACGACTTGTGGAATACCCATCTTGGCTGCCGCTTCTAAACGATTTGGACCGGCACTACAAATTCCTCTACACAGATCATCTGCCAATTCGGTAGTAGTTAAATCTAAAATCGCATCAAAACAGCCATCCAAAGCCAGTGACTCCATTGTTTTTCCTCCTGTGCCCACGGCGTGAAAGGAAAGCACGTCGTAGTTTTTCGCTTTCAATAATTCGGTACAATGATCTGCACAAAGTGTGGTATTCCCAAAAACACTTATGGCAATAGTTCCAGAATTTTCTTTTTCCTCTGATATGGAAGCATCCATCATTCCGCAAATGGCACCGGCCGCTTGCCGTATCAATATCCTACTTATTGCGTTTAAGCCATTGACATCGACCACCGAAGGCATCAGTACGATATCCTTGTCTCTAATGGCCTCTGAAAGATCTTTAGTCGCCAAAGTGCTCAAACATAATTTAGGAATTCCAAAGGGAACGGACCGCATAGCAGTGATGGCCATATAGGTACCACCACCACCACCCATTCCAATTATGCCATCGAGTTTTCTCTGAGAACATAGACCTTCAATAATTTTAGCCGCTCCTCCGGCCATAATTTCAAGGGCTTTTCCTCGGTCGGCAGATTTTCGTAGTTCTGAAATATCCGAACCGCCGGCCTCCGCCACTTGTTCTGAATTAAAATCTATTTTAAACTCGGTCGTAGACTCAAAAATTCCAGTATTCAGCGTAACTATCTCAACATCTTTTTCTTTTAAGCTGGAATAGAGATAGCCAAAGTCTTCACCTTTGGTGTCAAAACACCCTATTACAACTACACTTTTGGGCTTGTATTTATTGGATGTGGACATTTTTAATTAATCACTTCATCGGATGTTCTTTCAGTAATTCCGCGGGAGAATAGAACCCTTCTTTATCCTTAGTTGCCTCTCTCACTTTTTTTACCAATTCGGACGAAATAGGTCCGGCTTTATTACCAAATGCATTTCGCACAAAAGTCAATACAGATGCCACTTCCTCATCATTCAACATGCCACCGTAAGGAGTCATCGGTACTTGACCCGGATAGGTTTTCCCCATCAATTCTAAAGGCCCCATAAGGCCGTGTAAGGTGAGTTTAATGAGTCTTTCTTCATTCCCCGTTACCCATGGAGATTTTGCAAGTGGCGGAAACTGTGATGCGCTAAGACCCAAACCATCTGATTGATGGCAGGTTACGCAGAAGCCTTCACGGTTATAGATTTCTTCACCACTGACGAACAATTTTTTCGAGGCACCTTCCAAATCGGTTTTTGTGCCACGCTCAGGATCCTGCCCAACATTTACACCCTGAATATGGGCCAGTGCAGCTTCAAATGGTTTTTCCATCCAACTGTCTAACGGCATATCTCCTGCTACTTCTAAGATGCGCAAGCCCTTTTCTTTGTCGAGCCACGAAGCAGTTACAAGCGCTTCTAAACGTACACGTGGATTTTCATCCCGAGCAGCAGCCATTAACAAATCTACTTGGTTGTCGATTTGGTGACCTGAATACCGCAATACTTTGACCGCAGCGGCACGCGCCCTAAAGTCCTTAGCATTTAAAAGCTGATTCAACAAATCAGCATCTACTTGGTCCAAACCCCAAGTAACCCATAGAGCTTCTAAAAGATGGTGCTCATATCGTGAATCATTTTTATCTAAAGCGTTGACCCATTCAACTAACGTAGCCAATACTGCTTCAGAATCTCTAGCTCGTAATTCTCTTTTGGTTCGATACCGTGTTCTAAATTCGGTAAGTTTCAAATTATCGAGTAATTCTTCGATACTTGCGTCTGCTACTTTAGCTGGCTCAACCAAAGGTCGTGATGGATAGGTGATTCGATAAATTCGCCCATGCACATGGTCACGTAAAGGGTCTCTGGCGTTGTGCTGCATATGGCCTACCAAAACATTGTGCCAATCAATTAAATACAACGAACCGTCAGGGGCAAACTCCATATCCACAGGTCTAAAATTTGTGTCTGTTGAAGTAACCAAATCTTGCCGATGCTTGCTTACAAAACCCGAACTATTAGGGTCATCAACCATGGTATGTTGCTTGGTGCCCAAAAAACCAATAGTATTATTGATAATCAAATCGCCTTGAACTTCATCAGGAAAATGACGACTTGAAATAAACTCGAGCCCCGAGGTGGGTCGTACACGATGTTCTTTCTGTATTAAATTTTCGGGTAACGGGTTGGCTTGCCCGTAGCGCGATTTAATAGTTCCTGGTGTCATCCAAGTCATGTCGGGCCCAGATGTATGAGCGAAAAAGGGTTGCCCCCAATCATCGAAGGCAATGCCCCACGGATTAGGAATAGGAAGTTGCGCTGTTCGTTCTAAATAATGGCGTTGCGGGCTATAGCGGTAAAAACCTCCATTGGTTGCACGAACGGGTCCGTAAGCGGTCTCTATATTAGTGTGTAAAAACACCCCTTCACCCATGTAGATTGCCCCGGAAGGATCGGACGCAAAAGCCCCAGCAGTATGATGGGTATCGTGGTCGTCGAAACCGCTTAAGATGATTTCTTTTTCATCTGCTTTGTCGTCACCATCCGTATCTTTTAGTAACACAAGATTGGTGCCTTGGGAAACATAAACCCCCTCAGGAGCAAATTCGAAGCCAATAGTCAAATTTAAATCGTCAACAAAAGTGGTTTGCTTGTCCGCTTTTCCATCCTTATCGGTATCCTCTAATATAATCAGCTTGTCTTGGGGTTTGCTATCTCCTGGTTTGTAATGAGGATAGGAGGGCATCACCCCGACCCAAAGCCTTCCTTTATTATCAAAGGAGAGTTGAACCGGATTCGCTAAATCGGGAAATTCTTTTTCCGAAGCGAAGAGTTCTATTTTGTATCCAGGAGCAACCTTAATTCTATCTAAGGCATCTTGTCCATATTTATACCCATCTTCAACATTGCCCATGCCATCATCGTAATTTGATTTTACAGGGGGAAGCGTTCTTGTTTTCGCATCTGCGGCGGCAAGGTCAAAGCTTTTACCTTGAGCCGTTTCCCATATCGCCGTATCACGAATGGCGGTCATTTGGTTTATTTTCTCCTTCTCAAAGGGATAGTTGTCCGGACCAAAAGGATCATAACGACGGCCCCAAGCATGAACACCGTTAGGAAGTTTTATTTCATTGTGCCAAAACCAGTTTTTTTCCATAACAGCTTCGTGGACTAATTCACTGGGTACTTCGTTCGAAATAGCTGTTTTTCCGAAAATATCATCAGCCAGAAGTTTGGCAAATTTTCGATAACCTTCATCGTTTAACTGAAAACCATCTGCAGTAATGGCATTTTCTAAATTCATCCATTCCGCGCTTGGTGTAAAAGCATCTACGAATGGAACGTTATTTTTAGCAGCTACTTCGCGTATGGCTTCGGTATACAGTTTAAGGTTTTTGTTTTCCTCGACACCGTTGGGCAAATCCATTTTAGACGACAAATCCTCAAATGCAATGGGTGAAACCAAAACCAACTCTGCCGAAGTTTCCCCGTTATATTTCTGTTTTTGGGAATGTTCGATAAAAGCCTGAAGCTCATCCTTGAAATTTTGCAATCCCGCTTCACCTTCAAAGGATTCATTGTATCCGAAGAAAGCTAGAATTACATCCGCACCTAAATTGGTCAACCATTCATCCTCGGCCGGAAAAAAACCGATACTTCCCGATTTGTTTCCTAGCTCATTTTGATGAAATTTTTCCGCTCCAGGAAAAGCCCATGGCAACTTTCTTGAAGAATGAGGTCGGAAACCAGGTGTATTCCCTGGGTCAGCCATATTACGAATGAACAATGTACTATCAGGATATCGCAAATGCATTTCAGTTTCAAAATGCCCGAAATTCAGCATTCTTGAGCCAAGATTATTTCCTATCAAGACAATATGAGAGTTATTTTTTAATTCTAATAGGCCGTTTTCTTTATGGTTACAACTATACAGTGCGATGACCAACAAAAGTGATATCAGAACCTTTCCGTTCGCGACTTTTTTAATTAAGCTCATGATTTTATATGTAATTAATTGAAATTGAAATTGAAATTAAATCGGATTCTTTATCGGTTATTCATAAAGATAATAGATGATTTGGTAACCTGAAATAAGAATAGTGAAGCTAGGTATTGAAATTTCGATTTGGGAATGAATATTTTAAAGCTTATCATCGATGAAATTTATGAAATTTTATTGGGTACTAGAAATCTAAGTTTATAAAACATGCGTCCCCTTCAAATTTAAATCTATTTGATGATTAAAGGTTAATACTTTTTTGCCTTATGTTGATTGAAATATGACTTTATTGAGAAATTTCAAGGGTCTTGGGAAATATATTTTTTATGGGTAGATTACCCAAGTTTTGAAAAGAAGCCTAAATTTACGGGTATGACATTTTTGTCTTTGATCAAAACAATCTCTAAAAAAATCAAATTTTAACCAAATAACTTAGATATATGAGGAATATATTTTATTTCGTATTGTTGTTTTCCTTTATGGCCTGTAAAGAGCAAAAAGAAACAAAAACCGCAGAAGCAGATGAGATGGAGGTTGCTGAAACTCCCAAACAATGGCTAACCTTTGAAGGAACTGATACAAACGCAAAACACATTGTATTGATCTCCGGAGATGAAGAATATCGTTCCGAGGAGGCCTTGCCGCAATTGGCACAGATTTTATCAAAGCACCACGGTTTTAACTGTACGGTTTTATTTGCTCAAGAAGAGTCGAAACCAGGTATTGTCAATGCGAATTATTTAAAGAATATTCCAGGGTTAGAAGCTTTGACCACTGCTGATATGATGATTGTTTTTACGCGATTCCGGGCTTTGCCCGATGGGCAAATGCACTATATAGACGATTATCTGAAGACCGGTAAGCCGGTAATGGGTATCAGAACTGCCACACATGCTTTTAATTTTGCCGCGGATTCAGTTTCGAATTTTAAGCACTACGGTAACTATTATGAAGGGGATAAAACGGAGTGGACGGGCGGTTTCGGGCGTTTGGTCTTGGGTGAAAAATGGATCAACCATCATGGGCATCATAAACATCAAAGTACTAAGGGGATTATTGCAGATGGAGCAGAATCGACCGCAATTACCAACGGAATATCAGATGGCGATGTTTGGGGGGCTAGCGATGTATACGGCGTGCGATTGCCGTTGCCAGGCGATTCACAGCCTATTATTTTGGGTCAAGTGATGGATCGCTCTGGTGAATATGATGAAAATGATGTTCTCTTTGGGATGAAACCAACTGACGACAAAGTGGCCACAACGGACAAAGACGGCAAAAAATTGGACGATGTTTTAATGCCTGTCGCTTGGACAAAGAGTTATCAAATCCCTGAAGGACAAAAAGGCAAGGTCTTTACCACGACCGTAGGAGCAGCAAACGATATGTTGATAGAAGGTACACGCCGATTATTGGTGAACGGTGTCTTCTGGGCCATGAATATGGAAGTGCCCAAAAAAGCCGATGTGAGTTTAGTAGGCGAGTACCAACCCACAAAATTCGAATTCAGAAAAGAAGACTATTGGCTTGAAAAGCAGTTGAGCATTGAAAGTTTTGAGTGATTGTTCGTTTCTTCAATACATACCCAAGGCATATCAGTATGTTCCTTAAAATTTTAATACGACCAAATGAAGCATTTAAAATTTCGAATCATTATACCATGTTTACTCCTAGTTGTTGGTTGTAACGATGACAAAAGTAAAGCTGACAAAGTCGTAAAAAAACCAAACATTGTTTTCATTCTTGTAGACGATTTGGGCCTGCACGATTTAAGTTTTACGGGCAGCACCTACTACGAAACACCAAATGTTGACCGTATTGCCAAAGAAGGCATGGTATTCACACAAGGCTATGCGGCTAGTCGGGTCTGTAGTCCTTCTCGGGCCAGTATTATGACTGGGAAGTTTACGGCTAGGCATGGAATTACTGATTGGATTGGGGCTAAATTTGGTGCCGCTTGGCGCGATCATGGCCGGCATGATAAACTGCTTCCTGCAGAATATGTTCATGGCTTACCTGAAAATGATATTTCTATGGCGGAGGCAATGAAGGCGGAGGGTTACAAGACCTTCTTTTCCGGAAAATGGCATTTGGGCAATGAGGGGTCATATCCTGAAGATCACGGTTTTGAAATCAATAAAGGTGGTTGGGAAAAGGGAAGCCCTATGGGCGGTTATTTTTCACCATGGAAAAACCCTAAACTGCCTATTTACAAAGATGGTGAAAACCTTTCGATACGCTTGGCCAATGAAACTGCCGATTTCATCAAGCAGCAGAAAGATTCTACATTTTTCGCCTTTCTTTCGTTTTATGCGGTACATGGCCCGATACAGACCACCGAGCAAAAGTGGCAAAAATATAGAGACAAGGCCGAAGCGCAGGGCATAGCTGAAAAAGGATATAAAATGGAACGTGTCTTACCCATTCGAGAAGTTCAAGACAATCCGATTTATGCCGGTCTGGTTGAAAGTATGGACGATGCCGTTGGCGTTGTATTGAAGGCTTTGAAAGAAGCTGGTATCGAAGAAAATACGATTGTAGTTTTTACTTCTGACAACGGAGGTGTGGCCTCTGGGGATGCATTTTCTACTTCGAACCTTCCCCTGCGCGGCGGAAAAGGATATCAATGGGAAGGGGGTATCAGGGAACCTTATTTTATAAAAGTACCCTGGTTAAATATCGGGGGTTCGCAAAGTGATTTTCCGGTTACAGGCACCGATTTTTATCCGACGCTATTAGACTTGGCCGGTGTTGAACTCTTACCTAAACAACATATTGATGGCCTAAGCCTCAAACCTATATTGGAAGGTAAAGAAATGAAAATTGAACGACCATTGTTCTGGCACTATCCACATTATGGCAACCAAGGAGGAAATCCTTCTTCCATCATTCGAGAAAAGAATTGGAAACTGATCCACTATTGGGAAGACGGTAGTGAAGAGCTTTACGACCTGACTTCAGATGGCAGTGAGCAATCCAATGTTGTGGATTCTCATCCTGAAATTGCGAAGAATTTAAGCACAAAATTAATAGATTGGCTTAATGAAGTGGGGGCCAATATACCGGCAGGCGATCCGGAATTCGATACAAAACTGGCCGAGAAAAGACACAGTGATATGGTCAATGAAAAGTGGCCTGACTTAGAAGCCCAACGCATGGAGTTTTTATCGAAAGATTTTCAACCTAACCATGATTGGTGGGAGAGTAAAGTGACGAAAGATTAACCCGGCCCATTTTTCTTCATATCCATTGATAATTTGTTGCGCTTTTTGTTCATTTAAAATAGAATAATAGGAAAAGCTCCTGAAAAATGGTAATTTGTCCAGTCTCTTAATTACAGAACTCCATTAGAGCTCTAAATGATTTCTGTATGATTAAGAACATGTTTAAGGTCAGTGAAAATCATAAAGTAGTGAGTTTAAGTAAACTCTAAAGTCAATTTGAATGTCTCCATCAATCCTCGCCTTGTTGGCTTTTGTACCTATTCTTTTGGCGACAGTACTTCTTGTTGGTTTCAGGATTCCTGCTAAAAAGGCAATGCCCCTTGCATTTATAGCTACAGCGATTATAGCTTTCTTAGTTTGGGGCAATTCACCGGCATATATTCTTGCCTCCGGTATTCAAGGACTGTTCATAACTTTTGACATCCTGTATATTATTTTTGGGGCGATAGTCCTTTTGAATCTGCTGAAATATTCAACGGCTATTCATACCATTCGCGAAGGTTTTACCAATATCACCGAAGATCGTAGAATACAGGTCGTAATTATTGCATGGCTATTTGGTTCCTTTATTGAGGGCGCTGCCGGTTTTGGTACCCCCGCCGCCATAGTTGCCCCTTTATTGGTAGGGCTTGGTTTTCCGGCATTTTGTGCAGTAATGCTGGGCATGATGGTGCAAAGTACCGCCGTGACCTTTGGTGCGGTTGGGACACCTATTTTGGTCGGGGTTAGCGGCGGTATCCAAAGTCCTGAATTTACGGCAGAACTGTCGAGTTCAGGGATGCAGTTTTCAGACTATATTCAATTGGTCACTTCGCAAGTGGTCATATTGCATGCTATCGCTGGCGTACTCATACCCTCTCTTATGGTCTGCATGATGACCCGTTTTTTTGGCAAGAACAAATCGTGGAAAGAAGGGCTTCAAGTACTACCATTTACACTTTTCGGCGGACTTGCATTTGTTGTTCCCTATGTCATTACCGGCACATTTCTAGGCCCAGAATTTCCTTCGCTATTAGGTGCTCTCGTCGGCATTCCCATAGTGGTCTATGCTGCTAAACGCGGATTTTTAATGCCTAAAAAAGTGTGGACCTTTGATGAAGAAAAAAACTGGCCGGCCACTTGGATGGGTACATTGAATGTAAAATTGAGCATAAAGGATAGTCAAAGAAAAATATCTTTGACAAAAGCCTGGTTGCCCTATGTATTATTAGCCGTTTTTTTGGTATTGTCAAGACTTGGGCAATTGCCTGTCAAAAAGTGGTTGACCAGTGTCAAAATCGATTGGAACGAAATTCTCGGCACTTCTATTTCCGCCTCGAGTAGCCCCCTCTATTTGCCAGGCACCATTTTGCTTTTAGTTGGATTGATTACTATTTTACTGCACAAAATGAAAGTCAGGGATGTAAAGATGGCCTTTTCCGAAAGTGCCAAAATGCTCTTGGGCGCAGGATTCGTGCTTGTATTTACAATCCCCATGGTTCGTATCTATATCAATTCGGGCATTAATCCATCCGAGTTGCCAAGCATGCCAATAGCCATGGCAGAGTGGGTCGCAGGGAACGTAGGTGAAGTTTACCCCCTGTTTGCCCCTGCAATCGGGGCGCTTGGAGCGTTTATTGCCGGCAGTAATACGATTAGCAACCTTATGTTTACGCTCTTCCAGTTCGGGGTCGCCACAAAATTAATGATGCCGTCATTCATGATTGTAGCGCTTCAGGCTGTTGGTGCAGCAGCCGGAAACATGATAGCCATCCACAATGTCGTGGCAGCTTGTGCCACTGTTGGTTTTCTCGGAAAAGAAGGAATGGTATTGCGAAAGACCATTATCCCCACCATATACTATTTGTTGATTGTAGGCATTTTGGGACTTATTATCACTTCGTGAATCAGATATTGAATGGAAGATTTTTACAATAGATTAAAAAAGGGCATCAAGGGCGATGTTTTGGTTGATGATTACACCTTGGGCATGTATGCAACTGACGCCAGTATTTATCAAATACGACCGATTGCGGTCGTATTGCCAAGGGATGATGAAGATGTAAGGGAGGCAATCGCAGCGGCATATTCCAACAAGATTACCATTCTACCTAGAGGTGCCGGTACGAGCTTGGCCGGGCAAACGGTTGGAAAATCCATGATTTTGGATTTTTCTAAATATATGAATACCATCCTAGAAATAAACGAGACCGAAAAATGGGTGCGGGTTCAACCGGGGATGGCAAGGGACGATTTAAATGCTGCATTAAAGGGGTATGGGTTACTTTTTGCACCTGATCCGGCAACAAGCAGTAGGGCCAATGTCGGGGGCATGGTAGGCAATAATTCTTCGGGCACAAAGAGTATTCTATACGGGAAGACCGTAGACCATGTTCTCGAGGCCTCCGTTGTTCTGGCAGACGGTTCTGAAATGTACTTAGCAAATTGTTCTCCAGAAGAATACAAGGAGAAAGCTTTGCAAACAAATAGGGAGGGGAAGATTTTTGCATCCTTCAAGAAACTGATAGAGGAAAGCAATCAGGAGATCAAGGACCGTTTTCCCAAAGTAATGCGACGCGTAGGGGGCTATAATTTAGATGAATTTGTGTATACGGATCAATGGAACTTGTGCAAATTGATCTGCGGAAGTGAAGGTACCTTGGCTACTACTTTAGAGTTAAAACTAAACTTGGTCGACCTGCCTAGGCATAAATCGGTCTGCGTTGTACATTTTGCAGAGGTTTTGGAAGCTATTTCTTCGGTTGAAACAATGTTTCCCTTCAATCCATCCGCAGTGGAAATCCTCGATCGTACAGTAATTAGACTAAGTAAAGAAAACCTGACTACAAAACACCATTGCCATTTTTTAGAAGGTGACCCCGCCGCGATATTGATTGTAGAATTTTATGGGGATACTCTTGAAGATGTCACGGAAAGGCCCCAGCAAATGATTACGCAACTAAAGGCGAGCAACTTTGGTTACGCATATCCTGTTTTTCCTGAAGGGGAAGCCTACGAAGATGTTTGGGTAATCCGTAAAAAAGGACTCGGGCTAATGTTGGGCATAAAAGGTAACAAAAAACCCTTGGCCTTTATTGAAGATGCAGGAATACCCTCTCAACATTTGCCTAAGTATATCGATGAGGTATTAAAAGTATGTGCAAAACACGGAACCGAAGCCGCAATGTATGCGCACGCAAGTGTGGGGGTCATTCATGTGCGCCCAATATTGGACCTGAGATTAGTGGAAGATATTGAAAGATTAAAACGTATTGCCGAAGACACTTTTGAACTTGTGGTAAAATACAAAGGCTCGTGGAGCGGGGAACATGGTGATGGCCTAGTGCGTAGCGCTTATAATAAACGTTTTTTCGGGGACACGCTATACAGTGTATTTTTGGAAGTGAAAAAACTCTTTGATCCCGATAACCTGATGAACCCAGGTAAAATTATTGAGGCCCAGACCATAGAACATAATTTGCGCTATGGCGAGGCCTACAAGGATCAAGCAGTGAAAACGGAGTATAAGTATGAAGCCGAAGAGGGTTTTGCCGCTTCCGTTCATATGTGTACCGGCGTTGGAGAATGCCGCAAGGTGTTGGGCGGAACAATGTGCCCCAGTTTTAAGGCTACCAGGGACGAAGAACATTCTACAAGGGGTAGGGCCAATGCACTTCGGATGGCGATGTCGGACCAATTTGGTACTACAGGACTTTCGAGCCAGCGGCTACACGAGGTCATGGACCTTTGCCTTTCCTGCAAAGCGTGTAAATCGGAATGTCCCAGCAATGTGGATATGGCAAAAATGAAAAGTGATACGCTTCAAATGTACTATGACGAACATGGTATAACGCTAAGAGATCGACTGATAAGGGATTCGGCTAAGGCGGCGGCAACTATGTCCGGATGGAAAGCTGGAACTGTAAACAAAATTCAAAAAAGCCGTTTGTTCCGATCTATTTTGGAACGTACGGCAAGATTTGATAAACGACGGATACTACCAGATTTTGCTCAGGAACCGTTTTACAAATGGTTTGCCAAAAACGCCCATAAGACCAATAAGGGTGATAAAAAAGTAGTATTGTTCGCAGATACGTATTTAAACTATCACGAGCCACATATCGGTATTTCTGCCCTTCATCTGTTGAATTCCTGTGGTTATGAAGTTATTTTGGCAAATGTTGGCTGTTGCCAACGGCCAAAAATTTCGCATGGCTTTTTACGGGATGCTAAAAAGGATGGGGAAAGAACGATAGCAGGACTCAAAAAATATTTGGACAATGGTTTAAAGGTTTTAGTCTGTGAACCAAGTTGCGCATCTGCACTGAACGATGACCTGCCGGATCTTATTGCCGACCAAGAAATGGCCGAACAATTAAAAAACGGCGTAATGATGATTGACGTCTTTTTGGCCGATGAATTTGAAAACGGGCGGTTGAATGTTCATTTTGAACCTGTGTCCAATACCGTGGCCATTCATGGCCATTGCCATCAAAAAGCATTGTATGGAATAAATTCCATGAAATCGTTGCTAAAAAATTCTGGAAGTGTAGTAACTGAAATCCCTTCGGGATGTTGCGGTATGGCGGGGTCTTTCGGATATGAAAAGGAGCATTACGGTCTATCTGAAAAAATCGGAAGGGAAATTCTCTTTCCCGCCGTGGAAAAACTGCAAAAAAACCATGAAATTGTAGCTTGCGGTTTCAGTTGTCGCCACCAAATAGAACATTTTACCAAAGCAAAACCAAAACACTTTGTTGAGGTTATTAGGGCCGTAGAAAAAAAATGACCTTACGTTCAGAGTGAATGATAGGCTAAAATTAAAACAATCAAAGTAGAACTATAAAAATGTATCACAATGCGGAAAATCAGTGAAATGAAGACCAGTACGAGGGTGCTAATGGGGCCAGGACCCAGCGATGTACATTCTAGGGTATTAAAGGCGATGGCCACACCTTTGATAGGTCATTTAGACCCAGAGTTTTTAGAAATAATGGACGATATCAAGGCGATGACCCAAGAAACGTTGCAAACACAAAACCCTTTGACCTTCGTAATCTCTGCCCCCGGAAGTGCCGGAATGGAGACTTGTCTTGTAAATTTATTGGAGCCGGGTGACGAGGCGGTCGTATGTATACATGGAGTCTTCGGAAACCGTATGGCCGACATTGCCGAACGCTGTGGGGCAACAGTAATTAAAGTAGAAGCAGAATGGGGCAGCCCGATAAAGGTTGATGATGTAAAGAAAGCTTTGGAGACCTGCAGTCCGAAATTACTGGCCATTGTGCACGCGGAGACCTCTACTGGGGTCTTGCAGCCTTTGGAAGAAATCAGCAACTTGACCAAAGCAGCGGGAGCCCTTTTTGTAGTCGATGCCGTTACCTCTTATTGCGGTACCGATTTAAAAGTTGATGAATGGGGCATCGATGCCCTATATTCGGGAAGCCAAAAATGCTTGAGCGCTCCTCCTGGGCTCTCTCCTGTCACTTTTAGCCAGGCCGCCATCGATGTGCTTGATAACAGGAAAACTAAAGTACAGAGCTGGTTTTTAGATTTGACTATGGTCAAGAACTACTGGGCGGGCGCTAAAAGGGCCTACCACCATACGGCACCGGTATCGGCCATGTTTGCGATGCGCGAGGCCTTGCGCATTGTTTTGGAAGAAGGTCTGGAAAACCGTTTCAAAAGACATCAAAGAAACCATGAGCTGTTGCGCGAGGGTTTGGAAGGTATGGGATTTGAGTTTTTGGTAGACAAGTCTTACCGACTTCCCATGCTGAACGCAGTTCGAATTCCAGAAGGGGTAGATGAAGCAGGTACCCGAAAACGCTTGCTGGAAGAATACAATATCGAAATAGGCGGAGGTCTGGGCCCTTATGCCGGAAAAATATGGCGGATTGGTTTAATGGGTGAAAGCTCGGATGCCAATCATGTTAATATGCTCTTGGCAGCACTCAAGAAAGTCATGTAATTTTTTCTGGCCAGTACTAGTACTATAAAAATGAAGAAACTCATGAAATTAGTTGCAAGCTGGTTTTTTGTTGCAGTCTTGTTGGTGAGCTGTTCGGAAAGACCTAATAAACCGAAAAATAATTCGGCAAAAGATGAAAGGCCAAATGTTATTTTGTTAATGGCCGATGACCAAGGTTGGGGAGATGTAGCATACAATGCCCATCCCTATTTAAAAACCCCAAATTTGAACATGATGGCAGCCAACGGAGCGGTTTTTGAACGTTTTTATGCTGCCTCCGCAGTGTGTTCCCCGACACGCGGAAGTGTAATGACCGGTAGGCATCCCCTGCGCTATGGCATTTGTACTGCCAATTGCGGGCATATAAAACCAGAGGAGATTACGTTGGGTGAAATGGTCAAGGGTTTAGGTTACACCACTGGCCATTTTGGCAAATGGCACTTGGGTACGCTTACGCGCGATACACTAGAGGCGAACAGGGGTGGTAGAGCGAAATTTGATGCAGATTACGCTCCGCCTTGGGAACATGGTTTTGATGTCAATTTTGTAACCGAATCGAAAGTGCCGACGTGGAATCCTATGGTTACACCGCCAAAATCATCCGGTGATGTGAACAAGAGTTTTAAAGAGGGCGAACCTTTTAATACGTCATATTGGACCGGCCCTGGCCAAATAGAAACCGATAATTTGAAAGGCGATGACTCGCGAGTTATTATGGATAGGGTTATCCCTTTTATCGCGAACGCCGTACAAAGTAAAAAACCATTTTTAAGTATCATCTGGTTTCATACTCCCCATTTACCGGTATTGACAGGCGATGATTATCGAAAGCCCTATGCCGACCTTTCCGAAGACCAACAACATTATTATGGCGTCATATCAGCCATGGATGAACAAGTAGGACGTCTACGCGACAAATTAAAGGCCTTGGGCGTTGCTGAAAATACTGTGCTGTTCTATACCAGTGATAATGGGCCGGAGGGGAAATCGGTCGGCGGTAGAACCCAAGGGCTTACCAATGGATTGAAAGGACGGAAAAGAAGTCTTAATGAAGGAGGTATCCGGGTTCCTGGGATTATGGAATGGGAAGGAAAGATTCAGCCGGGTACCAAAGTGAAAGCACCCTGTTTTACATCTGATTACTTCCCGACCATAGCGAATATTTTAGGAGTCGATCTTAAGAAAAACGAACGACCTTATGATGGCGTCGATATACTTCCTATGGTTCAAGGAAATATAGAACGAAGGTCTGAACCTTTGGCTTTTGAATTTCAAGGTCAGGCCGCTTTAATAGACAATGAGTACAAGATCTATAGTAAAGACAACGGGAAGCACTTTGAACTTTACAATATCTTAGATGACACTGAAGAACAAAACGACCTTGCCGAAACAGAGCCTGAAAAGCTTGGCGAAATGGTTTCCGTTTGGCGCACTTGGAAAACTTCTCAGGAGAACAGTGCACAAGAAAAAGATTATGAAAGATGAGATAAAACAAGGGCCTACAGGTTGCCCCTTTATTGCTTATTTTTAAGTATCCTTAATTACAAAAAATTAACATTTATGAGAATATCACATGTATTTCCATTGCTTTTTATTCTATTGGTCGCATCCTGTAAAAATTCTTCGTCCGAAAAAGATAAAAAGGTAGATGACAAACCGAACTTTGTATTTTTATTTGCGGATGACCAGACTTTTGAAAGTATTGGTGCACTGGGTTTTGAGGAGGTGCATACCCCAAATTTAGACCGATTGGTAGATGGGGGGACGTCGTTTACCCATGCCTACAATATGGGCGGTTGGAACGGTGCCATCTGTGTAGCTTCACGTGCTATGATTATTTCTGGCTCTTATATTTGGAATGCCCAAAAAAAAAGCGAGACATGGGCCAAAGGAGATTCAACTGCATTGAACCAAACTTGGAGCAGACTGTTGGAGAAGCAGGGGTATGATACTTATATGACCGGTAAGTGGCATGTACAGGCGCCTGCTGCCACCATTTTCAAGGAAGCACGACATGTGCGCCCAGGTATGCCAGGCGATAGACGTAATGAACTTACGGCCGCCGAAAAGAAATGGAAGGAAGAATCGGGCGATATGAAAGATTGGAACGATTATATGCCTCTGGGGTATGGTCGACCAACGGGGCCCGACGATACAGAGTGGTCGCCTACCGACACTTTACAAGGTGGCTTCTGGGAAGGCGGAAAGCACTGGAGTGAGGTGGTGCGAAACGATGCACTGGCCTTTTTAGAAACGGCGAAGAAAAAAGATGATCCCTTTTTTATGTATTTGGCTTTTAATGCCACTCATGACCCAAGACAGGCCCCCCAACGGTTTTTAGATATGTATCCTTTGGAGGATATTAAAGTTCCCGAAAATTTCTTACCGGAATATCCTTGGAAAGACGATATGGGCAATCCGCCCGGACTTAGAGATGAGGCCTTGGCACCTTTTCCGAGAACCGAATATGCCGTTAAGGTACACCGCCGAGAGTATTACGCCCTTTTGAGTCATATGGATGAGCAAATTGGAAAAGTACTCGATGCCTTGGAGGCGAGTGGTGAAATTGATAATACGTACATCTTTTTTGGTGCAGACCACGGACTTTCAGTGGGCCATCACGGCCTGATAGGTAAACAAAGTATGTTTGATCATAGCATACGCATACCCATGATGGTTGTTGGCCCTGGTATACCAAAGGGCAAACTATTGGATCAAGATGTCTATTTACAAGATATCATGGCGACCACGCTAGAATTGGCAGATGTTGAAAAACCCGATTATGTGCAATTCAACAGCTTTTCGGATATTGTCAAGGGTAATCGAAAAGAGAGTCATTACGATGGGGTATATGGGGCCTATATCGATGTTCAACGAATGATACGTAAAAATGGATTCAAACTTTTGATCTATCCAAAAATAGAGAAGATCCTTTTGTTCGATTTGGAAAATGACCCTAATGAAATGAATGATTTGGCGAATATGCCCGAGTATTCCGAAAAGGTTAAAACACTATTTGCCGATCTCTTAGAACTACAAAAAACGATGGACGATGAATTGTCATTACAAGAGATTTATGAGAAAGTGCTAAACAAGTCCTGAATAAATCTTATGTATACAAATCGCTGGGCACTCATAGCGCTTTTATTCCTCAGTTGTAGCGAAACTGTCAAAACGAAAGAGGTCGACAATCGTCCACCCAATATCTTGTTCATTCTTGTAGACGATTTGGGAAAAGAATGGATAAGCGCATATGGTGCTGAAGATATTGTGACGCCCAATATCGATAAATTGGCCGAATCTGGCATGAAATTCAACAATGTCTATTCAATGCCCCAGTGCACACCTTCGCGGGTAACCTTGTTAACGGGCCAATATCCCTTTAGGCATGGCTGGGTTAACCATTGGGATGTTCCCCGTTGGGGCGGAGGTGCACATTTCGACGAAACAGTGAATCCTTCCCTGGTTCAGGAAATTAGAAGGACCGGTTATAAAACTTGCGTTGCGGGCAAATGGCAGATTGATGATTTTCGGGTAGAACCTGATGCTTTGACCAAAGCGGGTTTCGACGAATTCTGTATGTGGACTGGATACGAGGCCGGTATTGAGCCTAGTGCAGAACGGTATTGGAATCCTTATATCTTCACAAAAGAAGGTAGTGAAACCTATTCTGGTTCCTTTGGGCCGGATATTTTTCGTGATTTTATCATTCAGTTTATGAAGGAAAATAAAGAGGACCCAATGTTCATATATTACCCCATGGTCTTGACGCATACCCCTCTTGTTAACACGCCTGATGCATCTGCGAGCGATAACTTGGGCAAACATAAAGCCATGGTACGGTATACCGATAAAATTGTTGGTGAGTTGGTAGAGGCATTAAAACAAAATAATCTATTGGACAATACCGTGGTGGTTTTTACTACCGATAACGGTACTACAAAATCAATCACAGGTGGATTGAATGGGCAGAAAATAAAAGGCGGAAAAGCCAGTACAGGAGAGGCCGGAATTTGCGAACCCTTTATCGTAAGTTGGCCAGAAAGGGTAAAAGCGAATCAAGAATCTAATGCGCTTATAGATTTTACCGATATGCTTCCGACTTTTATTGATATTGCTGGTATTGCGTTTACGGATAAACGGACTCAGCGTAATGCGTCACATGTAGTTGATGGTAAGTCTTTTAAGAAAGTATTGTTGAGCGGTGACCGTGCTTCTGAAAGGGATTGGATATTGGGAATGGGAGGTGGTAACAATGCTCGTCTCACTGACAAGGGTGTAGAAAATCAATACAAGTTTAGGGATAGGGTACTGCGAAATGAAAATTATAAGTTGTACGTCAATTCAAATAGAAAAGAGGAAAAGTTCTTTGATTTAAAGGCCGATCCCTTTGAGGAGCACAATATTATAGATAGCCTGACCACGCAAGAACGAAAAACTAATTTCGAGCTTTTAATAGAGGTGGTTGAGTCATTTCCGGCGAAGGATAATGACCCGCAGTACGAAATAAACCCACCTCAAGAGTGGGATGTAGAAATAACGGCCGAAGGTGGGCGTTGGAAATTGTAATTTGGAAATATTTCGGTTGATTGGTCTATAGAGTAATACCTTTCGGTGCTATGCATATAGATTTGACAACATACTATTTGTTTATTTGTGATTTGTAGATAACATTGGCTACTAACCCAACAATAATTAATATAATTCCCAAAACGCTCCACCAGTTATAAAGCTCATTGAGCCATAAAAAACCGACTATACCTGTGAAAAGTACTTCTAGATATTTGAACGGTGCTACAAGATTGTTGGCCGCTATTTGAAAGGCTTTGGTCATATAGAGTTGTCCTATAAAACCAAAAACACCCAGGCCTGATAAAAGTAGCCAATCGATGCCTATTGGATTTTTCCAATAGGGAATAGCCATTAAGCCGCCGAATACGGCAGCGGTAAACATAAAATAATTGATAATCACGATGGGGTGGTCGCCCTGCCCTATTTTGGTAATCGTAATATATACTAGTCCACTTAAAACCGCAGCCGCCAGAATAAGCGCGAGGCCTATGGTATTTACATTCATATCAAATCCCTTGAGTACGAGTACACCGGCTAAAGAAATCAAAAAGAAGACCCACTGTGGAGCCTTTATCTTTTCTTTTAAAAGGAAAATTGCAAAAATAGCCGAGAATATAGGAGCTAGATAGCGTAACGAAACTGCGGTACCCGCAGAAAGGTATTTCAAAGACATGAAAAACAAGGTCATGGAGGCTGTTCCGATTAAGGCCCTAAGCAGCAATAATCTTTTTTTATTCCCGAGTACGGGTATTTTCAATCGGTATAAAACACCCATGCTTAGTATCAAAGAGCCAAAACCACGAAAAAAAACGATTTCATAAACATTATACTGTGCCAGTTGCTTTACCAAAATATTCATTGAGGTAAAGGCGAACGCACTTATTATCATGTAAATTAGAACTTTTCTTATTGTCATATACTCCGATTAAAAAGTAGTGAGGTCAAACCGATACTGAGGGCAAAAAAAATCCAACCCGGTTTTACGGGTTGGATGGAATTACTTCTTGTTGCGAAAGAACGTGCTCGAAGGCTATACTCTAGGCAGGTCACCTTCACCTTTTAGGGGTAGTTCTGATTCGCCCATAAGATAGGTGTCTACATGATGGGCCGCCTGGCGCCCTTCAGAAATTGCCCAGACAATAAGGGATTGCCCTCTACGCTGATCTCCCGCAGCAAACACACCGGGCACATTGGTCTTGTAATCGGCCTCGGTGGCTTTAATGTTGGTTCTGCCGTCGGCCTCTAGGCCTAGCTGCTCTGCAATGGTCATTTCAGAACCTGTGAATCCTAATGCTAATAAAGTCAATTCACATTTCCATTCTTTTTCGGTTCCTTCTACTTCCTTTAGTTGTGGTCTCTGACCAGGTGTTTTAATCCATTCGACTTCTGCCGTAACTAAACCTGTTAGATTTCCATCTTTGTCACCAACAAATCGTTTTGTAGAAATACTAAAGAAACGTTCTGCACCCTCTTTGTGGGATGAGCTGGTACGCAAGCGCATGGGCCAAAATGGCCAAGGTTGCCCTTCGGGACGTTCGGTCGTGGACATGGGCATAATCTCAAAATTGGACACCGATTTGGCACCATGTCTGAAAGACGTTCCGATACAATCTGAACCGGTATCGCCACCTCCAATTACGACCACATTCTTTCCGGTCGCCATAATTTCGTTTTCGAATTTTTTTACGCCATCAACTCGTCTGTTGTTTTGTGGTAAAAAATCCATTGCTTGAACGACGCCTTTTAAATCAGCGCCTTCAATAGGTAGATTTCTGCGAATGGTTGCACCTCCACAAAGAACAATAGCATCATAATCGCTCTTGAGTTCATCGGCTTTTATATCCTTTCCGACATTTACGCCACATTTGAATTCAATACCCTCATCTTCCAAGACTTTTAGCCTTCGGTCGATAACATGCTTCTCCATTTTAAAATCTGGAATACCATAGCGTAAGAGTCCGCCCGGTTTTTCATCTCGCTCAAAAACGGTAACGGTATGTCCGGCTCGATTTAATTGCTGTGCCGCAGCAAGACCTGCCGGTCCAGAGCCGATTACGGCTACTTTTTTTTCTGTTCTATTTGCGGGAGGTATGGCGATAACCCATCCTTTTGTAAAGGCGGTCTCCACAATATTTTTCTCAATATTTTCGATGGACACCGGGTCTTCGTTGATACCTAAAACACAGGCTTCCTCACATGGTGCAGGGCATAACCTTCCCGTAAATTCAGGAAAATTATTCGTGGCGTGCAAAATTTCAGCCGCTTTTTCCCATTTACCGCGATAGACGGCATCGTTAAAATCAGGAATCAAATTTCCCAAAGGGCAACCACTATGACAGAACGGAATGCCACAATCCATACATCGAGCACCTTGGTTTTTTAACTCCTTTTCCTGTAAGGGCTTAGTGAACTCCTTATAATTTTTGACGCGCTCCTCTGCGGGGGCATACTCCTCTACTTTTCTATCGAATTCCAAAAATCCTGTTATCTTTCCCATTTCTCGATTTTAAATAGTTTCTAATTTTTCTCTTTCCATACGAAGCAATGCCTGTTTGTATTCTTCCGGTAGAACTTTTACAAACTTGGGCAGACATGTTTCCCATTTTTCCAAAATACGCTGCGCTAATGGACTTAGGGTAGAATTATAGTGGCTTTCGATTAGGTCTTTTAGTTGTTTGATATCATTGTCTTCAGTAACATCCAACAAATTCAAGGCTTCGTTATTACACTTTTTTCGAAAGGTATTTTTTTCGTCAAAAATATAGGCAATACCACCACTCATTCCTGCACCGAAATTTCTTCCTACTTCGCCAAGTATCACAGCAATTCCTCCGGTCATATATTCGCATCCGTGGTCTCCGATACCTTCAACGACTGCTTTCGCACCTGAATTACGTACACAAAACCGTTCACCAGCTTTGCCGTTAATATAAGCTCTACCTGCGGTAGCACCATATAAGGTCACATTGCCGGTAATCACATTGTCTTCAGGTACTATCGTTGATGCATCGGGTACTTTAATGACCAATTTCGCTCCTGAAAGTCCTTTTCCCAGATAATCGTTCGTATTACCGTTTACGGTCATGGTCAAACCCCGTGTAGCAAAGGCTCCGAAACTTTGGCCGGCAGAACCGGTAAAGTTCAGTTTCAAGGTGTTTATAGGTAAGCCTTTGGCACCATACACTTTAGAGATTTCATTGCTGATTATTGCACCGACCGCTCGATCCGTATTTTTAATCGGGAAATCGAGCGTCAATTTTTCCTTTCGGAACAAAGACGGATTCGCTTTTTCAATAATTTCAAATTCAATCGATTTATCTATATTATGATTTTGCTTCTGGGTATTATAGAATTTGGTACCTACAGGTACATCTACTTGATACAAGATTGGAGTCAAATCAATACCTGCGGCCTTATAGTGGTCGACAGCTTTCTTTCGATCTAATTTTTGAACTTGACCGACCATTTCATTTACCGTTTTAAAGCCGAGCTGCGCCATGATTTCCCGTAACTCTTGCGCCACGAAATACATATAGTTGACAACGTGCTCGGGTTTCCCTTCGAATTTTTTACGAAGTTCTGGGTTTTGGGTTGCGATACCCACAGGGCAAGTATTCAAATGGCAAACGCGCATCATAATACAGCCTGAGGCAACTAAAGGAGCAGTTGCAAAACCAAATTCTTCGGCTCCTAACAAACAGGCCACAGCGACATCACGACCGGTTTTTAGCTGTCCGTCGCATTCTAATACGATTCGGTTTCGAAGGTCGTTCATGACCAAAGTCTGTTGCGCTTCGGCAATACCCAATTCCCAAGGTAAACCGGCATGTTTCAATGAAGTCAGTGGCGAAGCCCCCGTGCCCCCATCAAAACCAGAAATCAGAATAACATCTGCTTTTGCTTTGGACACACCTGCTGCAACGGTACCCACACCGACCTCTGAAACCAATTTAACATTGACCCGCGCTTTACGGTTCGCCGATTTAAGGTCGTAGATCAATTGTGAAAGATCTTCTATGGAATAGATATCATGGTGAGGTGGTGGCGAAATCAAACCAACATAAGGGGTCGAATTTCGCGTTTTGGCAATTGCCGGGTTTACCTTAGGGCCAGGTAGTTGGCCACCTTCGCCAGGTTTGGCGCCCTGAGCCATTTTTATCTGTATTTCTTGTGCGTTGGTCAGGTAATCGGAAGTAACTCCGAAACGCCCTGAAGCAACTTGTTTTATAGCACTGTTTCGCCAATCACCTGTCGAATTTTTGTAAAAACGTTCAGCGTCTTCGCCACCCTCGCCAGAATTGCTCTTACCACCTATTCGGTTCATTGCAATGGCTAGATTTTCGTGTGCTTCTTTACTGATGGAGCCGTATGACATGGCCCCTGTTTTGAACCGTTTCACAATTTCTGTCCACGGTTCTACTTCTTCTAAAGGAATCGGGTCGTAGTTCGAAAACTCGAACAAGCCACGAATGGTCAACAGGTTTTTTGACTGTTTGTTAACCATATCGGCAAATTCTTTATATGTGTCGGACTCGTTGCCCCGCACTGCTTTCTGTAATTTGGCAATGGAAAGGGGATTGAACATGTGTTTCTCGCCATCTCTTCTCCATCGGTATTCTCCGCCAATTTCTAAATCAAGTGTCGCTGCAACTTCTTTTTTAGAGAATGCATTTTGATGACGTTTAGCGATTTCTTTTTCGATTTCGTAAAGGCCTATGCCTTGAATTCGCGTTGGGGTATTCGGGAAATACTTCTCGACCACCTTGGAATTAATACCGAGGCACTCGAAGAGCTGCGAACCGCGGTACGAATTAAGGGTGGAGATTCCGATTTTGTTCATCACCTTTAGAATACCCTTACCGATGGCCTTATTGTAATTCTTAATAGCCTCGTCGAACGTAAATTCGGTAATGTCATGTTCCTTTATCTGTTCACCGATGATTTCGTTCACGAGATAGGGGTTTATGGCACTGGCACCGAAACCAAAGAGTAGACAGAAGTGGTGTACTTCCCTTGGTTCTGCAGACTCCACAATGATACTTAGCTTATTTCTTTTACCCAATTGTTGTAGGCCGGCGTTCACATACGAACATGCCAATAATGCGGGTATAGGAGCTTGTGATTTGTCAACGCCCCTATCCGATAGAATGATAATGTTGGTGTCTTCGTCTATAGCTTTTGAGGCTTGATTCAGAATCGATTCTAAAGCGTCTTCCAGACCATTATACCCCTTTTGAATTTCGTATAAGGTCGGAATGGAAACTACTTTGTAATCGGGACTGACATCATAATTTTTGATCTTATCCAAGTCTTCTTTAGAAATAACCGGATTCTGTATTTTCAGTTTACGACAATGTAGCTCGGAGAAGTCAAAGATGTTATGGTCACTGCCTAGTGTGAGGCTTATGTCTGTGATTAGTTCTTCACGGATACCATCTAATGGTGGATTCGTCACCTGCGCGAACAATTGTTGGAAATAGTTATAAATTAATTGCGGCCTGTCGGAAAGTACTGCGATCGGCGTATCCGATCCCATAGAGCCGATAGGCTCTTTGGCGCTCTTGCTCATGGGAAGGATTATCGTATTGATATCTTCGAGAGTATAACCGAAGACCGATTTTCTCTTTTCCATAGTGGCTTCCCCTAAAAATAAGGGGCAATCGTTATAGGGTATATCTTTTAGATGCACCAGATTGTCGTTCAGCCATTTCTTATAAGGGTGACGGTGCGCGATTTCCTCTTTAATTTCCTCGTCATTAATAATGCGGCCTTCCTCCATGTTCACCAAGAACATTTTACCCGGCTCCAATCTGCCGTGGAATACAACATCTTCCGGTGCTATTTCCAACACACCCGTTTCCGATGACATGATTACATAATCGTTTTTGGTTACCGTATATCGGGAGGGCCTCAAGCCGTTACGATCCAATACTGCTCCGATATAATTACCATCGGTGAACGGTATTGAAGCCGGTCCGTCCCAAGGTTCCATCATGCAAGAATGGTACTCGTAGAATGCTCTTTTTGCTTCCGACATATCAAGGTTTCTCTCCCAAGCCTCCGGCACCAATATCATCATAACTTCGGGAAGGGAACGCCCGGTCATTAAAAGAAGCTCTACGACCATATCCATTGTAGCAGAGTCTGATTTTCCAGGTAATATTATAGGAAGGATATTTTTGATTTCATCGCCGAACCAATCACTTTTTAGCAATTCTTCTCTCGAACGCATTCGCGAAACGTTACCGCGTAGAGTGTTGATTTCACCGTTATGGCACATGTAGCGGAATGGTTGCGCCAGGTCCCAAGTAGGGAAGGTATTCGTAGAAAACCGCTGGTGAACCAACGACAACCGCGTCACTACTCGAGGATCCATTAAGTCTTTATAATAAAGACTGATATCCTTCGGCATCAACAGCCCTTTAAAAATTATAATTTTAGTTGAAAGACTAGGTAGGTAAAAGAACTTGCTTTCTGAAAGCTTTGAATTGATTACCGCATGTTCGGTTACTTTTCTAGCAATGAACAGTTTCAAGTTGAAGTTGAAATAATCTTGTTGTTTGTTCTCTTTGGCTATAAAGATTTGTTTTACAAAAGGCTCTGTCTCCATGGCGATTCGACCGGGTATAGATCGGTTCACGGGTACGTCTCGCCAGCCTAAAAGTTGCAACCCTTGTTTTTTGATGTTCTCCTCAAAAGTTGAACTGCAAAAATTGCGTTGATTTTCTTTTTGGGGCAAGAATACATTACTTACGGCATACTCCCCAGGTTCTGGAAGCTCGAATTTACATACGGCCTTAAAGAAATCGTGTGGTATATCGATAAGTATCCCTGCTCCGTCTCCGGTTTTCCCATCCGCACTAACAGCGCCCCGGTGCTCTAATTTATCTAATATCTCCAACGCCTTATGGATGATATCGTTCGATTTTTTTCCTTTAAGGCTACAAATAAATCCTGCGCCACAGTTATCATGTTCAAATTCGGGCAGGTATAATCCTTGCTTCTTCAACGTCCTCATAAATTATGGTATTTCTTCAAAAATAGCACTATCGATAAATTATCAATAACAATTTTTTATAAAATCAAATAAAAATTCAACGTTTGGAATTAAACGTTAAAAAATACTCAAATACGGATTTTTGGTACGGTCATTTTATCAGAATGACAAATTTACCCTTTTTGATGCAGCTTTGAAAGCTTTTTAAGGGGTAGGGTAACAAAAATGGGGTCTTTTTCACAAACACCCCCTATATTTTTACTATTACAACATTCCAATTTTTGTTACTGCACCTTTACTCCCCTAAAACGTTGGGGTGCATTTAGCAACTGGAGGTTAGGATTGTGATTAGTTTTTCAAAATACTTCGTGAGATTACAATTTTCTGAATCTCTGAAGTACCCTCATAGATCTGTGTAATCTTGGCGTCGCGCATCAAGCGCTCTACATGGTAGTCTTTAACGAAACCGTTGCCTCCATGAATCTGTACGGCTTCTACCGTGGTGTCCATGGCAACCTGCGAGGCATACAGTTTTGCCATAGCCCCAGAAAGGTCGTAGTTGAGTCCTTGATCTTTTTCCCAAGCCGCTTTATAAACCAGGTGACGTGCTGCCGCGATTTGGGTGTGCATATCGGCCAGTTTAAAGGCAATGGCCTGATGATTTGCTATTTCAGTGCCGAACGATTTCCTTTCTTTTGAATATTTGAGTGCCATTTCATAGGCTCCTGATGCAATTCCAAGGGCTTGGGCCGCAATACCGATACGCCCGCCCGCTAAGGTTTTCATAGCGAATTTAAAACCAAAACCATCTTCACCGATACGATTTTCTTTAGGCACCTTTACATCATTAAAGTTCAAGGAATGCGTATCGCTTCCTCGTATCCCTAATTTATTTTCTTTGGGGCCAATTTCAAAACCGGCCATTTCTTTTTCAACGATCAAGGCGTTGATGCCTTTATGACCCTTTTCTCTGTCTGTTTGGGCAATGACGAGGTAAACTCCGGCAGTGCTGCCATTTGTAATCCAATTTTTTGTGCCGTTTAAAATATAATGGTCGCCGTTATCAATTGCCGTGGTCTTCTGTGAAGTGGCATCGCTACCTGCCTCCGGTTCGGACAAACAGAAGGCGCCTATAATTTCGCCAGTTGTCAAACGCGAAAGGTAGTTGCGTTTTTGCGCTTCGCTGCCGAAAGTCTCTAGGCCCCAACAGACTAACGAATTGTTTACGGAAACCACTACGGAAGCCGAGGCATCTATTTTTGAAAGTTCTTCCATGGCGATGACGTAGGAAAGAGTGTCCATACCACTTCCATTATATTTGGGGTCTGTCATCATGCCCATAAAACCAAGCTCCCCCAGTTTTTTGATTTGCTCTCTTGGGAATTTTTGCGCATCATCTCTTTCAATGACTCCAGGCAACAATTCGTTTTGGGCGAAATCGCGTGCCGCTTGTTGTATCATCAGATGCTCTTCCGATAGTGAAAAATCCATATCATTTTGAATTAGTGACTTGTTTACAAATATAGGGGGAATACTTTTGGAGCTTTCGATACGGATTTTGTCGCATTTTTCTTAGAACTGAATTGCTGAAAAACACGTATTCCAATTACAATTTTTTATATTTGTTAGGCTATACTATTTCAATTGATAAAAAATTAAAATTATGAGACAGCACTAACCCCGCATGGGGACTTAAAGCAAAGTTTAGGTAGTGAAAATTTACTGAATAGTCACATAATTTTAAATCAATTTTAATGAAAGAATTACTGAAAGCTTACGAGAATAAGCAGCCCGAAATCGTATTTAATTGGAAAGACCCTGAGACTGAAGCCGAAGGATGGACGGTTATCAACTCATTAAGAGGTGGAGCCGCTGGAGGCGGAACACGAATGCGCGAAGGTCTGGATATGAACGAGGTGCTCTCCCTTGCTAAAACGATGGAAGTAAAGTTTACCGTTTCTGGCCCACCCATCGGCGGCGCGAAATCCGGAATTAATTTCAACCCCCATGACCCAAGGAAAAAAGGAGTTTTAGAACGTTGGTACCATGCCGTTTCACCCCTGTTGAAGAGCTATTACGGCACGGGAGGCGATCTCAATGTTGACGAAATTCATGAGGTAATTCCTATTACCGAAGATGCAGGGGTATGGCATCCGCAAGAAGGTGTTTTTAACGGTCACTTTAGGCCAACGGAGGCAGATAAGATTAACCGTATCGGTCAATTGCGATTGGGCGTAATAAAAGCGATAGAGCATACCGAATATTCTCCAGATACGTCACGAAAATATACCATTGCTGATATGATTACAGGTTTTGGCGTCGCCGAAGCCGTTCGCCACTACTATGACATTTATGGGGGCAACGTAATGGGCAAACGAGCTGTTATTCAGGGCTTTGGTAATGTCGGCGGTGCAGCGGCCTATTATCTTGCCCAAATGGGAGCAAAGATTGTTGGAATTTTAGACCGGGCAGGAGGCGTAATCAAGGAAGAGGGGTTCACTTTCGAGGAGATTAAGACCTTTTTCTTGAATAAAAAAGGAAACAATCTTATGGCCTCTGCCGATGAAATGATACCTTTTAATGAAATCAATGAGCGCATCTGGAGCCTGCCCACGGAGATTTTTGCTCCCTGTGCGGCTTCTCGTTTGATTACCAAAGAGCAGATCGGTACTATGATCGACGCGGGGCTTGAAGTAGTCTCATGTGGTGCGAACGTACCCTTTGCGGACAAAGAAATCTTTTTTGGGCCTATTATGGAGTACACAGATGAAAAGGTAAGTTTGATTCCTGATTTCGTTTCTAACTGTGGAATGGCCCGTGTCTTTGCTTATTTTATGGAAAAAAGAGTCGGAATTGATGATGAATTAATATTTAATGATACTTCCGATACCATTAGAAAGGCAATTTTGAATATCTTTAAAAAAAATACATTAAAAAAGAATATAAGTAAAACAGGATTTGAAATCGCACTGAAACAATTAATTTAAACCAACTAACCGCATGGAGTCAGCAATTATACTCGTATTCGTACTGGGTTACCTAGCAATAACCCTAGAACATAATTTAAAAATTGATAAATTAATACCGGCATTGGTCATGATGGCCATATGTTGGGCACTTATAGCATTAGGTATAGATGGTTTCACTACCTGGTTCGATTCTGGCGCACATGCATTGGTTGATAATTTTGCTGGTATGGTACACGAAGATAAACTCCATTTGATGGAGGAAACTTTGTTGCATCACCTTGGAAAAACAGCGGAGATTTTGGTGTTCCTTCTAGGAGCGATGACCATCGTTGAGATTATTGATTATTTCGATGGTTTTGCCACCATTAAGGGCTTTGTTAAGACAAAGAGCAAAAGCAAAATCCTATGGATTTTTTGTTTTCTGGCATTTATTCTTTCTGCCATAATTGACAACCTAACTGCGACCATCGTACTTATCTCCATTTTGCAGAAAATCGTCAAAGAACGAGATGTTCGAATCTGGTATGCGGGTCTTATTATAATAGCTGCAAATGCCGGTGGAGCGTGGTCTCCTATTGGTGATGTTACCACTACGATGTTATGGATTGGTAATAAGGTATCTACCATAAAACTGGTAAGTTACCTTTTGATTCCTTCTTTATTGTGTATGTTGGTTCCTGCCTTTGTTGCATCGTTTTTACCTGCGTTCAAAGGAAATCTTAACATTTCTGACGAAGAGGATAAGCCTGCAGGAGAGTTTAGCGCAAGAATGCTGTACTTGGGGTTAGGGGCTATTGTCTTCGTTCCGATTTTCAAAACGGTTACCCACCTGCCTCCTTATGTAGGTATGATGCTTTCTTTAGGTGTTGTAGCGACCTTTGCAGAGATATACAGCAAGACTAAATTTAATATTACAAGCCTTGATGATGATGATGGCGAGCACATATCTGCACATCATAGTCCTGTTCATAGCTCATTATCTAAAATTGAGCTGCCTAGTATTCTTTTCTTCCTGGGAATTTTAATGGCAGTCGCTGCTTTGGAATCTTTAGGTCAGTTGTTCGGTTTTGCATCTTGGTTACAGGATGCTACTCCGATGTTGGGCAGCGAAATGGCAGGTACGCGCGTTTCCGATCTAGTGGTGCTTTTGTTGGGTGTTGGATCTGCTGTTATTGATAATGTTCCATTGGTCGCCGCAAGCTTAGGAATGTTCTCTGAAGGACTGGACGATCAACTTTGGCATTTCATAGCGTATTCTGCCGGAACAGGAGGAAGTATGTTGATTATTGGATCCGCCGCAGGTGTTGTTGCCATGGGGATGGAGAAGATTGATTTCTTCTGGTATTTAAAGAAAATTTCATGGCTGGCCTTTATCGGATTTTTAGCGGGATCGGTAGTCTTTATTTTATTGCGACAATTTGTATGAGACGTATACTATTATCGGCAAACTACCGTTATACAGGCAACTGTTAACCTCAAAAAATTCTATGTTATTATTCCAAGACCCTGCAGCTGCGGATGTTATGTCAGAAGAGAAGACCCTTTCCGTAATGGATTTGATTTTTAGCGGCGGTACCGGCAGTATACTTATTATTTCGGTGCTTTTCATTATGCTGTTCGTTGCGCTGTATATCTATTTTGAGCGTATTTTTGCCATCAAGGCTGCTTCAAAGATTGACAGTAATTTCATGAATCAAATTCGCGACCATGTGACTAACGGTAAGTTAGAGGCTGCCAAGTTGTTATGTGCACAGACCGATTCGCCTGTAGCACGATTGACGGAAAAAGGCGTTTCCCGTATTGGAAAACCACTTGATGATATCAATACGGCTATTGAAAATGCAGGAACTTTGGAGGTATATAAATTGGAAAAAAATGTGAGCGTCTTGGCAACGGTTGCGGGTGCTGCACCTATGATAGGCTTCTTAGGAACCGTTATTGGGATGATTTTAGCTTTCCATGAAATGGCCACTAGTGGCGGGCAGGCTGAAATGGGATCTTTGGCATCGGGTATTTACACAGCGATGACAACTACCGTGGCAGGTCTTATTGTTGGTATTATCGCTTATATCGGCTACAACCACTTGGTCAACCGAACCGATAAGGTCGTGCATAAAATGGAGGCCAATGCGGTCGAGTTTCTCGATTTATTGAACGAACCTTTATAATTCGTGCTATATGAAGTTAAAGGGAAGAAATAAGGTAAGTCCTGATTTTAGCATGTCGTCAATGACGGATATCGTATTCCTGTTATTGATTTTCTTCATGCTTACGGCCAACTCGCCCAACGCTTTGGATCTATTGTTGCCAAAAGCAAAGGGTAAATCTACTAATACGCAGAATGTATCTGTGAGTATCGATAAGAACTTGCAGTATTTCGTAAACAACGAACGGATCAACGGAGATTATATAGAAATTGAACTAAGAAAAGCACTTAAAGGACAGGATAAACCCACAATTATTCTGAGGGCGGAAGAAAGCGTTGCCATCAAAGAGGCTGTCAATGTTATGGATATCGCCAATCGAAATAATTATAAGGTAATTCTGGCCGTGCGACCGAATTAATGCCATTTCAGCATTAAAATAGCGCATATTTTTTTTCTATGTCTTATCTGTGCAAAGAAATCAATCAAATTGGTAATCCGAGATTTTAAAACTGAATTGGCATTATGTCATTCTTAGACACGAGACACAAGAAAAAATCGTTCACACTGACTACTTTTCTACTAAGTGTGCTATTGCTTGTATTATTCTATATAGGCCTTACTTACATGGACCCACCTGAGGAAAATGGAATCTCTGTTAACTTTGGCACTATGGATTTCGGAAGCGGAAACGTTCAGCCCAAAGAAAAAATACGCTCCGAGCCTCTAGATACACCTCCCGTCGAACCTACCAAACAAGAAGAGGTCGTCGAAGAAGTGGTGGAAGAGGTAGTTGAAGAAGTAGTTCCAGAGGAAGTGGTGGCCGAAGAAGCCCCGGCCGAGAAGGTACTGACGCAAGAGAACGAAGAAGCTATCAAAATAAAAAAGGCGCAAGAAGCCAAACGTAAAGCTGAAGAAGCTGAAAGAGTGGCGAAGAAAAAGGCCGAAGACGCTGAGAAAAAGAAAAAGGCGGAAGCGGCTAAAATAGCCCAGCAGAAAAAAGCTGCAGAGGAAAAAGCCCGTAAAGAACAAGAGGCCAAAAAGAAAAAATTAGATGAACTCATCGGGGGTATCAGCAAGTCTGACGGGAACGCTTCCGGCAGTGAAGGCGATGCTAACCGAGCAGGTGACAAGGGTCAACCTGATGGTGACCCCTACGCCACCAGCTACTACGGTAGCCCCGGTTCGGGCGGTGGTACAGGAGGTTATGGTCTGAACGGCCGGTCTTTGGTAAGTAAAGGCCAGGTAAAGCAAGAGTGCAACGAAGAGGGTAGGGTAGTAGTTAAAATCATAGTTGATCGAAATGGTAACGTAGTAAGTGCGACCCCGGGTGTAAAAGGCACGACCAATAACAGCCATTGTCTATTAGATCCTGCCAAAAAAACAGCCCTCAAGCATAAATGGAATCTTGATTCCAATGCTCCAAGCCAACAGGTCGGTTTCGTTGTGGTCAATTTCAAATTGGGAGAGTGAGGTATTCCGAAACCCTAGATTGGATGTTCGCCCAACTTCCAATGTACCAACAAGAAGGAAAAAAGGCCTATAATACCAAACTTGACGGCATTCAAAAGTTTACTGTCCATCTAAATCATCCTGAAAAAAAATTCAAAAGTATACATGTTGGGGGTACCAACGGAAAAGGATCTAGCAGCCATCTGCTGGCCTCTATTTTTCAAGAAGCAGGTTATAAAGTCGGACTCTACACTTCCCCGCATTTAAAAGATTTTCGTGAGCGTATTCGTATAAACGGAGAACCTGTCAATGAGAGTTTTGTGGTTGGTTTTATCCAAGAAAACAGACCCTTTCTTACAAAACAACAATTGTCGTTCTTCGAAATGACCGTGGGTATGGCGTTCGATTATTTTGAGAAGGGAAAAGTAGATATAGCTATCATTGAAGTAGGATTGGGCGGCCGATTGGATTCGACCAATATCATCGTTCCCGAAGTGGTCTTGATTACCAATATCGGAATGGACCATGTTGATATGCTCGGTGATACGTTAGAAAAAATTGCTTTTGAAAAAGCCGGAATTATCAAAGATAAAGTTCCTGTGGTCATCAGTGAATTTCAACGCGAAACAGTAGGTGTTTTTGAAGCAGTAGCGGTATCAAAAAATGCTAAACTAATTTTTGCCGAAAAGGAGATTCAAAAAGACTATCCAACATCGTTGTTGGGTAATTACCAATCTAAAAATATAAAAGGAGTTTTAGCTGTCTTGAACGAATTGAAAGGGTTTGCCATAAGTGAAGCGGATAAAGTAGCCGGACTTCAAAAAATCGCTCAAAATACGGGATTGATGGGTCGATGGCAGGTGTTACGAGAGCATCCTAAAGTTGTATGCGATACGGCACACAATACAGAAGGTTTGTCTTTGGTGCTCGACCAGATTCAACGCCAAGGGTTTGAAAAACTACATATAGTTCTTGGGTTTGTCAAGGATAAAAATCTTGATGCCCTATTGCCATTATTTCCTAAAGACGCTACATATTACTTCTGTAGGCCCAACATTCAAAGAGGTCTTGAGGTTGCTGATTTGACAACGAAGGCGGCGGAACATGGGTTGAAAGGGAAAGCCTATTCGTCGGTCGAGGATGCTTATCGATCTACATTGGAAAAAGCAAATGCAGCTGACTTTGTCTTTATTGGGGGTAGTACATTTACGGTTGCTGAGGTGGTATGATTTTTTAAGGTTTTTCTTTTGGAGTAATTAAAAGAGTTCTATATTTGCACACCTTTTCGGGCAATTAGCTCAGTTGGTTCAGAGCACCTCGTTTACACCGAGGGGGTCGGGGGTTCGAATCCCTCATTGCCCACTAAAATCCCCAAGCATGAAATGTTCGGGGATTTTTCTATTTTGGATTATGTACGATTAATGTACGGTAACGCGGATTTAAGCCCTCATTTATACTTTTTTTGAAAAAAAAAGATTTGTTTTTGAGGTACATATTTTACATTTCCTGCATAAACTCGATAAAGCTACTCTTTAATACGTCTTTTACGTTGCCAGTAAAAACTAATCATTTGAACAAAAAAAGAGGGTTTCCGATTTGTTCTTCTTTTTGATGTTTGGTTTTGAAAGAATGCTTGATCAAATAATCTAATACCATGGTTTGGGGTTTCTTAGGACCCCCTCACAATATTTGTCAAGCCTCTCACCTGAATCAAAAACACTTATTCTTTGAATCGTAACTAGCGTGGGAGCAATTATAAATTGTACAAAAAAGTTACTTATCCCAAACAATTGATATTCGGCATCAATGATCATAAACGAATCTACATGCTCACCATGTTCATAAAGAAAATCCAGTTGATTTTCATCTGTATGGTTCAAGGACTGGGGTTTAAAAACTTTGAATCGGCCAAAAGAACTATTGTATGAATTGAAATTGTACAAATGATAAAGAAAAACCAACTGATTAATCCCAAAACTTCAACCTTTGAATCCTGTATTTCTTTGGCAATATGATAGTTTATTTAAC
>CAZRIE010000023.1:0-45982 GCA_964600075.1 uncultured Flavobacteriaceae bacterium
CCCCCCAGACCGTTTTGGTCAAAACCCTTATGAATCGAAAGGGAGGCTATAAGATTAACTTAGAAGAGGAAATCTCGGAACTGAACGAGGTGTTCGTAACAGCCAAGAAATGGAAATTTAAAACTATCGGGAATAAAACCAGATCCAAATTTTTGGGGACCGGTTTTTCATATGATATGCTTGGTGCAGAATTAGGAGTGCGTATCAATGTTCGGAAGAAACCTACTTTTGTCCGCGCATTTAATTTCTATGTTTCGTACAACAGACTCGGTGCAAAAGCTATTTTTCGACTAAACATGTATACGATAAAAGGGGGCAAACCAACGGAAAACATACTCAAAGAAAGTATTTTAATTCCGGTAGAATCAGGGCAAACGGGTTTGTTTACAACGGATCTCAAAAAATATGATATAGTCCTTACCGATGATGTTATAGTTATGCTAGAATGGGTTGAAGCAGAAGGAGAACTAAAGACAGATCAAGGTATCTTTTTGTCTTTGGGCATGTTTACGGGAGGCACTTATAATAGAAAATCAAGCCAAGGGAAAGTCAAAAAATTTCGGGGTCTTGGTGTTGGGTATAATTTAGACGTAAAATATTGATGCTTTCTTAGCTCGGCCCTATTTCTAAAGAGGGGAGCTTAAAAATAGCACCAAACAATTTGTATACAGCTCGCGATTAAAAGGAAAGGATTCATACTACTTCTTCCGATCAACAACATAATTGACCATAAGATCAAGTGAACTTTTATATTCCGATTCGGGATAGGCCTCTAAAAGCTTTAGGGCCTCTTCCTTGAAATAAAGCATTTTTTGAACGGCATAATCCAATCCCCCATGCGCTTTTACGAAAGCGATAACTTCCCTTACCCGTTTCCTGTCCTTATTGTGATTTTTTACCGAATTGATAAGCCATCTTCTTTCTGAATTGGAGCAGTTATTCAAGGTGTAGATCAGCGGAAGTGTCATCTTTTGTTCTTTGATATCGATGCCTGTCGGTTTTCCGATTTTTTCCTCTCCGTAATCGAAGAGATCGTCCTTTATTTGAAACGCCATGCCGCAAAGCTCCCCGAACTTTCGAAATGTTTCTACATCTGTCGATTCAGGCTTGACAGAACAGGCACCCAAGCTACAGCAGGCAGCAATCAAAGTAGCCGTTTTTTGGCGGATGATATCGTAGTAGACTTCTTCGGTAATATCTAAACGCCTGGCCTTTTCTATCTGCAAAAGCTCGCCTTCGCTCATCTCACGTACGGCCACCGAAATAATACGCAATAGGTCAAAATCACTGTTATCGATGGACAATAACAAGCCCTTTGACAATAAATAATCCCCTACCAAAACGGCGATTTTATTTTTCCACAAGGCATTGATCGAGAAGAACCCCCTGCGTTTGTTACTTTCATCGACTACATCATCGTGAACGAGTGTCGCGGTGTGTATCAATTCGATAACCGATGCTCCACGATAAGTGCGTTCGTTGACCTCTCCGTTATTCAATAATTTAGCGGTCAAGAAAACAAACATGGGCCGCATCTGCTTACCCTTACGGTTTACGATGTAATACGTGATACGATTCAGCAATGCAACCTTTGAAGACATGGCCTCGCGGAACTTGTTTTCGAAAAGTTCCATTTCTTTGTTGACCGGTTCCTTTATTTGCGCAACAACTTTCAAGTGATTCGGTTTTGTCTTTTAATAACCTAGGAAAGATAAAAGTAGGGAAATAAAGTCGTTTCAAGTTTCTATTGTTTCTGGTTTCAAGTTAAAAAATAGCGAACCTGAAACTTTAAACTTTTTAGGTTTGAAACTCTTTTAAGATTTATTCGCCAATTGCCCACATGCCGCATCGATATCCTTACCACGAGAACGCCTCACCGTAACCACGATACCGTTGCGCTCAAGGGTATTCACATACATATCTATGGCGGTATTGGAAGCCTGTTTGAATTCACCATCATCAATGGGATTGTACTCTATCAAATTCACTTTCGATGGTGCAAACCTGCAAAAATCGACCAAGGCATCAACATCGATTTGGGTGTCGTTAATGCCCTGCCAGACCACATATTCGTAAGAAATTCTGCTTTTGGTCTTGGCGTACCAGTATTCTAGGGCCTCACGTAAATCGGATAATGTAAAAGTTACATTAAAGGGCATTATCGAAGTACGGATATCGTCGATTGCGGAATGTAGCGATACGGCCAATTTGAACTTCACTCCGTCGTCCGCCATTTTTTTAATCATTTTCGGCACCCCCGACGTTGAAACAGTTATACGCTTGGCCGACATGCCCAACCCTTCTGGGGAAGTAATCTTATCTATAGCCTTTAGCACGTTATTGTAGTTCATCAGCGGCTCGCCCATACCCATAAAAACAATGTTACTCAAGGGTCGGTCAAAGTACAAACGGCTTTCATTATCGATCGCGACCACCTGATCATAGATCTCATCGGGATTCAGATTACGCATGCGCTTCAGACGTGACGTTGCGCAGAAACGGCAATCGAGACTACAGCCCACTTGACTCGAAACGCAGGCAGTGGTTCTGGTTTTAGTGGGAATCAACACCGATTCGACGATTAAATCGTCATGTAGACGTACGGCATTTTTTATCGTACCATCTTTGCTGCGCTGCATTTGATCGACCTTGATATGGTTGATAACAAAATTAGCCTGCAACATATCTCTTGTCTCCTTTGAGATATTGGTCATACCCTCAAATGAATGTACCGACTTCTGCCAAAGCCATTCGTAGACTTGATTACCACGAAAAGCCTTATCCCCTTGTGAAACAAAGAAATCGCGCAACTGCTCTTTGGTCAATGCCCGTATGTCTTTCTTTTTCGTTTCCACAATTTACAAGATAAAAAAATCCCTTCTTTAATTATAGAAATCAAAAGAAGGGAGAGCTTCCCGCCTTCGCGGGATTGACAAATAAATTAGTTTAAATGATCAACATCGCATCACCATAAGAGTAGAACTTGTACTGCTCTAGAATTGCTTCCTTATAGGCCTTTTTCATTAGGTCATGCCCCATAAAGGCCGATACCATCATCATCAAGGTAGATTTTGGTAGGTGAAAATTGGTAACCATACAGTTAGCAATACTGAATTCATATGGAGGGAAAACGAACTTGTTCGTCCAGCCGTCGAAAGTATTCAAGGTATGTGCTGAAGAAACGGCACTTTCAAGACCTCTCATAGCCGTTGTTCCTACAGCGCAGATTCGTTTCTTTTTTATTTGGGCATTATTGACAATTTCAGTAGCCTTTTCATCAATAATCAATTCTTCGCTATCCATCTTGTGTTTCGAAAGATCTTCTACCTCAACAGGATTGAAAGTACCCAAACCAACATGAAGGGTAACTTCTGCAAAGTCAACACCTTTTATTTCTAAACGCTTTAACAAATGTTTCGAAAAATGAAGTCCAGCTGTAGGTGCCGCTACAGCGCCCTCGTGTTTGGCATAAATAGTCTGATATCTATCTTCATCTTCGGGTTCTACATCTCTTTTGATATACTTCGGCAAAGGTGTTTGGCCCAATTCGCGTAGCTTTCTTCTAAAATCGATGTACGAACCATCATACAAAAAACGTAATGTTCGTCCTCGAGAGGTAGTATTATCAATTACTTCTGCTACTAGATTTTCGTCATCACCGAAATACAATTTATTACCAATACGAATTTTACGCGCCGGATCTACCAGAACATCCCAAAGGCGTTGTTCTTCGTTGAGTTCGCGCAAAAGAAAAACCTCGATGCGAGCTCCTGTTTTTTCTTTGTTTCCATATAGGCGTGCCGGAAAAACTTTGGTGTTGTTCAAAACCATCACATCGCCCTCATCGAAATAATTGATAAGGTCTTTGAACATTTTGTGTTCTATTTTTCCCGTTTCACGATTAATGACCATTAGCTTCGACTCATCCCTATTTTCTGCCGGATATTCCGCCAATAAATTGTCAGGAAGTTCAAAACTAAAGTGCGATAATTTCATATTGGACATAGTAGTTATAGTTTTTTGCGGCTGCAAAGATACGATGTACGCATAGGGGATGTCAAGTAAAATGATGATTATATTAGATAAATCGGAACCGCATAACTAAATGAAAACTTAGCGAAAAGACATTGAACATAAGACCCAAACGTAAGTATCTTAAAAACAGTTGCTTAGAAAAAAAGGTTCTATTTACTTGACCTGCAGTCCTAATTTTTTCAAATCTTTCCAAAAATCGGGATACGATTTTGATACCACTTCGGCATCGTTTATGAACAAAGAAGTTTTCATTGCCAAAGGGGCAAAAGCCATAGCCATTCTATGGTCCTTGTAGGTATCTATAGCCACATTTTTTAGCATAGTGCCATCCGAAGGGCTGAGAGTCAATGATTTCTCAGTAACGGAAATATTAGCACCCAGTTTTGAGAGTTCTGTATGTAGGGCCTCCAGACGATCGGTTTCTTTAATTTTGAGGGTATGAAGACCCGTCAGATGGCATCCGATTCCTAATCCGAAACAACTTACCGCAATTGTCTGGGCCGTGTCGGGTGCGTTACTTAGTTCGCAATTGACAGTTCGCAGTTCGCAGTTCGAAGTTTTTTTCAAAACTACTTTATTTTCCTCGAATAGTGTCTCAATACCAAAATCCTGATAAATTTCTGCTAACACGCTATCCCCCTGCAGACTACTCTTTTTATATGCGGAAAGTGTAATTTCGGTACCAACGTCACATAAAGAAACAATACTATAAAAATAGGAGGCCGAGCTCCAATCAGATTCCACAACAAGATTTGTATCTTCTATGTATGATTTAGGATGCACCTTAATCGTATTGCCTTCAAAAGAATTGGCTACTCCAATCTGCGATAACAGGGCAAGGGTCATTTTTATGTAAGGAACGGAAGTTATTTTCCCAACCAATTCTAGTTCAAGTCCATTTTCAAGACTTGGTGCGATCAGCAATAAAGAAGAGATGTATTGGCTGCTAATATTAGCTGGAAGATTTACCTTATTTTGAGTTAGTTTATTTCCTTTGACATGAATGGGCGGATAGCCTTCGTTCTTTACATATTCGATATCGGCACCCAAACTGCGTAAGCCTTCGACCAAAACCTTTACGGGACGTTCGGTCATACGCTGTGAGCCTGTCAAAGTAACTTCCTTACCTTTTTGAGAAGCAAAATATCCGGTCAAAAACCGCATGGCCGTTCCGGCATGATGGATGTCTACAATTCCCTTTTCAATTTGCAACCCTTTTTGCATTACCTCAGCATCGTCGGAATTGGAAAGGTTCTCGATTGCTATGTTCGGGTATAAGGCCTGAAGCAGCAATGAGCGGTTCGATTCGCTTTTGGAACCGGTTATCTGAATTTCGGCATGTAGTCGATTAGTAGGTGGGCCGGAAAGGTGTAGTTTCAATTTTGGACATTTAAGATATTCGAATCTAAATCAAATACACTTAAGCTATAAATATTCTCATTCCCGTTTCTCCCGCAGGAGAAATGTGAATAGGAAAGTGTATTTGATTATTACTTTTTTGAAAATTGGGTAATTTTCCAATTTCGAAAATAAACTCAAATATAGTACTATTTAAGCTTTTCGTTGTTCTGGTGGCGGTCGTGATCGCGTTTGGTCTTCAAATCTAATTTTTTGTCAAATGCGGCCTGAAGATCTATGCCTGTTTGGTTGGCCAGACAAAGGGTTACAAAAAGCACATCGGCCAGTTCTTCGCCCAAGTCTTTTGTTTTGTCAGACTCCTTTTCGCTCTGTTCGCCGTACCTACGGGCTATAATACGAGCTACTTCGCCCACTTCTTCGGTGAGCTGTGCCATATTGGTCAATTCATTGAAATAGCGGACACCATGATCCTTAATCCACTTATCTACTTCCTGTTGTGCTGTCGTTATGCTCATTATTCTTTATTTTTTGTGTCGATACTAATGGTCACAGGCCCGTCGTTGAGCAACGATACTTTCATATCTGCACCAAAAATACCAGTACCGACTTTCTTACCTAGATCGTTCTCGATTTGCAAGACAAATTGTTGATAGAGAGGGGTAGCCAATTCGGGTTTTGCAGCCTTTATATACGAAGGTCGATTACCCTTTTTCGTGGCCGCGTGCAAGGTAAATTGGCTCACTACGATTACTTCGCCATCAATATCCAAGAGGGATTCATTCATTACTCCATCGGCATCATTGAAGATGCGCAGGTTGATAATTTTACGTGAAAGCCATTCGATGTCTTCTTGAGTATCGGCATTTTCAATACCTAATAAAACTAAAAGTCCGTTTTGTATTTCGGAAATAATTTTGCCCTCGACCGTTACACTTGCTCTTGAAACTCTCTGTATTACTGAACGCATGGCCTCTCCACCCGCCCTCTCCATATGAAGCTGGCGGTTTTTAAATTATTACTAATTTTTATCGCCATAAATATCGACTCTATAATTCTCTTCTTCACCAGTTATCATTTGCACATAGCTTCTATATCTACTCCATGCAACTTCCTCTTTTTCCAAGGCTTCTTTAACGGCGCATTGTGGCTCATCTAAATGTAGGCAATTATTGAATTTGCACTCCCCCTTCAAGGCAAAGAATTCGGGAAAATAATCCCCTATTTCTTCCTTCTCCATGTCAACAATACCGAAACCCTTAATTCCGGGTGTATCTATAATCTTGGCCCCAAAACTGAGGTCGTACATCTCGGCAAATGTGGTAGTATGCTGCCCTTGCAGGTGTTGCTCTGAAATTTTAGCCGTCTTCAGCTCAAGTTCAGGCTCCAAAGCATTGACCAAGGTAGATTTTCCTGCTCCGGAATGGCCCGCAAACATGCTGGTCTTTCCTATCATCAGCTCTTTGACCTTATCCACATGTTGTCTTTTTTTTGCCGAAATGCCAATACATGTATAGCCAACATCCCGATACAGGCCGGCCAAATATTTGACCTCTGTCAACTCTTCTTGGTCATAGGTGTCTATTTTATTGAACAGTAAAATCGCCGGTATGTCATAGGCCTCGGCCGTAGCCAAAAACCTGTCGATAAAAATGGTGTACGTAGTCGGGTTATTCAAAGTTACCAGTAAAAAGACCTGATCAAGGTTAGTGGCAATAATATGGGTCTGCTTCGAAAGATTGACCGACTTACGAATGATATAATTCTTACGGTCATCTATACGATGTATCGTACCCACCGTGTCATCGCCTAATTGCTCGATTTTAAATTCTACCACGTCGCCCACAGCAATCGGATTGGTACTTTTAATACCTTGAATACGGAATTTACCCTTGATACGGCATTCAAAAAATTTACCGTTTTCGGTCTTCACCGTATACCAGCTTCCCGTAGATTTATAAACGACACCTACCATTTACCTTATTTATAACGCAAAGAAAAGCAATACTTTTGTATAAAACGGACAGTACGTTATTTCAGAAGGTAGCTATCATTCATCATTTTTAAACATAAAATTAATTTCAACTACTATTGTCAGGGTGCAACCCTATCGAAAATCTGTTGTGTTTAATAATAAATCATAAAAATTAAATCATGAAAAAAATCGCATTATTTGGAATTTTATTAATCGCTGCAGCTATAGATGCCAATGCACAACAAATAAAGATAATTACCAGCGTAGAATCGATAGTACCCAACGGGTTGGGCCGTTCAAGGATTATCGACAGCAAAGAGAAAAAAGATTTTGGCGAGTATACTTCAGAGCAGACCGCTGAAGACAACACCAGAAACAAATCAAAACGCGGTGATATTCGCGTAAAGGATTTTGAGGAGACCAAATTACTCAACTTCTATAACATCGCTGGCATTCGCTTTCAAAATATCGCAGCAAACGATGCAATGATTTCATCAAAGCTAACTACAATGGTTCAAGATGGATGGGAATTAATATTCGTAACCAGTGGCGTCGAATCCGATGCAGGAAGTAGTGACGGTCAAGGTATATTTATTACCCGCTATGTTTTTAAGAAGGATTGAAAGTGCGCTCCCAGCCCTCGACTCAAGGGAGGAAGCTAAAAAGTTTGTAATTAAGAGGCATCATGAAACGACGAAGCAATCTGTTGAACCTTACTATAGGTTCAACAGATTGCTTCAATTCGTCTGTCTGCGGGAGGCAGCTTCGCAATGACGTACTAGCCGTTGATAATTTTCTCCTGGTGATTGATAGATTCTTGGTGAATGGCCTTGAACATTTTCAAAACAAACTCTTCACTGAGCCCCTTTGATTCGCCTTCCAAAATCATAGCACCTAAAATTTGGTTCCACCGATTAGACTGCAGTACAGCCACATTTTTTTCCTTTTTCAAAGCTCCGATACCATCGGAAACTTTCATACGCTTGCCCATAGTTTCGATCAACTGACCGTCGAAAATATCAATTTGCGCCCTTAAGTTGCTCAACTTCGCATTGTATTCCGCTTCACTATCGCTCTCTTTTCTAATACGCAGATCTTTCATAATCTGGACCAAGCTATCGGGAGTCACCTGCTGTGCAGCATCGCTCCATGCGTTATCGGGATCGTGATGGGTCTCGATCATTAGACCGTCGAAATTTAGATCCAAGGCAGTTTGCGAAATATCAAGGATCATGTCGCGCTTGCCCGTAATGTGCGATGGGTCATTGATAATGGGCAGATCGGGAAACCTGGTCTGTAGATCAATCGCCAGTTGCCATTCGGGAATGTTTCTGTATTTGGTTTTTTCATAAGTGGAAAAACCTCTGTGGATAACCCCAAGTTTCTTTATGTTGGCCGTATGCAAACGCTCGACTGCACCTAACCAAAGTGAAAGATCAGGATTCACGGGATTCTTAATCAATACCACTTTATCGGTACCTTCTAAGGCATCAGCAATTTCTTGTACGATAAACGGGCTTACGGTAGAGCGTGCTCCAATCCACAATAAATCGATATCATGCTCCAAAGCTAGTTCGACGTGGGCACGATTAGCAACTTCAGTCGCGGTTTTCATACCCGTCTCCGACTTTACTTTTTGTAACCATTTTAAACCGAGAGCACCCACACCTTCAAAATTTCCGGGGCGGGTACGGGGTTTCCATATACCGGCTCGGTAATAATTGACATCTGTATCCTTTAAGCTATGGGCAATACCCAATACTTGTTCTTCGGTCTCCGCACTACATGGCCCTGCTATCACTAGTGGATGATCTAAACCCAAATCATCTAACCATGCTCTCATTTGTTTTGTGTTTTCCATTGTACTATTTAGTTTACTTTTTGTTCTTGATTCAATATTTCATATTACTTCACCAACACCCCCTTATACATTCCTCCCGTTCTTGCATCGTTTTTCGGATACAAGTCAAGGAGACAATTTTACCGACCAGTTTGAAAGTCGCTAGTTACTTGGTGATTTTTTATTCAAAGGTATTCCATTAAGAATTTCCTTTATTTTATTCGTGTCGTTCATTTCCTTATAAATGCCTTTGTAATCCCCTTTCTCCAACAATTCCTTGAATTCTTGCAGGTTTTGAATGTACTCTTCTAGGGTCTCTACTACATTTTCTTTGTTCTGCTCAAAAATAGGCGTCCACATGGCTGGTGAGCTTTTTGCTAGGCGTACGGTGCTTTCGAATCCACTGCCTGCCATGTCAAAAATATCACGTTCATTTTTCTCTTTCTCAATAACCGTCTTTCCCAACATAAAAGAACTGATATGTGACAAATGTGATACGTAGGCAATGTGCTTATCGTGCGCCTCGGGGTTCATATATCGAATACGCATACCCATCTGCTGAAACAGTTCTAATGCCTTTTCTTGTAATTTAAAGGCCGTTTTTTCTACCTCGCAAATAATGTTCGTTTTGCCTTCGTATAAGTTTTCAATAGCCGCGGAAGGACCTGAAAATTCTGTCCCTGCAATAGGATGGGCCGCTAAATAATTTCGTCTTTTCGGATGGTTCTCCAAAGTCTTACAAATGAGACTTTTGGTCGAACCCCCATCAAAGACTACACAACCATCGTTAACAATATCTAATATTTTGGGAAGTTCTCGAACCATAACATCTACCGGAATACTGACAATTACCACATCTGCAATGTCAAGTTTGTCATAACTCGATTTCGAATCTACAATACCCAATTCAAAAGCCTCATCTAGATGGGAAACATTGGTGTCTATCCCATATATCTTGGCTTCAGGGCGCAAACGTTTGATGTCCTTTGCGAAAGACCCCCCTATTAATCCGATACCGATGATGAATACGTTCATGTTTTTGCCTGCTGAAATACGTTACCCCTTTTTTTAAAATTTTCGACAAATATTCGCCAACCCCCCTTACCGCAATCAAGGAGGGAGTTTATTCTGCTAGCGTTGAAAATTTTACGTGCCATTCAATTTTAACTTTTTTGCGTTTTACTTCTTACCTTCTAATTCGTACCTCGTACCTTTTAAAAACGCCCGATTGCTTCCCGAATCTTATCCTCGGTCACACATAGCGAAAATCGAATATATCCTTCGCCATTACTTCCAAAAATAGTTCCCGGGGTGATGAAAATGTTCTTATTGTACAAAACTCTATCTATAAATTCTTCTGCGGATTTGCTTCCCACCGGTAATTTGGCCCAAACGAACATTCCGACCGAACTCCTGTCATAGGTACAATTCAATTTATCCGCTAATTCGAAAATGGAATCCCTTCGTAATGTATATACCTTGTTCAACCCATCATACCAATCTTGACTACTTTTCAACGCGGTAATCGCGCCTTTTTGAATACCGTAGAACATGCCGGAATCCATATTGCTCTTGACTTTTAAAATCGCATTGATATGCTCGGTACTACCCAAGACCATGCCCACACGCCATCCGGCCATATTAAAGGTCTTGCTCAGAGAATTCAGTTCCAATGCAACATCCTTTGCTCCTTCCACAGTCAAAATACTTTCGGGATTATCGTTCAAAACAAAACTATACGGATTGTCGTTAACCAATAAAATATCGTTCTTCTTGGCAAAAGCCACCAATTTTTCAAACTGGGCCTTGGTAGCGGTTGCCCCAGTCGGCATATGCGGATAGCTGACCCACATAATCTTTACCTTTGACAGGTCTTGCTTTTGCAAAACCTCCAAATCGGGAAACCATCCGTTCTCAGCGGTCAGGTTATAATACTTGGCCTCTGCACCCACCAGTTTGGTTACCGAGGTGTACGTGGGGTACCCCGGATTGGGAATCAGAACAGCATCCCCTTCGTTCAAAAAGGCCATGCTAATATGCATGATACCTTCTTTGGAACCCATCAACGGCAAAATCTCGTTCACCGGATTTGCAATTACCTGAAATTTTGAGCTGTAAAACTCCGCTATCGCCTCCCGCAATTCAGGTAGGGCTTGATAGCTTTGGTACTGGTGTGCACCATCTTCTAGAACTGCACTTTGAATACTTGCTATAATTTCTTTGGAAGGTGCCAAATCAGGACTACCAATACCCATATTTATTATAGGACGACCTTCGGCCATGAGACCGCGTACCTCTCTCAGTTTTTTTGAGAAATAATACTCCTCCACAGTATGTAAACGATTTGCCGTTTGAATCATAATCTGGCATTTTTATATTCACCCAAAACTTTAAAATCTTCTGCCATGATGTTCAAAAGCGATTTGGCCTTGTCAAATTGCTCATATTCTTCAAAAGTAACATCGACAAAAAAGGCATATTTCCATGGCGTTTCGATTATCGGCAGCGATTGTATTTTGGTCAGGTTCAGATGGCAATCGCTCATTACGTTAAGCACAGTCGCCAAACTACCACGCTTATGGCCTGTCACAAATCGCATGGAAGCCTTGTTAATTTCTTCCTTGGGCAGCTCCTTATTTTTTGTCTTTACAATGATAAAACGGGTCGCGTTATTTTTGATGGTCTGTATTTCCGCAGCTACGATGTCCAAACTGTACAAATCAGCTGCGACCTTGGGCGCAATGGCTGCAATATGCTTTAAACTTTCGTCTTGAATGCGTTTTGCCGTCTCCGCCGTATCTACATCTTCAACCATTTTTATATGAGGATACTCGCGGAAAAACTCCTTGCACTGTAGTAGGGCCATGGGATGTGACTTGACTTCTTCGATATCATCGATTCGCTGCCCCTTCAGGGCCATAAGGTTGTGATGTATATTTAGATAGTACTCCCCAATAATATGTAGATTATTATGATAGACCAATGCATAATTGGGAATAATGGAGCCCGCAATCGAATTTTCGATAGCCATAATGCCTTTGTTAGCAGACCCATCTAGTAACCGATCGACCAAATAATCGAATGACATACATTCGACTAGATCGGTATCATCACCGAAGTAGTCGCGCGATACTTGATGATGGTTAGATCCCCTAATCCCCTGTATAGCTATTTTTAGTTTCATGGCCTCTCCTAGCCCCTCCTAAGGAGGGGATTTGTAGGGCCAAATTAAAATTCGGCCCATATCAACAAAAAAAGTCCCGTTTTTCACGGGACTTCTAAATAATATCTTGGTTACAATATACTATATCAGTCCCGTACCTCTCTTAAAAAAGAAGTAAAAAAAGAAACCACTATAAAAATATTGTTTTGACATTGTACACTTAAACTTCGGCTAAAGTAACAATTATATTTAAAAATCAAATAGTTGGGGATTATTTTTTTTGTATTAAGTTTAGTTTACTGCAATAACTATGGATTCTTTTGAGATTTCCATGTGAGATTAGGAATATCAGATTTATTGGGATGACTGCTTTATTGTTTATTTTTGAAGAAACCTTTAAGAAATGTCGATTGCGGTCAAAAACATCACGAAAAGCTTCGGAAATCAAAAAGCCTTAGACGATATTACCTTCAAGCTCCAAAAAGGGGAAATCGTAGGCTTTTTAGGCCCGAACGGAGCCGGAAAATCGACCATGATGAAGATTTTGACCACCTACCACGAAGCTGATGAAGGTGAGGCACAAGTCAATTCATTCGACGTACTTAGCGATAAAAAGAATGTACAGAAGAGTATCGGCTACCTCCCCGAACACAACCCCCTGTATTTGGATATGTACGTAAAGGAATATCTTGCTTTCAATGCTGATGTCTATAAAACGGATAAAACCAGGATTGCCGAGGTCGTAGAACAGATCGGACTTACCCCGGAGGTCCATAAAAAAATTGGTCAACTTTCTAAAGGTTACCGGCAACGTGTGGGGCTCGCTGCCGCCCTCTTGCACGACCCGGATGTTCTGATTCTAGACGAACCCACTACGGGACTAGACCCCAATCAATTACTCGAAATACGAAAACTCATCAAAGAAATTGGTAAAAAAAAGACCATTCTACTCTCTACCCATATCATGAAGGAAGTGGAAGCTGTCTGCGACCGCGTGTTGATCATCAACAAAGGTGTTTTGGTGGCGGACAAAAAACTCTCGGATCTGCGCGAAGAAGACGAACAAATTATAGAAGTGGAATTCGATTATCGCGTAGAAGAAGTTTTTTTGAGCCAACTGCCGCATGTAAGCCATGTTAAAAATACGGGCGGATTTATTTACGAAGTTACTTTCAAAACCTCAAAAGATATGCGTCCCGAAGTTTTTGATTTTGCACATGACAATAAACTAAAAACGCTGCAATTGAGCAGAAAAAACAAGAATTTAGAGAGCTTGTTTACCGAACTTACTTCGTGATTTCTGATAAGCTATTGGTAAGACGGAATAACTAAAACTTCAAGGCCAGCCCCCACCCATTTTCATAACTAGTAGGCACTCATAAAAACGATGTTCTTCCAACTAAGTTATCGTTGCATTCTAAAATGCCCTCCTTATTATTTTTTGGGGCCGAGTGATAGAAAATCAAACCAACTCTAGGCCTGTTGTGGCAAAGACGATAACCGGACCTGTAACAGATTCATTAACTATAAACCAGAATACAGAACCAAAATTGCAAACGCATCAGGTTTTATCTAGTGGATTCAAAGCCTTTAGATAGGCCACTAAATCCAATACTTCCGCATCGGTCAAGGTATTCAACAAGCCTTCCGGCATCATAGATTTCGGGGTCGTCTCCCGCGAATTAATACTGGATTTATTGATTGTTATGGGTTCTTGCCCGACGACACGCAAACTCAGGCTACGGTCATTTTCGGATATCACATTTCCGCTATAGGTTCGCCCATCTTGCGTAGTAATCACCACTAATTTATAATCATCTTGTATCTCTCCACTCGGTTCTAGAATATTACCTAGCAGATAGGCAGTGTTCGTTCGGTTCGACCCGGTGAGTTCTGGCCCGATAATGCCACCTTCGCCATGCATCTTATGACAGGCATAGCAGGTATTTTCATAGACTTCCTTGCCTTTCGCAGCACTTGCATTCGCAACAGCGTCATCGGTCAAAAGCCGTTGATATTTGCTGTACTGCCCTTGCACTCCTCCGGAAATATCGTCTAAGGGCCCCCAGATTTCAACAAAGCCGTTGCCGACCACTCTTCGTAGTTGCAGGGCCACATAGGCGGGGATTTCCTTTTTGGGCATCGACCCCTCCTTTATCGCATTGGCAAGCTGCCAGCCATAGACCGGTCTTGAGGCCATCGCCTGTATTACTTCTTGCTTCTCGGAAGTCGAGTATTTAGGATATTGATTTAGAAGTATCTCCCCCAACGCTTTATTGTCATAGGCCGCCACGGCACGAATGGCTTCCGACCGTAGTTCTGGCCGTTGCAATAATTGTGGTAATTTCTCTTGAAGTCCGGGGTGCTGTTGTACTGCCAAATTTTTGATAGCGGCCCTTTTTCGGTCGGTATCCGCACCGGAATCGTTCAATACAGCAAACATTCTTTTGGCGGCTTCCACATTTCCAAAGCGTTGGGAGATTTCGTCGGCGATAGCTATAATTTTCTCGTTGGAGGGCAACGATTTATAGGTCGTCGACCAATTTGAAGGTTCTGTCAAATCGGAACGGCCTTCCATACCGGCAAGCATTCCCTTTAATAAATCACTGCTGCCAGCAGAATTTGTTCCGATTTCGGTAATCAGTTTTTCTATTTTGTCGGCATCGACCAATCTCCGCGCAATTTTCTGCGTCAGAGAAGGAATTTTACTTTGCTTTGCCAATTGCAAAGCCTTTTGTGAATCATCGGCTACGAGCGGTTCGATACCGAACCATAGCATTAACGGAATATTCGGATCGTCGACATCTTCGGCTACCTGTACCAATGCGGAAGCGATACCCCAACGATCTTTCTTGTCGATGCGCTGCAACCCTGCCGCCAGATACATCCGCACGGCAGGAGAATTTTCGTTTTTGGCCATGGCCGTTAGCGCCTCGATTACGGACTTTTCAGGTTGCCTATCCTCCAACAAAAACTGAATCGTCCAGGCCCGGACATATTGATCTTTATCATCCAGTAAATCGACCAATTGTTTCGCGTTGCTTGAATTTGTACTATGTAAAGTCCATAGGGCGCGCAACCGCGTATTTTCATTGTCGTTAATGTTCAATAATGCATTCAGACGATCGACCGCTTTCTTCTCTAGTGGCCTCTGCGAAGCGCGATATTGTAAAATCGTTCGCGCCCGCTGTGCATGCCAATTGCTCTTGCTCAACTGTAGTTCGACCAATTCCAAATCACTTTTTTTGTTTAGGTCTGTGTATCTGTCCGGCCAATCTTTGGCCCGTGAATTTTCAGGCATGATCCGAAATACCCTTCCAGTATCTTTATTGACGACTTCCTTTCCACAGATATCGGCATCGTGCCAATCGAGCACATAGAGTCCACCCTCCGGACCTACCTCCATGCTGAACCCAATCCATTGCGCATTGTTGGCGAGCATAAAATCCTCTCCATGACTAGCCGTAAAGCCTGAACCATTCGGAGTCAGCACATCAGAGAGTACCGCATGTTCATGAATGTTCGCCATAAATAGTCGACCTTGTTGTTCCTCCGGAAAAGCATCAGACTGATAGATCCGCGCACCACCATGCGCCGAACGATGTCGGTGGTCCACGATCGTTTTAATATCATCATATACATACGGATTAAAATGGCTACCGCCCTGTCGATGGTAGATGCCTCCAGGAATTACATGGAACAAATGGGGAATCACACAGGCGGAGATGAGCAACTGTCCCTTAGCATCGTAGTCGATACCCCACGGGTTACTGAATCCGTGTGCGACCACTTCAAAGCGCTCTTTAAGGGGATGGTACCGCCATACGCCACCGTTAATATCAACACCTTCTGCATTTAAGAGATTTTTTGGAAATTCCTCGCGGTGTTTGTAAATCTTGCCCTCTCCCTTTGGTTTTCGAATGACCGAAGGTGTTGCAAAGCCCTCTAAACCATATAGCCATCCGTCCGGACCCCAATGGAAACTGTTTATGGTCTCGTGCCGGTCCCGAATGCCCCACCCGGTCAACAGTACCTTGATATCCGGTGTATCCGCCTTATCATCATTATTTTTGTCAGGAACAAAAAGCAGGTTTGGTGGTGCGCCTAAAAACAATCCCCCGTGACCTACCGCGATGGCAGAAGGAAATGGTATTCCTTCCAAGAAAACCTTTTTTGAATCCACGACACCGTCCTTATCGGTATCCTCTAAAATCAAAATACGACTGTCGCCTGAATTTGAGAATCCATCTTGACGGGATTCATAATCCCTGTTTTCGGCAATCCACATTCTTCCCCTATCGTCCCAACAAAATGCCATCGGTTGGGTAATCATCGGTTCGGACGCAAATACATTTACTTGATAGCCTTCTTTTAGCGTCATGGCCTCAACGGCTTCTTGCGGACTTAACAATTTTGCATCGCGTCCTTCCTGCTGGGCGATTCCCCAAAGGGACGCCGTATTGTACATACCCTTGTCACCCACATAATCTCCCCAGAGGTTGTTCATTTTCATGGCATCCAACTTTCCCGAATACGCCACAATCTGATGTTGAATGGTCTCGACCTGACCTTTTTTGATATGCCAATCGCCCATTCTAGAGCGCACCGGCCCAATACCGAGTTGATTATCGACCCGCCAAGTCTGTGGGAAGCCTTCATTGTCGGGGTGGTCGAAGATTGCTATATGGCCCCATTCATCGAGTCCGTCGATTTCTATTCCAGCGTCCACCCACATTGCTCTTTGCCCTTCGGCCTTTGCATTGCGATGGCGCGCCGCATTTACTACCTCTCCCTTAATATCCGGATTCCAGGGCATTCGTAAGAACAGTCCACCATAATCGAATTCGTTGATGGTAATATCGGTCAAAGCCTCTCCCTGCCATTCCAGATTCAAAAGATAATGGCCATCCTCTTCCTTTAAGGTCCATGTTTGGGATTCCCTTAGAATGGGTGTTTTTGCATCGTCGAGCATGTTGTAGACGGTCTTCCATTTTACCTCTTCACCTGAATCGATAAGTATTTCCGCGCCAACTTTTTGCCAATGGTCCCCGTCGGGAAAATGAAAAAAGTCACGCCCAATCTTCTTTTTAATCTTATCGGGTTTGTTACGGTCATAGAACCATTTTTTAAGTTCCGTTGTGTCGGCACCTGTGCCGTTGACGCGGGTAAAACCCCAGTACAATCCCGTCTGGTGTTTGTGATGTCCTGGACTGAACTCGGTAAGTTCGGAATCTGAACCGGGAGCTAAAATAGGATGAAGGAAAGGTCTAAAGTCAGGGCGTGCATTTTGAATTACTATTGGACTAGACTCACCTTCAAGAAACACGGATATCGTCGAATCAGTTTTTTTGACCTCGAAGCTGGTTTTGGAATTCACTTCCGTTAACCCGATTTTGTTTTTGGGTTCCGATTTGCACGATCTCAGGCCTACAAGCACCAACAGTAGTAAAAGATAATATCTCATTTTCAATCATTTTAAACGCGTTCAAGTTAAAAAAAATTTTGGAACTCGTTTTTTTGTTCTCATGGAGTCCTCCCATCCCGACAATTCTATAATAACCTCTCGCGAGGAAAGGGAAGTTCTAAAAAACCGTCCTGGTGGATTCAATCAAAGCATCGACTGCCTTATCTAATTCCTCTTGCAGATTGGGGTTGGTGCAATTGATTAGTATGGAAAACACCATCTGCTCTTTGGGATATACAAAAAAGTTGGAATAGCCGCCTACTCCATTCCCTACATGGCCATAAAAAGGCCGACCTTTTTTATCTTCACTGACCTGCCAACCAAGTCCGTAATAGATCGGTTTTCCATTCACCGTTTCGGAGGTCAGAAATTGAGTTAATATTTCTTCATTCAAAATTTTCCCGTCCAAATAGGCTTGGCCCAGTTTAGAGATATCTTCGGAAGTGGAGAGGTAGCCACCACCGGCCAGTTTGTAAAAGTTGTTTACAGAAATGGCCGAACGGAAGCCTTTGCGGTTTTTAGAATAGAAAGTGGAAATGTTACTTCGGCTACGCTCAGCGACCGATTTTGACCGAACCCCGAGCAGCGTAGAAGGGTCTGGATCGCATTCTGCAAAAGTATTTGTAATTCCCAAAGGGCGCAACACTTTCTTTTGTACATAGTCTTCAAACGGAATACCACTGACCTCTTGCATAGCCAGCGAAATCAAAACCCAATCATAGCTGTTGTAGAGATAGTTCGTACCCGGTTCAAAGAGCAACGCGTCATCCCTAAAGATTTCAATGCTTTCCTTTATGGCGTAGGGTTTGTTGAGACCGTACTCCATTCCTTGATAACCACGGATACCTGCCGTATGACTTGCCAGCTGGCGAATGGTGAAATCCCATTGCTTTCTTGGGTAGTAGGGTACATACTCATAAAAAGAGGTGTCCAAATCAATCTGTCCCTCAGCTACCATATGCGCCAAGGCGGTGGCTGCGATAGGTTTGGAGACGCTGGCGATTCGGAAAATAGTTTTAGTAGGATCAACATGTATTTTTTTTTCCAAATAAGAATAGCCATAACCTTTTTGGAGTATTGTTTTACCCCTCTTTAAAACTGTAATTGAAAGTCCAGGAACTTTCTTTTCATTCACTAAATCACACAGAATAGCATCGGCAGTTGCCAGTCCACTCAGTTTTGGGTCGTCTCGCAGGACTCGCTTTTTAGCGAAGAGATTTCTAAGGTATTTCTCGATAGGGTTCATGTATTTCGTCATTGCGAGCTATAGCTTGCCTTCGGCAAGTCAATAGCGAGGCAATCTGTCGAATTTGTTCTCAATAGATGTTGACCTATGAGAAACCTTTGCGTAATAAAGTTACAGATCGCCAATTCACCTTAACCATTTGGAAGGTTTAACTTTTTTACAGGCTCCTCGGGAATTTGTTTTTGCGAGCGAAGCGCGGCAATCTGCCGAACCTTTGCAAAAGGCTATTTAAAAATAAGCCTTCCTTTATAAAGCTCTTCAACATCAACCTCATCTGGTCGGTTCGAAATGATAACATCGCCTGTACCTCGAATTACACCTTTAATGGACATTTGCGGGTTCACAAACATATCGTTGCTGCCCCTATGATTAAGATCAACGCTTTGAGCCAACAAATTTTCCGCCTCAATACGCGAATCGCCAGCAGCTATCGTCAGATTAAAATTTTCAGTACTCCCCTTAAGCTTAAAATAGGCGATACCGTTTACAACAATGCTAAGGGTTTGAACATCGACTTCCAAATCAAATTCTCCATCGGTAGTCTCCGATTCGGGGTTTACAAAACTCTCTGAAAGCAGGTTCAGACTTGGGTACACTAAAATCCCATCACTTCTTATCGGCCAGCCCGTACTACTTCTTATTTCTGTAATATTTGGTGAGGTAATGTAAATTGTTGTCAGGCCGTATTCCCTGAAATAATTACAATCGTTCGTATCGCGAAGCAGCAGGCGGTCGCCCTCGACTTCGGCAGTAACTTCATTGCGAAGCACTTCTCCGGTTTCGATCTCCACTTTTTGGGTGGCACCCTGTTTTAAAACTAAGGATACGTTTTCGAAAACCGTGATTTCTGAAAACTCAGATACCGATACTTCTTCTCGAATTAAAGCCCCTGCGTTTTGAAAGCAGTCGGGGGCGGATTCGGAGTTGCAGGAAGAAAACATTGATAAACATAGGATTGATAGCAGCATTTTCCCTGCATGGGAAACCCCCCCTAAGGTCCCCTTAGGGGGGCAATCCATATTTTTAAGCCTTAGATATAAACTCATAACTCTGAACTCGTAATACTCATAACTTTATAATCGTACTCCTATCCCAAACTCAACGGCTTCTGCTGCCGCCCCATGAGATTTTAGGCTGATAACCCCAAAAACTTTTTCGCCAAAATAACGCTTTAGGCCGAACCGATTGTAGACCCTTCCTTCAAAATCGAACGGATAATAGACATAATAGCCCAATTGTGTGACAATCGAAAGTTTGTTAATGAAAAGCTCATGGCCCACAAAAAGTCCGACACGTTTAAAATCGGTGTCCGCATCAATATTATTTTCAGGAAATGAAATAGATTGAAAACGTATCAATTCCTTTAAAAAATTACTGAAAAACACATCCGTCCCGAATTGAATTGCACTTTTACGCCCCAACCGTTTATCCGCATAACCCGAGAAAATGTAGAATGGATACTGCCCGTGACCAATATTGTCGCTTTCGTTTACTCCGGCGCGAAAAATAAGATTGTATTTAATAGGTTCCGTAATCTTCACTTTTCCTCTGTTGATATATTCGGTTTCGGCACCCTCAAGCGTATAGATCAATCCGGCGTTAATAGCCAACGTATTGGTCGATGTATTCGGAGCTTTTACATTGGCGTTGGAATAATGTACAATGGAAATTCCCGCCTTAAAACCCAAGTTTTTAAAGATATTTTCCTTGTAGTAATTGAACATCATAAATGTAGAACTCAACAGGCGCGAACCATAGGCATTATTACGAAAATTAGTCTCCCGATCGTACGGATTCGTCGCATAGGCGATTCCCTGACCTATGCGAAACTGTAAATTTCGCTTGAAGAAGTAGAAGTTAAAATGGGCGTATAGGCCATGGGCATTCCCTAAAGTGGCATTGTTCGTATTTTGATAAAGATAGGAGGCACCCAAATCGGGATAATTGTACCACTGTTGCCAATCTTTAAGCCCAAAGGTCTTTCGGTTATACCCCAAAATTAGACCTGCCGGGTGCTCCGAAATCAAATGCGAAATATCGGGGTTATGCAGAATGATCGAACCGTAAAAGGGGTTGGCGTCAAAGGTATAGCTATGTATTCGCTTACCATCTTGCGAAAAACCACAACCTACCGATAAAAAGAAAAGCAGAAGTACCCTTAGGTTCATGGAAGGCAAAGGTAAGTACGAAGTACGAAATACGAGGTACGAAGGATTAAAAAAATGGGCAGTGGATTGTTTCTTTAGTTTCCGGCTTTAAAGGAAAAACTTGGAACAATAGAAAACTGAAACTTAAAAAACCTTTTCCGCTATCGCCCTGATATTGTCAGATTTACCCATAGAATAGTAGTGCAGTACGGGTACACCTGCAGCCTTCAATTCTTTCGACTGCTGAATCGCCCATTCAACGCCCACTTTACGCACGTCTTTGTTCGTTGCGCAGTCATCGACCGCATCAATCAAATCTTGCGGAAGGTCGATACGAAAAACTTGGGGCAAAAGTTGTAGATGGCGTTTTACCGCAATAGGCTTGATACCGGGAATAATCGGTATATCAATACCCATCTCCCTGGCGGCATCAACAAACTCAAAATATTTTTGGTTGTCGAAGAACATTTGAGTTACGACGTAATCCGCCCCAGCGTCTACTTTTTCTTTTAAGCGTTTGAGGTCTGATTTAAGCGATGGGGCCTCCAAATGCTTTTCAGGATAACCTGCTACACCTATGCAGAAATCGGCACAATCATCAGTCTCGACCGTATCGTGTAGATAATTTCCGCAATTAAGGTTGTGTACTTGCTTTATCAAATCGAGGGCATAAGGATGGCCTCCCTTTGTAGGATGAAAATACTGTTCCTCGCGCATCGGATCGCCCCGAAGTGCCATAATATTGTCGATATCCAAATAGTGGCAGTCCACTAAAAGATACTCGGTTTCTTCTTTTGTAAACCCGCCACAGAGCACATGCGGCACCGTATCGACGTTGTATTTATGCTTGATCGAGGCGCAGATACCCACCGTACCCGGTCGCATACGGGTCAACTTTTTATCCAAAAGGCCATCCCTGTCGATGTACACATATTCTTCACGCGAAGTGGTCACATCGATAAAAGGAGGTTTGAATTCCATCAACGGATCGATATTATCGTACAGTTCCTGAATTCTATGGCCCTTTACAGGTGGTATAATTTCAAAGGAAAACAAAGTTTCCCTTTTTGCTTTTTTTATGTGGTCTGTTATCTTCATTTCTGCTGAACTAGTTTCAGTATCTATTTTTTTAATTTGGGCGTTCGGGCGGGCTATTCGCAATATTTTTTCAGCGAAAAGGCCAAAAAAGATTCCGCTGCTATCCCTAACGCAAAACACCCATTACACCAATAAAATCAATCTTTCAATAGGCTCTTTTTTACTATTTAGTACGCTTCTTCATACTCCCAATATATCCATCGACCGCCAAAGTAATCTGTAAGAATGTATTTTTTACTCAGAGATTTAACCCTAGCCGCAGCTATCAGTTTTTTAGAAAATCCATCGACTATAATTTCTTCCTCAATCTCCTTGTTATTTTCATCATAACCATGACTAATAATATAACTGCCCAAAGAAACCTCGATATACTTTCTCATATCAATTATCGGCTATATTAGGTGCCAACCATTTGGTGGCTTCTTCCAAAGGAATACTCTTACGTTCGGCAAAATCCCGTACCTGGTCCTCTTTGATTTTACCCAATCCGAAATAGCGTGCTTCAGGGTTTCCAAAATAATACCCGGACACCGAAGAAGCAGGCCACATGGCCAGGCTATCGGTCAATTTAACGCCGATACATTTCTCAACGTTCAGCAGCTCCCAAATAGTTGATTTTTCCAAATGATCCGGGCATGCCGGGTATCCTGGCGCCGGCCGTATTCCATGATATTTCTCGTTAATCAAATCTTGGTTATCCAAATCTTCATTGAAGGCATAGCCCCAATGTTTCGTTCGCACTTGTTTATGTAAATATTCGGCAAAGGCTTCCGCCAAACGATCCGACAAGGCCTTGATCATAATAGAATTATAATCGTCTAAATCTTTTATGTATTTATCGGAAAGCTCATCAGTACCAAACCCTGTAGACACGCAAAAGCAACCCATATAATCTTGTTTAGCTGTTTCCTTTGGTGCTATAAAATCGGATAAAGCATAATCCGGCACACCTTCTCGGCGTTGTAGTTGTTGGCGCAAGGTTCTAAAAATGAATTCGTTCGTCACTTCGGCTTCGCTCAGTGACCCGCTACCAGCATCTTCGGCCCCTGAGCGTAGCCGAAGGGCAATATCATCATCATTAATAGTATTGGCAGGAAACAGCCCAAAAATACCTTTGCCTTTCAATTGTTTTTCTGCCAAGACAGTTTTTAACATTTTTTGTGCATCGGCAAAGAGTTCTGTGGCTTGTTCACCTACTACCTCATCGGTCAAAATATCTGGATACTTACCATGTAGTTCCCAGCTTCTGAAAAAGGGTGTCCAGTCGATAAAGGGCACCAGTTTTTCCAAGTCCATATCCTCTATAATCTGAACTCCTAGTTGATTGGGCTTTACAATTTCCGAAGTTACCCAATCAATTTTAAATTTATTTTTCCGCGCAGCCTCAATAGATTTATACGATTTATTTTGGGAGCGGTTTAGAAACTTTTCCCGGAAAACATCATAATCTTCTTTAATCGTTTTTTTATACTCTCCCGAGGTTTCCTTTTTAAGTAAGTCGCCAACTACCGTAACCGCCCGCGAAGCATCGTTAACATGCACTACTGCCTGACTGTATTGCGGATCTATCTTTACCGCTGTGTGTGCTTTACTTGTAGTGGCGCCACCAATCAATAGCGGGACTTTGAAATTCTTGCGCTCCATCTCTTTGGCCAAATGCACCATCTCATCGAGTGATGGGGTTATTAATCCGCTCAGACCAATAATGTCAACATTATGTTCGATAGCCTGCCTGATAATCTTTTCAGGAGGTACCATCACGCCCAAATCCACGATTTCGTAGTTGTTACAAGCCAAAACTACACTAACAATGTTCTTTCCAATATCATGGACATCTCCTTTCACTGTAGCCATTAGTATCTTTCCTGCCCCCCTATCATCTCCATCTTGTGGATTTCGTCGCTTCTCCTCTTCTATATAAGGAAGAAGGTAGGCCACTGCCTTTTTCATTACCCGAGCAGACTTCACTACCTGAGGTAAAAACATTTTTCCACTCCCAAAAAGGTCCCCCACGACGTTCATGCCAGTCATCAGATGGCCTTCGATTACTTCAATGGGTTTATCAGATTCTATTCGGGCTTGCTCCACATCTTCCACAATATATTGGTCGATGCCTTTAACGAGCGCTCTTGTAATTCTATCTTGCAGGGGTTCTTCGCGCCATGATAGATCCACTTTACTTTCTTTGGCTTTTCCAACAACGCTTTCCGCAAAATCGAGTAGTCTTTCAGTAGCATCATCCCTACGATTAAGAATAACGTCTTCGACCCTCTCCAATAAGTCTTTGGGAATTTCATCGTACACCTCAAGCATCGTTGGGTTTACGATACCTATGTTCATTCCGGCCTTTATGGCATGGTATAGAAAAACGGAATGCATTGCTTCCCGAACGGGGTTATTCCCCCGAAACGAAAAAGAAACGTTGCTCACACCTCCACTGACACTCGCATGAGGTAGATTTTCCCGAACCCATTTGGTAGCCTTAATAAAATCGATCGCATTCAGTTTGTGTTCGTCCATTCCCGTTGCTACGGGAAAAATATTAAGGTCGAAAATGATATCCTCCGGCGCAAAACCCACTTTATTCACCAAAACATCATACGATCGTTTCGAAATCTCTATACGTCGATCATAATTATCCGCTTGCCCTACTTCGTCAAAAGCCATTACAATTACAGCGGCACCGTAACGCTTTATCAATTTTGCATGATGGATGAATTCTTCCTCGCCTTCTTTAAGACTTATGGAATTGACCACACACTTACCCTGCACAACCTTCAGTCCTGCTTCGATAATATCCCATTTAGAGCTATCGATCATAATTGGTACGCGGGCAATATCGGGCTCTGCGATGACGAGGTTCAAAAACTTGACCATGGCCTCCTTACCATCGATCAAGCCATCGTCCATATTAATGTCGATAATCTGGGCACCTCCTTCTACCTGATCTCGTGCAACATCGAGCGCTTCTTCGAAGTTGCGCTCCTTGATCAAACGGAGAAACTTTTTTGAACCGGCTACATTGGTACGCTCCCCTACGTTCACAAAATTGCTTTCGGGAGTTACGACCAAAGGTTCAAGGCCGCTTAACTTTAAATATTTTGGTTTCGAATCGCTCATTTATTGGTAATGCAAAACTGTTGGAAAGGGTTCGTAAAAATGATGTAGCAAGGTTTTCAATTCATGGTACTCGGGAGATTTTCGAAACCCAATTTCATGATGCTCCAGAGTCTCCCAATTGACCAAAAGCATATATTTATCTTTAACCTCGATACACTTTTTCAATTCATGGGGGATATAACCGTTCATTGACGAAATGATTCGCGAGGCCTTTTCAAAATTATTTTCAAACTCTGTCGAAAATCCTTCTTTTATGTTCAAAGTAGCTATCTCTAAAAGCATCAGGAAACGTTTTCTATATATAGATTACGAGGACTATATTCTTTAACCAAATCTGCAATCGCTTTGATGTGCTCGGGTGTTGTGCCACAACATCCCCCCACGATATTGACCAAACCTTTTTCAACATATTCCTTTATTTGCTCAGCCATTTGTTCCGGGGTTTCGTCATACTCACCAAAAGCATTCGGCAACCCTGCGTTGGGATGTGCCGAAATAGCTTGTTCCGTTTTACTTGACAACACTTCTAGATGTGGCACCAATTGCTCTGCTCCCAACGCGCAATTAAACCCAACCGACAGTATAGGAATATGTGAAATGGAAACCAAAAAAGCTTCGGCCGTCTGTCCCGACAATGTTCTTCCCGAAGCATCGGTAATCGTCCCACTCACCATTATGGGAACGTCGATGTTGCGTTCTTCTTTTACTTCTTCGATAGCGAAAAGTGCAGCTTTGGCGTTTAGGGTATCAAAAATGGTTTCTACCAAAAGTATATCGGAGCCACCATCGAGCAATGCTTCTACCTGCTGTTTGTATGCAATTCGTAATTCATCAAACGAAACCGCACGAAACCCAGGGTCATTGACATCGGGGGACATGCTGGCCGTTTTGTTGGTAGGGCCGATGCTTCCAGCCACAAATCTAGGTTTGTCGGGTTCTTTAGCCGTAAATTCATTTGCCACTTCTTTAGCAATTCTAGCGGACTCGTAATTGAGTTCATAGACCTGTTCTTCCATATGGTAATCGGCCATAGCGATAGTCGTTCCTGAAAATGTATTCGTTTCCACAATATCGGCACCGGCCGCGAAGTATTTTCGGTGAACCTCTGCAATGGCCTCCGGTTGGGTCAAAGACAATAGGTCATTATTGCCCTGTAACGGATGTTCCCAATCCTTAAAACGTTCACCACGAAAATCTTCTTCAGTAAACTTGTACCGTTGCAGCATGGTACCCATGGCACCATCCAATATCATGATACGATTTTGTAATATGTCTCTAATTTTTTTCATTTTCTTATGTACTCAAAGCCCTATTAAAATTTTCGTTTTAGGCACAACCAGCAGATTCTTAAAACACCACTGCACAACTCAAATGGTATTCTAAAAAAATACAACTATCAAGAAAGGAGAAAACGGATCGACAAATTTGCCGCTTTTTGTTATCTGTCCCAATACTCCCGATAACAATCGGAAAAGGATAGAATGTAGCACCTTCTTTAAAGCAAAGGGTTGCCAAGGTTTCATAGGGTCTAGTCCCTCCACCTTTCTTGATAACGATTTCAGTTTATAAATGAACTAGTACAAAGTAACATCACATAAGTTTGAAAACCAAGTAAAGTCAATGGTTTTTACAGCTGAAACCTCCCAACAAAATTTGCTAGGAGGTTTATGGCCAATATAAATAGGTCACTACCATATACTCAATACGGCAGCTATTTATTCATTATGCTATGCTCTGCACCACTTCTTTTTTTGCTTCTTTTTTGCTGCCGTCAAAACCTTCTACACCGCCGACGGTGGTATATTTCATAACATATCGCTTTCCGGGGTTTATCAATTGGTATGCAAATTGGCACATGACCGCAGCCTCATGAAAACCCGATAGAATCAGTTTCAGTTTACCTTCGTATGTATTAACATCACCAATGGCGAACACACCGGGAATGTTGGTTTGATAATCTTTCGCATTGTTTACTTTTATCGCATTACGATCAATTTCAAGACCCCAATCACCGATAGGGCCCAATTTTGGTGAAAATCCGAATAACGGAATAAAGTTATCTGCCTCAACATAAGTCTCGCCCTTTTCGGAATCGTTGTGTTTGATCACCACTGCCTCTAAATGCTCGTCGCCATACAATTTTTTTACCTCGGCTTCCGTAAACAATTTAATTTTTCCCAATTTAGCCAATTCGGATGCTTTCTCAACGGAATCCAAGGCACCGCGGAACTCGTTGCGCCTGTGTACCAAGTAAACTTCGGAAGCTACATCGGCCAAGAAAATAGCCCAATCCAAGGCAGAATCTCCGCCACCGGCAATAACAACTTTCTTATTGCGATATACTTCTGGGTCTTTGATTATGTAGGCAACCCCCTTGTCTTCAAAATCGATAATATTTTCGATCAGTGGTTTACGTGGTTCGAAAGAACCCAGTCCACCAGCGATGACAACTACAGGAGCTTGGTGCTGCGTTCCTTTATTGGTTGTAACAACGAATGAACCATCTTTAAGCTTATCCAAAGTCTCGGCACGTTCACCAAAGGTGAACCCAGGTTCAAAAGGCTTTATTTGCTCCATAAGGTTATCAACCAACTGCCCTGCCAAGATTTCCGAAAAAGCCGGAATATCGTAAATGGGTTTCTTCGGATAGATTTCAGAACACTGTCCACCCGGTTGTGCTAACGCATCTATCAAATGGCATTTCAATTTAAGTAATCCAGCTTCGAATACCGTGAAAAGACCTGTTGGGCCTGCACCTATTATTAATAAATCTGTTTTTATCATACTACTACTCTTTTATTGTGATTCCCGCGGAGGCGGGAATCTTTTGGATATCTGTATTATTTGATTTAGGCTCGGGCTTTCAACTCCTCTGGCCTTTTCGCTTCGCTTAAGGCCTTCTAACTTCTACTGAGAGGGAAGAGCTTTTTACTTATTTTTTTGAACTTCTCAATCACATTGCGACCTCTTCAAGATGCTTGTGACTTTTTTTAATTTCCAATAACTGCTCTCTATGCCTGACTACTTCCCCGATTATTATAATAGCGGGATTCGTCAATTCTTGCTGTACTACTTCATTTTCTATAGAGGCAATAGTGCCTAAACCCACTTTTTCATCTTTTCGAGTTCCGTTTTGGATGATAGCTATGGGGGTTTCCGATTTTCCTTCCCTTTTGAAAAGCTCTACAATTTGGGACAGTTTTGACATCCCCATTAAAATAACGACCGTTGCATTGCTTTTTGCCGCCAAGGCAACGTCTTCAGATAATCGATGTGCTTTTGTCGTACCCGTAATGACCCAAAAACTTTCTGCCGCACCTCTTTTGGTCACAGGAATATGCTGTGAGGCAGGTACGGAAAGACATGATGAAATTCCCGGAACCATTGCGACTTCCAGACCATGTGCTGCAGCGTATTGAATTTCTTCGGCCCCTCGACCAAATACAAAGGGATCGCCTCCTTTTAGGCGGACCACATGACCATGTGATTTCGCTCGGTTTACAATCAATTCATTAATCTGTTCTTGTTGATACGAATAGCAACCTTTACGCTTGCCTACAAAAATATGTTCCGCATTTGGCGCATAATCCAGCAATTCTGTAGCTACCAAAGCATCAAATAAAACGACATCGGCCCTTTGCAGGGTTTTGATAGCCTTAAGGGTGATGAGTTCCACATCACCAGGGCCTGCACCTATTACCGTCAGCAACCCTCGGCTACCGGAAGAGGAATCGCTTACTCGGATGGGAACACCACCCACGCCTGTGCCTTCCTCTCGCTCTCGCTCGTCGGAGGTAAGAAGGGGGGAATTCAGGTCATTAAAATCTGTATGTCCGAAACTATTTTTCATTCCTATACTTCGGCTAATTCTTGGTTTCTGAACTGCTCAACAGATTTTAAAAACCCTTTGGCACCTTCCATATAAAGTTGCGCGAATGCCGCTGTAGGTTCGTTTTTATTCAATTGAAGAACAAGCTCTTCAAATCCATTTCCAAGATTGATTCTACCAGAGGCTACAAACTTCTCATCAAAATCTCTGATGATACCGGCATGGGTATTGACCTTGGTTTTCTCTGCAGTTAACAGTGCTTTTGCCGAATTGACCATAGACGAATAGGAGTGATAAATACTCGCTGCCCACTTTCCGGCCTCAAAGGTTTCCTGTGCATTCTCGATTTTCTCCTCGCTTTCAAAAAGTAGTGTAGCAATCAAATCGATTACCACCCCGGCACATTCGCCAATACCAATGGCTTTTTCATAGCGTTCGTTAGTTCCCCAATCGATAAAATCTTCAGCGGTCAGGTTATCTGAATCGGATAAATGGGTTAGGAAATCGTAGAAATACATTTGCCCTTTTTCTTGGTAATAGTCGGCGTATGATAATCCGTTTCCATTGGCATTAAAATCGTCTAAAATCAACCTCAAAGCTGCAGGACCACGTTTGCTAGGAACTTTTACCACTTTGTCAGCGAATCGACCTTCACCGTTTCCTATATTTCCCCCGCCCAATAACACCTGCAAGGCGGGTGCGACCAATTTGTCTTTGGTACGTATGCTCATTCCCTGAAAACCAATATTGGCCATATTGTGTTGCCCACAGGCGTTCATACAGCCACTGATCTTGATAGCTACGTCAGGATTGCTGATGTATCGCGGATATTCTGCCTTAATAATCCGCTCCAACTCTTCTGCGATACCTGTACTGCTTGAAATTCCTAAATTACAGGTGTCAGTTCCTGGGCAGGCCGTAATATCCAAGGCTGTATTATAGCCGATTTCGGTAAAGCCCAATTTTTCTAACTCGGTGTAGAAAAAAGGCAGCAATTCTTCTTTTACATGAGGAATCAAAATGTTCTGACGCAACGATAAACGGATTTCACCAGCAGCATATTTCTCAACCAGATTGGCCAATAATCGTGCTTTATCCGTATAGAAATCACCCAACAAAACCTTTATACCTATAGCTACATAGCCTTCCTGTTTTTGCGGAACAAGGTTTGTAGCTTTCCATTTTTCAAAAGCTTCATCGTCTTCGATTATTAGATTTGGAATATCAGTTTCCGCTATTTTAACCTTTGGATAGACATCGGCATCGATAGGATACGTTTTATGGGGAACTGCCTTTTGCTCATTCTCCAATAGTTTTTTGAATCCGTCAAGACCGACGTCCTTCAACAGAAACTTCATCCGTGCCTTTGCCCTACTTTTTCGTTCTCCATAACGGTCAAAAACGCGAATTACCCCATCCATTACCGGAATTATTTTATCGGTTGGAAGAAAATCAAAAAGTACATCGGCATGCCGTGGCTGCGAGCCCAATCCGCCACCTACCATCACTTTGAAGCCTCTAACACCATTTTCAATTTTGGCAATAAAGCCTAAATCGTGCATATAAGAAAGTCCGGTATCGGCATCACTTGATGAGAAGGAAACCTTAAATTTTCGACCCATTTCTTGACTTATCGGATTCCTTAAAAAATATTCAAAAAGTCCATGGGCATAAGGCGAAACATCAAACGGTTCTTCAAGGTCGATACCGGCCGTTTCACTTGCCGTCACATTACGTACGGTATTTCCACATGCCTCGCGAAGGGTCACATCGTCTTTTTCCAATTGTGCCCAAAGCTCTGGAGTTCGGTCAAGATCGACATAGTGAATCTGGATATCTTGACGGGTTGTAATATGTAAACGTCCCGTTGAATATTCATCGGACACATCACAAATTCTTCGCAACTGGTTTGAAGTAACTTTTCCGTAGGGCAATTTGATACGGATCATCTGAACACCTTGTTGCCTTTGGCCGTAAACACCACGGGCCAAACGAAGGCTTCGAAATTTCTCCTCATCCAATTTCCCTTCATGGAACTGACGGATCTTCTTTTCTAGTTCTAAGATGTCATTTTCGACTACCGGGTTTTCTATTTCTGTTCTAAAACTTTGCATATTCCTTCAGATTCTAAAGCCTAGAATCAAGAGTCTAGACCAATACTTTTATATTTTTCCTATAGGTTTAATAGGCATTATTTTGATTGTGATTTAAAGATTCCCGCCTTCGCATGAATGACAAAAACCTCTTTTAATTTATAAAACCTGCCCCTACGGTACTATTCGTCTGTGTGTCAATCAAAATAAACGAGCCATTGGTACGATGGTTCTTAAATTTATCGTAAAAAATGGGCTTGTTCAACTTGAAGGTTACCTTGGCGATATCGTTCATGCCTAAACCATCAACTTCAGTATCGATACCCGAATAATCAGGGTTAATTTTATGATGTATGTTATCGACTTTAGCCAAAACTTTATTCACACCATGCTGTACAACATATTTCTTGCCGCCAATAAATTTCTCTGAATCCATCCAAGAAATGGTTGCCGTGAACTGCTTGTCGATGGTTGGCAAATCACCTACCTTAACCAACATATCGCCCCTGCTCAAATTGATTTCGTCTTCTAAGGTGATTGTTACCGATGAACGTCTTGAGGCGGTTTGATATTTTCTATCATGAAAATAGATTTCTTTGATTTTTGATCTGGTTTGTGACGGTAACGCCACCACCTCATCACCCACGCTTAGTTCTCCACCATAAACTTTACCGGCAAATCCTCTGAAATCGTGAAAATCTTCGGTCTTCGGACGGATAACGTATTGCACCGGAAATCTTGGTGTTCCTACATTAGATACTGCTGCCAAATCTAAACTCTCCAAATGTTCCAATAAGGTTTCGCCTTCGTACCAAGGCATATTTTTAGATTTGTTGACCACATTATCCCCTTTCAAGGCGCTGACCGGAATGAAAGTGATTTTCTGATCTTGATAGTCGCGTTTCGCCATCAATTGTTCAAAATCGGATTTTATTTCATCATATATTTCCTGAGAAAAATCAACTAAATCCATTTTGTTTATGGCTACGACAACCTCTTTAACTCTCAAAAGATTATTAATAAAAAAATGTCGATTGGTCTGTTCAATGACGCCCTTTCTCGCATCTATAAGAATAATAGCGGCTTGAGAGGTCGAAGCCCCCGTCACCATATTTCTGGTGTATTCAACATGCCCAGGAGTGTCAGCAATGATATAACTTTTCGTATCGGTTGAAAAGTAGATATGCGCCACATCAATGGTAATACCTTGTTCACGTTCGGCCACAAGACCATCTGTTGCTAAAGAAAAGTCAAGGTAATCATACCCGTTCTTTTTACTTGTTTTTTCAATGGCCTCCAATTTGTCAGAGGTCAATGACTTGGTATCGTAGAGCAATCGACCGATCAAAGTACTTTTTCCATCGTCTACACTTCCTGCAGTTGCTATTTTTAAAACTTCCATATTTTTTTAGTATCAGTAGGCAGCAGCAGTAGGCAGTAAATACAGTTTTTAGACTGCGCACTGCGACTGAGAACTGCGAGCTTTTAAAAGTACCCTTGTTGTTTTCTTTTTTCCATTGCCGCTTCAGAGCGCTTATCGTCGATACGTGCGCCCCTTTCAGAAATGGTGGAATCCCTAATCTCTTCGACTACAGATTCGATATCAGTCGCATCAGAGAAAACGGCCGCTGTACAGCTCATATCACCCACGGTACGAAAACGCACCATACGTTCTAAAACTTCTTCATCTTCCTCTTGATAGACGTAATCGGAATGTGACCAGATGAGTCCGTCGCGTAAAAACACTTTTCGCTTGTGCGCAAAATAGATGGATGGGATTTCAATCTCCTCTTCTTTGATATAGGACCAAACATCCAATTCCGTCCAGTTTGAAATCGGAAAAACCCTTACGTTCTGCCCCAATTCTATTTGACCGTTCAACATATCAAAAAGCTCGGGGCGTTGGTTACGTTCGTCCCATTGGCCAAAGTCGTCCCGTACTGAAAAAATACGTTCCTTAGCTCTAGCTTTTTCTTCATCTCTGCGGGCACCACCAATACAGGCATCGAACTTGAATTCTTCAATGGCGTCTAACAAAGTCGTAGTCTGAAGTGAATTTCTACTCGAATAACGGCCGGATTCCTCCTTTACTTTTCCTTGGTCGATAGAATCTTGCACATTTCTTACAATAAGCTCCAGGCCCAGTTCCTCGACCAATCTATCACGGAACTCAATAGTTTCAGGAAAGTTGTGACCCGTATCAATATGCATCAAAGGAAAAGGAATCTTTGCCGGCCAGAAGGCTTTTTGTGCCAAACGCACCAATGTTATCGAATCTTTTCCGCCAGAAAACAGGAGTACAGGGCGTTCGAATTGTGCCGCTACTTCCCGAAAAATGTATATGGCCTCATTTTCTAAAGCGTTTATATGTGATGTGTCTTTCATAATAAAATTCAAGTTCAAATGTCAAGCTCAAATACCAAAATCAGAAGTTCAATTCCGCAAAAAAAAATATTGTGTTTGTGTTTGTTTTTTTCTAGGTGTGTAACCCACATTCCCGATTCTCCAGAACCTTGGTGGGGTCAAAATATTTATGCTCGTTAGGTAATTTTCGTTCTTTTAAATAGACATCCAACTGGGTATCGCTCCAATAATAAAACGGACTCACTTTTAAAACACCGTCTTTACTCAAGCTTAAAATATCTAAGGAATCGCGCAAGGCGGTTTGTCCTTTTCTTAGGTTTGTAAACCAGACATCTGTTTTATGTGCTGCCATTGCCCTTTTGAAGGGTTCCAATTTCACTTGTTCGGTAAATTTGGCATGACGGGGGTCATCAATCTGTGGAATTCCCATCACTGCATCACGATTCGCAGCCGTCTGTTTGGGCACGTACAAATCAATATTCAAATTCAGTCTTTCTATCAATTCTTCGGCATGTTTATAAGTGTTGGGTGTGTTATAGCCCGTATCGCACCAAACTACCGGAATATCATTTTTGACTTCTGAAACAGCGTATAATATTGCAACTTCATAGGGACGAAAATTAGTAGTCACAACTGCCTTTTTGGAATTTTTTACTGCCCACGACACAATTTCAGTAGGTGGAATACCTTTGAACTGCGCATTCAATTTCTTTATTGACTCTTGTGAAAATCCCATATCCAACTTATTTATTTACCCCAATTAATTTTGTTCCAAATGCGTTCGTGAAAGAAGTAAAGAAACATTTTAGTAACGAAGTCTATAGACGCAATTGAGGCGGCTATAGCGACTTCACCAATTAATAAATAGGAAATAAGTAAGGTGTCTAAAGTTCCTATTACCCTCCAGCTGACAGCCTTGGCTACGCTGCGTATGGGTTTCTCCGATTCTTTATCTTCCGAATACTTCTTTCTAGAAGCTCGTTTGTCTAAAATTAATTGGTCTACAATCATTAATTTCTATTAACCTAATTACCCTATCAATTTAATAGAGTAAACAAAAATAGCATAAATTTATTGTCTTGGTCGAGGATTTTCAAAAGAATTTACTTTTACCCTATAGATTTAGTAGATTAATAATAAAATGGATGTGAAATTGAAAATAATATAAGGATTTCGAAGAAATCTTGAAAAATTCAAGATATAAAAGGTTCCAACCTACACTGGCCCAATAAAAAATCAGATAATTAAGTCTGCCAAGGTATTGTTGCGATAGATTTCGAGATTGGCATCCCTTACCATAAGCATCAATTTATGCACTGAACAAGAATCTTCGTCAGGGCAATCCGTACATTTTTCGTAGAAATTCAAACTAACGCAGGGTACCATTGAAATTGGGCCTTCGAGCACCCGCATCACATCGGTCATTAGAACCTCCTTTGGGTTTTTAATCAAATAATATCCCCCACCCTTTCCTTTTTTTGAACCTAAAAATCCTGTTTTTCTTAGGGACAATAGAATACTTTCCAAAAATTTTTGGGATATATTCTCATGTTGTGCGATTTCGGAAATCTGCACAGGCTTGACATCTTTTTGGGAAGCCAAATAGGTCAATGCCTTTAAGCCATATTTCGTCTTTTTGGAGAGCATATTGCTAAGATAGGGAAAATTGGGAAATGGTGTTTGGCAGTTCGCCTGAACTTAAATAGCGTTCTGTGGAAGCTACTCTAATTTAAAAAATCACAGGCAAGAAAAATCTCCATTGCCTGTGATTTCTGTAGTCTATTAGAAATAGTATTAAGAACTTTTGATTCGGAATATATTTTTATCATTTTTCGGTCTTACGCCTTAGACAGAAATTAGTATACAAGAAAGCGATTATTGTCGAAATCTTATCCCCAAAAAATGTTAAGAATGGAATGAATACCCCGAACGCCAGTTTTTCTAGTGTAATGGCCAAATACTTCTGCCGGAAGTCTATAACTATTGGGCGAAAAAGAGGCTCTTATAGTACACATAGCTTGTTAGTAATTTGTAAAATAGTGTTGCCGTTTTGTAAGAAATTGTTTGTATTATGTGTTTTGGATGGTCATAAATTTCGTAATTTCAACATATTCAAACACGTTATATCAGAATCATGGCAAATTTCAATTTAAACATCAACGGAAAAACCCAGCAAATAGAAGTTGACCCTACTACACCAATGCTCTGGGTATTGCGAGACCACTTCAAACTAGTCGGGACAAAATTCGGTTGCGGTATCGCGCAGTGTGGTGCCTGCACCATACATTTAGAAGACAATGCGGTGCGTTCTTGTCAACTGCCAGTCTCGGCAGTTGGCGATAAGGCTATTACCACAATAGAAGGGCTATCGGAAAACGGTGACCACCCGGTCCAAAAAGCTTGGCTGGAGGAAGACGTTTACCAATGTGGTTATTGCCAAGCAGGTCAAATCATGAATGCCAGCGCATTTTTAAAAAGCAACCCCAATCCGAGCGATACCGAAATCGAAGCGGCTATGAACGGTAACATTTGCCGTTGTGGAACGTACACAAGAATCAAGAAAGCAATTAAAAAAGCTGCGAGTTCAGAAAACGTTTGAAAATTGCTAGCACCTCTAAAAAACAAAGAAAATGACACTCGTAAAAACAACATATAACAGACGTTCCTTTTTAAAAAGCTCTACCCTCGCCGGTGGTGGAATGCTACTTAGCTTTAGCTGGTTGGCCTCTTGCAAGCCCACTCCTGAGCAAATAAAAAGCATGCCAAAAGAATGGTTCAATCTCAACGGTTTTCTTAAAATCGGCGATAATGGTATGGTGACCATCATGTCGCCCAATCCTGAAATCGGTCAAAACGTAAAAACGGCAATGCCAATGATCGTTGCCGAAGAATTGGATGTTGACTGGAATGATGTACTCGTTGAACAAGCCCCGTTAAATACTGATATTTTCACACGACAACTGGCAGGTGGCAGCCAATCCATACGTCATGGATGGGAATCTCTGCGCATGGCCGGAGCTACGGCTAGGCACATGTTAATTGCCTCAGCGGCTGCATCATGGCAGGTTCCTGCCGAAGAAATCACAACGGATGCTGGAGTGCTTTCTCATAAGGCTTCCAATAAGTCTGCTGGTTACGGTGAAATGGCTTCCACTGCTGCGGGTCTTGAAATTCCTGAAGAAGTAGCCCTTAAAGAAATAAAAGATTTTAAAATTATTGGTACCGATCGAAAAAACGTCGACGGACCCGACATCGTGACCGGAAAACCTTTGTTTGGATTGGATATTCAAGAAGAAGGCATGCTTACGGCTATGATTGTACACCCCCCAGCTTTTGGGATGAAGTATAAGTCAATGGATGCCGAATCGGTTAAATCAATGCCGGGCATCAAAGATGTTTTTCCTGTTGAAGTCTACCCTGAAGGTGTTGAAAAGCAGTGGTCCGATGGAGGTGGCATCGCGCAGTTGGTCGCCGTCGTAGGTGAGTCTACTTGGCAGTGTATACAAGCAAAAAAAGCATTGACTGTGGAGTGGGAAGAATCTTCCCCTCTTGAAAGCAGTGCAAATCACGATAAGGCTTTGACCGAGTTGTTAAATACCGTACCGGCGGCGCCCGCACGTAAAGACGGTGATGTGAATAAAGCCTTCAAAAATGCCGCTAAGTTGGTAGAACGCACCTATAGCGCTCCTTTCTTGGCACATAACACCATGGAGCCGATGAATTTTTTCGCACATGTAACAGCTGAAAAGGCAGAACTGAAAGGCCCTGTTCAAACACCAGAGTTCCTTGAAAAAACTTTAGCTGCGGTTTTGGATATGCCGGTTGAAAAAATCGACATCGCAATGACCCGTATGGGAGGAGGTTTTGGCCGTCGACTTTACGGACACTTCGGAGTTGAGGCAGCGGTGATTTCCAAAAAAATACAGGCTCCCATTAAATTGGTCTATACCCGTGAAGATGATATGACACAGGGTACATATCGACCTGCATATAAAGTTCGCTACAAAGCGGCTTTGGATGAAAATAACAAATTAATTGCTTGGCATGTCAGAGGAGTCGGTGCAAATGACGATTTGGTTTTTGAGAACCGTTTTCCTGCTGGTGCCGTTGACAATTATTTGGCAGAAAAACATAAATTGAATTCCAATGTCACTACCGGTGCTTGGAGAGCTCCTCGGTCGAACTTTATCGCGGGTGCTGAGCAATCCTTTATGGATGAGGTGGCAGAACTTGCTGGAAAAGACCCTATAGAATTCCGGTTGGAATTGTTTGATCGCGCTATTACTGATCCTGTTGGGGACCCTGAGAAAAATGATTACGACCCCGAACGCTATGCAGGCGTGCTAAAGCTAGTAAAAGAAAAATCTGGTTGGGGCAACGGTGCCAATAATAACTTATCTCGCGGTGTTTCATCGTATTATTGCCATAACTCCTATGTAGCTCAGGTGCTTGACCTTGAGATGGATGGCAATACACCCAAAGTTCAGAAAGTATGGTGTGCCGTAGACTGCGGTATTGTCATAAATCCTATAAGCGCGAGAAACCAAATCGAAGGGGGCATTATCGATGGTATCGGCCATGCCACTTATAGCCAAATGACCTTCAAAGATGGTAGACCCGAACAAATGAATTTCGATAAATATCAATTGATAAGGCAAAAGCAAGCGCCCAAAGAAATTGTGTCCTTCTTCGTAGACAATGGAATCGACCCTACAGGATTGGGTGAACCGTCATTACCACCGATTATGGGAGCTTTAGCAAACGCATTGTATAAAGCTACAGGAAAGCGACATTACAATCAGCCGTATATTTCTGAAAAACAGGTGATAGGATAAATACAACTGTGAAATTGAAAAATATGTCCCGATGACTTCATAGTTGTCGGGACATTTTATTTTAGTCCAATTGAATCAAAACCGCCTGATACGGTTTCAAGACTATTGTGATTTTTTGAACAGTTAAAGCCCTTTAGTTGTTGGTTATATCATCGACATATTCTAATCAACCGAAACCCGAACCATTCTATATGTATCCAATTTTGCCCTTTCTTAAATCTATATGATAAGAATCGGATATGATGGTGTCACTAAAAAAGCAGATAGCTCGAAAAGTGCTTCGAACTGAAAATATGTAGTCATTTGGCGAAAAAAAGATGGCAATTGGAAAATGTATTTGAATATCCGGAATTCCGTAAAATGAAAATAGTGACGCTATTTCAGATTCTACGCTAGAAAAAGCATTCTCCTCAACCCAAAGCCTGCTCAATATCAACAATAATATCATCGATATGCTCCAAGCCAACTGAAACGCGTACCATACCGTCGGTTATCCCTGTTTCAGCTCTTTCTTCAATAGATAATTTACTATGTGTAGTAGATGCCGGGTGTGTGACGATACTCCGTGAATCTCCCAAATTCGCGGAGAGCGACAATAGTTTGATCGCATCGAAGAATTTTTGTCCAGCTTCCAGCCCACCTTTCACCTCAAAAGCAACGACGCAACCACCTGCTTTCATTTGCCTTTTGGCGATTTCGTATTTCGGATGTGATTTCAAAAAAGGATATCTGACCCAGTTTACTTTTTCATGACCTTCTAAAAATTCAGCGAGTTTTATGGCATTTTCGCAATGGCGATCTACTCGAACAGCCAAAGTTTCTAGACTCTTTGACAATACCCAGGCATTAAAAGGAGAAAGCGCAGGGCCTGTTATTCTTGCAAATCGATATATTTTTTCAATCAGCTCCTTTTTTCCGACTGTAATCCCGGCCAATACCCTGCCTTGACCATCCATCAATTTTGTTCCGGAATGGATAACCAAATCGGCACCATATTCTATCGGTTGTTGTAAATAAGGTGATGCAAAGCAATTGTCGATGACCAAAATCAAGTTATGCGCTTTTGCGATTTTACCCAACGCTTCCAAGTCTAGAATATCGACCCCAGGATTGGTAGGCGATTCGGCATATATAATCTTTGTATTCGGTTGAACCAGTTGTTCTATGGTTTCCAATTCATCAATCTTGAAATAGGAATGTGAGATATTCCATTTCGGAAAGAAGTTGTTGAAAAGGGAATGCGTAGATCCGAAAATACTTCTTGCCGACAATATATGGTCACCACTGTTCAATAGTGCCGCAAAAGTAGAAAACACGGCCGCCATGCCGGAAGCAAAAGCAAAACCTTCCTCGGCACCTTCCATCTGGCAGACCTTTTCTATAAACTCAGATGAGTTCGGATTTGAATAACGTGAATAAATATTTCGCTCTTTCTCCTCGGCAAAAGAGGCACGCATATCCTCCGCATCCTCGAATACAAAACTAGAAGTCAGGTAGATCGGCACGGAATGCTCCAAATTTTGGGTGCGTTCCAGTTGAGTGCGTATGGCATTGGTCTCGAATTTCTTCTTCATATTTATTGTCATTCCCTCGAAGGAGAGAATCTTTTATAATCGTTTCCTTTTTTTGAAGTACAGAGTTTATGTAACTACCTGTGTTCCCATGAACACCCCTAAATTCCCCTCAAGGGGACAATCTCTTTTTGAAACTTTCTCTCGACATAAAGTTTCTTCTCTATTTTCTATCTTCTCTTATCCTTTCCTTCGAACCTCGGATTTTTTACCTCGTACTTTTTCAACCTTTCTCGGCAATTCTCAATATATCTCCAAAGACACCCCTTGCAGTTACCGCTGCTCCCGCACCGGCACCTTGAATGACCAAAGGATGTTGCCCATAGGATTCGGTATAAATTTCAATAATCGAGTCGGAACCTTTTACTTGGCCCAAAGCGCTTTCCTTCGGAACAGAAATTAGTTTCACATCTAAAACACCTTTCTCCTTTTGCAGATCGCCATGCAGATCACCTACATATCGAAGTACGTGATTTGGCTTTTGGTTCTTTTTGATTTCGTTGAAGGTATCGTCCAAGATATCGAGATGCTTTAAAAAATTATCGACTTTACCTTTTCTCAACTGCTCAGGAATCAGGTTCTGAATGCTGATATCTGAAAATTCATTACTTAAATCGAGTTCCCTAGCCAAAATCAACAGCTTTCGACCTACATCATTGCCAGATAGGTCTTCTCTTGGGTCGGGCTCGGTAAAGCCCTTTTTCATGGCATCCTTTAAAATTGTGGAAAAGGGAACATCTACTTCGGAAAACGTATTGAAAATATAACTCAACGATCCTGAAAATACACCTGTTATACGCGTAATATTCTCACCTGAGAGATGTAATAACTTAATGGTATCAATTAGCGGCAAACCTGCACCTACATTGGTTTCGTACAAATATTGCTTTTGATGTTTTGCTAGCTCATCGCGTAATAATTGATAATAATCAAACCCAAGTGTATTCGCAATTTTGTTTGACGATACCAAGTCGAAACCATTTTCAACGAATTCAAAATAATTTGCCGTGAAATCTTCGTTGGCCGTATTATCGACAGCAATCAGGTTTTCGAGATGGTGTTGTTTCGCATATGCAATCACATCGTTGGGTTTGTAGGCTACCCCCTTCTCTACAATAGCAGATTTCCAATTTTTAGGGATTCCTTTTTTATCCAAAAGCAACTGTCTTGAGTTGGCTACGGCGAAAACCCTTAAATCGATACCTTTACGTTTTTCTATCGTCTTGGTAGATTTCAATATCTGGTCGATTAGTGTTCCACCGACATTTCCATGTCCGAATATCGCTAAGTTCACTTTCTTGCTGATACCGAAAATCTGCCCATGCATTACGTTTAGAGCTTTGTTCAAGTCAGACTTCCTTACCACCAGACTAACATTCTTTCCGGAAACAGTATTATTGAAAAGAAGGGGAACGATCTGGTTCTTAATCAAGGCATTGTAAGGCCTATGAAAAGTACTTAAGTCTTGTCCAACAATCGATATAACGGATACCTCATCAAGTACGGTAATCATATTGATATCCTTCGACTGATAGTCACTTTCAAATTCTGCATCCAAGGCCTTTTTAGCCCTTAATGCCCTATCTGAATCAACGACCAGACCTATTCCACGTTCCGAAGAACCCTGTGAAATGATACTGACGTTAATATTATTCTTTTCGAGGGCCGTAAAAATACGCGCATCTATGCCAACTTTTCCTAATAGCCCCCTACCCTCCAGATTGACCAACGAAACATTTTCAATAACCGATAAGGATTTTATTCCTTCCTTTTCGGTCTTTGCACTGATTAAAGTACCCTCATTATCGTTGTTGAACGTATTCAGAATACGAAGGGGAATATTTTTTTCTATTAATGGAATTATGGTCTTGGCATGCAAAATGGTAGCCCCAAAATTCGCAAGTTCGTTGGCTTCGCCATACGAAAGGTTCGAAATGCGTTTCGCATCGGAAACCAAGTCTGGGTTCGCAGTAAAAATTCCATCGACATGGGTATAATTCTGCAACTCTTCGGCGTTCAGGAAGTTGGCGAACAAAGCGGCAGAATAGTTGGTGCCATTTCTACCGAGGGTTGTCGTTTCACCGTTTTCGTCAGATGCTATGAAGCCCGTAATAACAGGTACACTATCAACATCAAGTTTAGCGAATTGTCGTATTACGTTTTCCTTTGACAAGGCTTCATCGACCGTAGCATCGCCAAAATTTGAATCTGTCTTTAGCAATTGTCTTGAATCAAAAAACTGGGCGTTCACACCTTTGCCAATCAGTAATTTCGTGACCAGTTTTGCTGAGATCAATTCGCCGAAAGCCAATGCTTGATCTTTTATTCTAGGGCTGTAATCCCCTAAAAGAGATACCCCTTCGAGCAGTTTTGCCAATTCTTTGAACTCGGCCGAAAGATTGACGTTTTTGAACGCATGCTTTTGATACTTTTCGAAGACTTCAAAATCTTTATAATATCTCTTTCCGTTAGCGGCCTTTTCCAACATGGCTTCCAATTGGTCGGTTGCTTTTTCCCTCGCCGATAATACCACTACAATATTTTCACCAGCTTTAACCTTTTCGGTAACGATTTCCAAAACGCTACCAATGCCCTCACCGTTGGACAATGACTTGCCACCGAATTTCAAGACCTTGATTCGTTTTGCTTTTCCGTTTTTTCCAAAAATAGGTTTCAGTAATTGCTCCATTTGCCGGAATTCGATCAAAAAAGCATCGTGGCCGTGTAAAGAATTGACTTCCCCATAGGTGACATTGCTATTCGCCTGGGCTAGTCTCCTAAAAGTTTCCTTGTTTTCCTTCGCCGTAAAAAACAGATCTGAATCGACACCGATAATATGAATGTTGGTATCGCTATTTTGCAAATCGATGAAATTCTGCTCCCCATCGCGCATAACATCAATGGTCTTGAGCAACTGGTTCATCAATTTATATGCAGATAACTGAAAACGTTCTTGCAACTTCTTGCCATGGTGCATCAACCAACTTTCTACGTTGAATACCTGAAGTTCTTCGTTGGTACTTCGCTTAAAACGTTCTTTAAAAGATTCCGGAGTGCGGTAACAAAGCATAGCGTGCATGCGGGCATCGTGTACCGGCTGTTTCGAATTGACCAAAAACTGCTCTTGAATCTGGCAGTTCGCTATTAACCAATCGGTAGACTTCCAATCAGATGCTACCGGAATCAAGTGTTCGGTAATCTTTGTGTTCAATGCAGCCATTTCCCAAGCGATACCACCTCCTAAAGACCCACCTATAATAGCGAAGAGCTTATTAATTTCCAATTGTTCTAATCCAGATAGAAATATTCGCGCGATGTCTCCAGCAACAAAATCCTTATAATTATCAATAACGAACTTATCATGCCCGTTACCCGGAATATTAAAAGATAAGATGGTGTATTTTTTGGTGTCGATGCACTTTCCCGCTCCGATAAGTGCCGACCACCATCCGTCGTTACCTGTAACATTGGAGTTAGCCGTAAGGGCGTGGTTGACCAAAACTATAGGTGCAGAATGAAGTTCCTGACCAAATAATTCATAGGAAAGCCCAATATCTTGCGATATTCCGCCTAGCGTAGTATAGTTTTCAAGTTTAAGGTGATGGAGCATCGGATTTCAATAAAAGACCTCACGGGTTTTACTTGTCTACAAAAGTCTTACCCGTATTATGAGGAAAGGTTTGTTTAGAAATGAAACCTGAGAGGTCTTGTTCAATATTCTTAGGCAAAAACCGATTTGTCGATAGTTGCAAAGGCGTTTTCAAGGTCAGTTTTTAAATCTTCGAGATCTTCAAGACCAACAGACAGACGAATCAAATCTTTGGTTACTCCCGTAGATTCTTGGGCAGCCTCGTCTAACTGTTGGTGCGTTGTACTCGCTGGATGGATAATTAAGGATTTTGTATCTCCAATATTTGCCAGCAAAGAGAAAATTTTAGTTTCATCAGCTATCTTTTTTGCCGATTCGAAGCCGCCTTTTACACCGAAGGTTACAATACCACTTTGACCTTTGGGAAGATAGGCATCCGCCTGCGCCTTATAATTACTTGATTTTAAGCCGGGGTAGTTTACCCATGTAACTTCATTCCTTCCTTCCAACCATTCCGCAAGGGCCAACGCATTTTCGCTGTGTCTTTTCATGCGTACTTCAAGCGTCTCCAGTCCTTGGATAATCTGAAACGCGTTAAAAGGACTTAGTGCCGCGCCGTAATCCCTTAGACCTTCAATACGTGCCTTGATTATGAATGCCAACGGTCCTACGGCATCATGATAAATCAAGCCATGATATCCTGGGGAAGGTTCAGTAAATTCTGGAAACTTTCCACTGGTCCAATCAAAAGTTCCGGCATCGATGATAGCTCCTCCTAAGGCGGTCCCATTGCCATTGATATATTTCGTCAAAGAATGGATAACAATATTCGCCCCGTGTTCAATTGGATTTAGTAAAGCAGGGGTTGGCACCGTATTATCTACAATAAATGGAATTTTGGCAGCTTTTGCCTCTGCCGATATGGCCTTTAAATCGAGTACATCCAACTTGGGATTACCCACAGATTCAACAAAAATGGCTCGTGTATTCTCCTGAATGGCTTTGCCAAAATTGCTTGGGTCAGCCGGGTCGACAAAGGTGGTGGTAATGCCCAATCTGGGCAAAGTGACGTTAAACAAATTATAGGTGCCACCATACAAGCTATTTGACGACACGATATGATCGCCCGCCTTTAGCAATACCAAAAGTGCGGTTACTGTAGCGGACGAGCCAGATGCTGTAACGATTGCTGCCATGCCACCTTCCAAAGCAGCCAAACGTTTTTCCAACACATCGTTGGTAGGGTTCATGATTCTCGTGTAAATATTGCCGAATTCGGCTAGGGAAAACAAATTGGCAGCATGGTCCGAATTGTTGAATACGTAGGCCGTGCTTTGATAAATCGGCACAGCACGTGTACCCCCGTTTGCAGTTACATCATGCCCAGCATGCAAGGCATTCGTCGAAAATTTTAAATCACTCATGATTTTTGGTTTTTAATAGTTAGATAACAGTATTAAAAGGCCAAACCCCAGTCGCGGACGTTGCGAATCGGTCAAATCAAAAAGTTATAAGAAAGCGAAAAATTACATGAAGTAATTCATTTGCGTTATCTGTCACGCCGACGGCGTGATAGAATTTAGCACCTTCTTCGCAAAAGTGGCGAAGGGTTGCTAAGGTTTCAAAGGGTCTATTCCCTCCACCTTTCTTGATAACAATTCAATACGTGTTTGAACTTTTAGAAAAACAAATATAATGCTGGAAATTTAAAATTCGCATTATTTACCATAAAATTTCTGACCAACTTGTGAAAACTCCCAAAAAAAATTACAATTCTTTCAGTCTTGCCCACTTCATTGGCTGCTCTTCAAGAAGACAATTCGTAGAAATTATATTAAAAATTACAACTTAAAAGCCTTTTTTACCTTGTCGACCATATCCAACTTCTCCCAAGTAAATAGTTCGACTTCTTTCTCGACCCGCCCGTTGTATGGTGATTCAAACACTTTTTTGATAATCTTGGGTTCTTTTCCCATATGTCCGTAGGCCGCGGACTCTAAATAAATGGGGTTTCTCAATTTTAAACGTTTTTCGATTGCAAAAGGACGCATATCAAATAACTTTTCGACTTTTTTCGCAATTTCGCCATCGGCCAAATCGACATTTGCCGTACCATAGGTGTCTACAAAAATAGATGTGGGTTCTACAACACCGATTGCATAACTTACTTGCACCAATATCTCATCAGCAACACCCGCAGCGACAAGATTCTTTGCAGCATGTCTTGAGGCGTATGCAGCGCTACGATCTACCTTGC
>CAZRIE010000024.1:0-45271 GCA_964600075.1 uncultured Flavobacteriaceae bacterium
CAACGTAGGTATAAAGAACATATGTTCTTTATATAGTAGATAATACATACCTATTTTTATCTGCCCTAAACAGTTTACCTATTTTTTTGAACTTTCATATAATCGAAATTGAAGACAGAAAAAAATACCGAATAAGGCAGCCCTTTTAGAAAACCGAATAAATTTTATTGAGGATGTGGCTTATTTAGCTACCACTTTTACGCCTTCTCGAACTTCTTTTTCCCATATTTCAAGCTTCTCAATAAGGTTATTCGTTAAATCAGGATTATCTGAACCGATCTCATTATTCTCTTGTAAGTCATTAGACAAATCATAAAGTTCAATTTTATCTCCGTCCTCACTTTTTATACGAACTAACTTCCAGTCACCACTTCTTATGAAACTTTGATTTTTAAAAGCAAAAAATACATCTCTTTCGGGCAGGGCAGTCTGGTTTATTAAATTCTCTTTTATGCTTATTCCATCTACGTTTTCGGCACCAGGTTTTTGTCCAATAAAATCGAGCACTGTTGGTAACAAGTCCATCGTCAATACGGTTTGCCTACTGATTAATCCATTTTTAATTTTATTGGGATAACTTACAATGGCCGGCACACGACTTCCCCCCTCATAAACACCACCTTTAAAACCTCTTAAAAGGCCATTACTACCATTGCTGCTAGCCCCGTTATCAGATAAGAAAATTATCATTGTGTTTTCATATACTCCTGTTTCTTTTAAAGCGTCTATTATTTTACCTACTCCCTCGTCCATTACTTCAACCATTTCCTTGTAAATAGAGGGGATACTTTCTTTGCTGACCGGTACCGAACCCGGTATGCCTACTTCCCTTAATACGCTATCAACACGTCTTTGATAAGGGTAGTGGGGAGCTTCATGAGGTAGATACAAGAAGAAGGGCTTATTCGTCTTTTTCGGGTTGTTCTCTTTGATGAATTTCACCCCGTATTCAGATATCAAATCGGTCGAATAGCCAACTTCGTTGTCAATAGTAGTATTTTTCCACCAGTCGAGGTAACCCTCCTGATCGATGTGACCATGATAATCAACATTACCGCTAACAAAGCCTACAAAATTATCGAAACCTTGCAATGAGGGATTGTATTCTTTTGAGTAACCCAAGTGCCATTTCCCATACATACTACAATTGTAATTGTACTTCTTTAATTCTTCAGCAATTGTAATTTCATCTAGACTTAAACCTACTTGTCGATGACTTTTAGCAGTAACCACCCCTTCTACCCCCGTTCGCTGTTGGTATTTTCCTGTCATTAAAGAAGCACGCGTTGGACTACATACGGCTCCGTTAGAATGAAAATCGGTAAACTTTACACCCTCGGAGGCTAAAAAATGGATATTCGGAGTTTGATTCTTTGCACTTCCATAACACGATAAATCGCCATAACCCAAATCATCGGCTATAATAATTACAAAATTGGGCATGGAGTTTTTATCTTCCGTTTTTCGTGAACATGAAAAAAGTAAAATACTGCTCACCATGAAAATCACTTTTTTCTTCATATTTATATAGTATTTTGGGGATATACATAATGTTCGTTAAGGCAGGTAGTTTGCGCCGTATTTTGAATTTGTTTTTACACTTTAATAAAAGTTTTGTTTTTATACATATACCATAATAACAAATATAGAAGGCCAAAACCTCCTGTTGTAGTTATCATTCCATAATATGCTCCTGTATATTGCTCCAATCCAAACAATAAGAAGTCCGCAATCTTAGAAAAATTAATAACATGAGAAAGTACATATGCTGTGATAGCATTCATGCCAATTACTTTTAAAGGAAATGCCCATTTAATTTTTCCTTTTACATCAATAATCCAGTAGGATAAAGCCAGTAATATGTAGCAGACTCCTGATGACGCCAGTACAAATGAGCTTGTCCATAATTTTTTTATTATAGGATGCCATATTCCCCATATCAATCCTAATACTAATCCAACTATACCAGAAATTAATAAATACAACGCAACCTTTTTTCGCGGACGTTTAGATTTAATTAATTCTCCTGCAAAGATTCCAGACAAGGTTGTAGCTGTAAATCCTAATCCGGTTAGTAGCCAAGTATACTGAAGGCCGTCGTCAAATTTTCCAAAAACAAAATGATCAAAGTACAAAGCAAAATTACGATCTGGTAGCAATACACTCTTTCCAACATCTGGAACGTAGGGAATAGTTAAAATCAATGCATATATAATAAGGCAAGAGGCAAAAGTAAAATAGAGCCATTTTCTTTTGAGGTGGATATATGCAATACATGAAAAAAAATATCCAACGGCTATGGCTTGCAATGTATTACTGAAAATGTGAAACTGCGCAGCGTCGAGTGCCAATAAATTGCCCTGAACAATCCAGCCAAGAATAAATAGTATAACAAAACGCTTGATAAGTTTCCCATAAATAGCGATGGTAGAGGTGTTTTCTTGCATTCTTTTGGACAAAGAAAATGGAATTACCGCACCAACAACGAACAAGAATAAAGGCATTATAATATCATAGAATGTAGAACCAAACCAATCAGGATGATCAAATTGTTTTACTAAAGATTCAGTAATAGAAGTCCCTGCACCCGCGTGTAGACCAATAAAAAATCGATCAGCAAAAATTATCAATAGCATATCAAAACCTCTCAATACATCAATTGAAAGTATCCGGTTTGGCTTGACGAAGTGCTTATCCATAAAAATTTCGTTTAATTGATTCTAAAGTAGGTATGGAGAACATATGTTCTCTATATTCCAAATATAGCGGATAATACATATCTATTTTTATCTGTCCTAAACGGATTGCCTATTTTGAACTTCCACATAATCGAAATTGAAAATAGAAAAAAAACTGCCGCACAAGACAGCCTTTGTAGAAAATCGAAGAAATTTTACTGAATGAAAAGATAACTCAGTTCAATGCCCGGTTCTGTTAAATAGTACTGTTAATCTAACTTTTTCTAAACTGATTTAGAGCTCTAAAGTTTCGGTAAAACAAAAAGGCAACTATAAAAATAGCTGCCTTTTGATAGAAATTTATACCCTATTTACATAAAAGCATCCTCATGCTTATAGGCATCGATAACGGCTTGTTCACCGACCTTACCTTCTTTCGAGTTGCCATGCTCCATACCTAGTACTCCTTTAAACCCTTTATCGTGAATCCACTTAAAAACGTTTTTATAATTAATCTCGCCGGTGGTAGGTTCCTTTCGGCCTGGGTTGTCGCCGATTTGAATATAGTCGATTTCATCCCAGGTAAGGCCCATATTATGAATGAGATGACCTTCTGTCTTCTGCATATGGTAGATATCGAATAATATTTTGCACGCTGGGCTATCAACACCTTTGCAAATCATATATGTTTGGTCAGAATTCTGCAAATACAGATCAGGAGAGTCTGAGAGCGGTTCAAGCACCATTACCAAGCCGTGAGGTTCTAAAATTTCAGCACCTCTTTTCAAAGCTTCGATTACATTGCCATCTTGTACACCTGTAGGTAGGTTTCTTTCGAATCCACCGGGTACTACGGTCATCCATTTCGCATTAACCCGTTTGGCGACCTCAACAGCTCTTTTACAGCCATCTAGAAAGATATCTATATATTCCTGTTTTCCGGCAGCCAAGGTATTTGCCATGTTGCCGCCTTTGTCTACAACAAAAACACCCATGGTCATACCGCGTTTGGCCAAGGTCTCCCCCATTTTGGTCTGTAGGGCCACATCACGCTTCATCATACCATTGTCTTCAAAGGCCATAAACCCTTGGTCGGCCATAAAGTTGATCTGATCAATCGGATCTTCCCCGGCGTGGCCCTTGAACATACCCATATGTGGGGCATATTTCAAATTGAACTTATGCGGTGCGGGAACCGACATGGGACTGTTGGCGTAAGTAAATGCGCCGCCCATTGAAATTGCCCCACCTGTCAGGGCCGTTTTTTGAATAAAATTTCTTCTTTTCATTAATCTTGGTTTGTGGTGTTTTCAGTTCAAGGAATCAGTTGGTTAACTTAAATTTTATTGGTGATAAGAACCAATTTTTGATTATAGAGTCATTAATTATTAAAAAGCATCTAATAATGAATAATCCGTGATTAATACAACTTTCAAAGTGAGCTATGCCCTTGGATTTTAGCCTCCGTCGGTCATATGTACTTAAAGTGACCAAGCCTTGCCGCCTGTCACCTCATTTAAATCTGCACAACCGATATACTCACCGGGTATGGGTAAGTACTCCAATACTTCTTCGCCAATATATTCCGAGGTTTTATAGCCCCAAATCGTCATGCCTCTTAGGTTATTCGCGAAAGCAAAACGTGAGATACCATCATCTAAAAGTGCTTCCTTACCATCTGCAATGGCCTCATCGTATTGTTCTACGGCGTCCTTGTTTTTTACCTCGTCTTCTTTGGTAACCTTTAAAGAGGCCGCCAATACCGTTTCTAAATCTTCAGCCGATAAATCTCCTGCTTTTTCCTTACCAGAATCTGCTAACGCTTTTTCCAAGAATCTGCCCATAGACATCTTTAAGAAATTTTGCTGCTCTTTGTTCATTACCTGATCTGCAAAGCGATCGATAAAAAGATGTGCCTGCGTTTCTGAAGCCGAAGGCGTATCGGTTTTTGGCAAAATGATATCAACTAATTTGGTCAGTGCAGCACCTTCGTCTTTGCTTAAGAAATCGGGAGTCCATTCAAATACTGTTTCCGTTTTACAGCTTTGAACTATGCTCAGCAAGGTCGGAGTGGCGACGGTGTAGCCAAGCGCCATACCCATATTTTTAAGTACTTTTCTTCTATCCATTATATATTCCCTTTTTTAAGTTCTTTGGCCGCATGTTCTGCAGCTCTTGCGGTAAATGCCATATACGTCAATGACGGGTTGACACAAGCAGCAGATGTCATAAACGCCCCATCCGTAACATATACGTTCGGCACATCGTGTAACTGGTTGTTTCCGTTGAGTACCGAAGTTTTTCGGCTTCTTCCCATTCGGGCGGTGCCCATTTCATGAATTCCCAGACCTAAACCGGTCGGTCCGTCATGGCCTTCTACATCGCGACATCCTGCCTTTTCTAACATTTCTACCGCAGATTGCTGCATATCTTTACGCATGTTGAACTCGTTTTCCTGTAAATCAGCGTCAAAAGTAACCGTAGGTAGCCCCCAGCCGTCTAGTTTGTCGTAATCCAACGTCATTCTGTTATCCTCATAGGGTAGCACTTCACCAAAACCGCCGATACCCATAGTCCAACCTCCAGGTTTCAATATATTTTCCTTGAGGTCTTTTCCATATGACAGTTCTGCAATCGAATCTTCCCAATTACCCCTGCTGGCCCTGCCCTGATATCCAAACCCACGTTTGTAGTCTTTTCTATCGGAAGCACCGCCTAAATTTCTAAACCTTGGAATGTACACCCCATTTGGCCTTCTTCCCTTATAATACTTGTCTTCAAAACCATCGAATTTACCTTCGGCTCCTACGCCTAGGTGATGATCCATAACGTTTCTGCCCAATTGGTCGGAATCGTTGCCCATTCCGTTCGGGAAGCGATCCGATTTTGATTGCATCAAAATAGAGGCTGATGCTATCGCCGATGCACAGAGAAAAATGACTTTGGCCTTGAATTCATGGGTTTCTTTGGTGACACGATCGATAACCTTGACACCTATAGCACGTTTGGTATCGGCATCGTACATCACCTCGTGTACAATCGAATCTGGCCGAAGTGTCATATTTCCCGTCGCTTCCGCGGCGGGCAAAGTTGACGAAAGGCTGCTGAAGTAACCTCCAAATGGGCAACCACGTATGCATCTATTCCTATATTGACATTTCGTGCGCCCGTCGAAGTTTTTTGTTCCTGTAATATGTGCAACGCGACCCACCGTAACAGCACGGCCATCAAAACCTGCCGTTACCTTTTCCTTGAACTGCTCTTCCACGCAATTTAATTCCATTGCAGGCAAAAAATTACTATCAGGCAGTTGCGGTAAGTTGAGGGCCTCTCCGCTAACGCCAATATAGTCTTCTACCTTGGCGTACCAAGGTGCAATATCTTTATAGCGAACGGGCCAGTCTACTGCTATGCCTTCACGCTGATTTGCTCCGAAATCAAGATCGCTCCAACGATAACTTTGGCGGCCCCATTGCAATGAGCGGCCGCCTACATGGTAGCCCCGCATCCAATCGAAACGTCTTATTTCGTTATAGGGATGTTCAAGATCGTTTACGAACCACATTTTACTGGCGCCTTTGGTTGTATAGCCCGTTCTGTTCTGTTTTTCTTGCTTGGCAATATCCTCTTGTGTCGGCAAACCACCATTGGGGAAATCCCAAGGATCCATATTGGCAGTTTCGTAGTCTTCGATATGCTTTACCATTCGTCCGCGTTCCAAAACCAATGTCTTTAGCCCTTTCTCGCAAAGCTCTTTTGCTGCCCAACCTCCACTGATTCCTGTGCCAACTACAATTGCATCATACGATTCTTGCTCTTCGTTGTAATAAAATTTGCTCATTTACAGAATTGTTTAGTCCCTAAATTTATTAAATATAAAATTAATTCTCTACATTTATTCGCCATACCTCTTAATGGTCTCGCATAATCTGCGACGATTATATTCCAAATCCGCAAAGTTCAATAAACTAATCGAAAATAATGAAACGAAGAAACTTTATCAGAAATAGTTCTCAGGCAGGTGTCGCACTCTCAATTCTAGGAGTTTACGCATGTAAGGAAACTAAAAAGAAAGATGCCGAAGCAACGGAAAATATGGAGGCGATAACAGAAACGAGCCCCTTTTTCAAACTGTCATTGGCGCAATGGTCAATTCATAATATGATAAATGACGGTGGTGTAGACCCATATACATTTGCCGAAAAAGCAAAGAATTGGGGTTTTGCAGGTTTGGAATATGTAAGCCAATTATACAATCCTGAATTGGAAGATGCCGGTTATTCAGAAAAAGCCATGGCGGCCTTTGTCGAAAAATCGAATGTGGAGGCCAAAAAACATGGACTTGAGAATATATTAATCATGGTCGACGGCCAGGGTAACTTGGCTGCTACCGATGAGAAAGAACGAAACGAAACCGTCGAAAAACATAAAAAGTGGGTAGATGCGTCAGCAGCAATGGGATGCCATGCGATACGTGTCAATCTGAATGGCAGTGACGAACCGAAAATATGGAAAAAGAACTCCATTGATGGCCTCACTAAACTCTGCACTTATGCAAAAGGAAAGAACATAAACGTGCTTGTCGAAAACCATGGCGGCCTCTCTTCGAACGGCGCCTTGCATGCTGAAGTAATGAAAGCCGTCAACATGGAAAATTGCGGAACCCTACCCGATTTCGGAAATTTTTGTATCACAAGAAAAGAAGACAGTAGCGATTGCGCCGAGGAGTACAATAAATATAAAGGCGTAGAAGAACTTATGCCTTACGCAAAGGCCGTAAGCGCCAAGTCTCACAATTTTGATGCAGATGGCAATGAAACGGAAATCGATTATAAAAAGATGCTGCAGATGGTAAAAGACCATGGGTATACAGGATACATTGGCGTAGAATATGAGGGCAGCGAACTGGGCGAAGAAGCCGGTATAATAGCCACCAAAGAATTAATGCTAAAGGCGGCTAAAGAATTGAGTTAGATCCGCTAATGCCAAATACCAAAAAACCAACTACCAGTGAACGTATTTTTTAACCAACTTTTCGACTATAATTTTTACTGTAATAAAAAATTGATCGATACCTGTAGCACCATTGATTTGCTGCCGGAAAAGAGCATTGTTCTTTTTAGTCATATACTCAACGCCCATCATATTTGGAACGCCCGTATTCAGAAGAAAAAACCGGAGTTCGATGTTTGGCAATTGCACGAGGCAAAAGCATGGGGCGATATTCATTACGAGAACCAGCGAAGTTCGTTCGAAATTACCTCGAATACCGACGACTTTGAAAAACGTATCGACTATGAAAATTCGCAAGGCCGTTTGTTTACAAACACGGTGCAGGATATGCTTTTCCATATCATAAACCATTCGACAAACCATCGCGGCCAGATTGCTATGGATTTCAGGTTAAACGGTATCGAACCACTGGTCAGCGATTATATCTTCTATAAAAGATAAGCATAAGCTAATTATGAACGTTAAAATTCGGGTACAGCTTTCCGTAATGATGTTCCTCGAATTTTTCGTTTGGGGCAGTTGGTACGTGACCATGGGTATCTATCTGCCGAACACTTTGCTGTCCGATGGTGCAGAAATAGCCATGGCCTATTCCACACAGTCTTGGGGTGCAATTTTGGCTCCCTTTATCATTGGTTTGATAGCCGATCGGTATTTCAATGCAGAGCGTATATTAGGAGTGCTGCATCTTTTGGGTGCCATCCTCATGTACTTGTTGTATAGCGCTTCAGATTTTTCCCTGTTTTTTTCGTATCTATTGGCCTATATGATTATGTATATGTCGACCTTGGCCTTGGTAAACTCTGTCTCTTTCAACCAAATGAAAGACCCTGCCAAAGAGTTTTCATTTGTACGCGTTTTCGGCACCATTGGATGGATCGCTGCAGGATTACTCATCAGCTATTTCAACTGGGATTCACAAACCGGTATTTCCGAAGGAGTTTTAAGGAATACCTTTTTGATGGCTTCTATTTCTTCAGCTGTATTGGGGCTTTTCAGTTTTACATTGCCTAAAACCCCACCTCGTGCGGATAGGTCTAAAAAAGTAACCGTATCGGATATTTTGGGTTTGGATGCACTCTCTTTATTGAAGGATAAAAATTTCTTGATATTCTTTTTAGCATCCGTTTTAATCTGTATTCCCTTGGCGTTCTATTACCAGCACGCCGGTCAGTTTCTAGGTGAGATCGGGGTGGCCAATCCTGCCGGTAAAATGACTATTGGCCAGATTTCGGAAATACTCTTTCTCTTGTTATTACCCTATTTTTTTAAACGCTTTGGTTTCAAAATGACCATGCTCGTAGCCATGTTGGCATGGGGTCTACGATATCTTATGTTTGCTTACGGTGATACGGGTGAGCTTTCCTTTCTTTTATTGATAGGAATAGCATTGCATGGTATCTGTTACGATTTTTTCTTCGTGTCGGGACAGATTTATACAGATAGCAAGGCAGGTGCGGCCTATAAAAGTTCTGCACAGGGCCTAATTACCTTGGCGACCTATGGGATAGGGATGCTTATCGGGTTTTGGGTAGCCGGAAAGATTACAGATACGTACTTATCTTCAGAAAGTGTTCACGATTGGGAGACCATTTGGTTGTATCCTGCAGCGTTCGCTTTTTTTGTTTTGGTATTGTATGCCGTTCTGTTCAAAAATGAAAAAATAGCCTATAAATCGTAGGTAAATTATTAAATTGACGCTCTTAAGAGACTGTTTTAAAAAAGATTTTATAAACCAATATAATAGGATTACAAATGCCAAAAAAAATAAGATTAGGAATTTTAGGAGGTGGAGGAGATTCTCTAATAGGAGTTTTACACCGTGTCGCCTCTCATATTAATGACAATTATCAAATCGTTGGAGGTTGCTTCAATCCCGATTTTAAGGCCAATATGGATTTTGCCAAAGAAATCGATGTGCCTACGGATCGGATCTACAAAGATTTCGATACGCTGGTCGAAGAAGAAATGAAATTGCCTGCCAATAAACGTATACAGGTCTGTTCCATTCTTACCCCGAATTTTTTACATTTTCCTATGGCATTGAAGCTAATAGAAAATGGTTTCCACGTCATTTGTGAAAAGCCAATGACGACCTCTTTAGAAGAAGCCAAGATTCTTCAGAAAGCGCATAAAAAAGCAAAGACCGTTTTCGCATTAACGCACACCTACACGGGTTACCCGATGGTACGTCAAATGCGTGAAATGATCAAGAAAGGGGCTTTAGGGAAAATTCATAAAATAGATGCGGTCTACTATCAGGGCTGGATCAATGAGATTATACACGACAAGAAAAAACGTTCGACCGTTTGGCGTTTAGATCCTAAAAAAGCGGGTATCAGTTCCTGTATGGGCGATATTGGCGTACATGCCTTTAATATGGTTGAATATACCACCGGACTAAAGGTGAAATCGATTTTGAGCGATTTTAATTATTTGTACAAGGATAATAAAATGGATGTTGATGGTACGGTACTGATTCGAATGAGCGACCATGTAAAAGGGGTCATTCGAAGTAGTCAGGTGGCTACTGGCGAAGAAAATGGTTTGGCTATTTCAATTTACGGGGAAAAAGCCGCTTTTCGCTGGGAACAGGAAAATCCAAACTTATTGTACGTGCTTAGCGATACGGAACCGACACAAATTTACAAACCGGGCCACGGCTATAACAGCAAACTTTCATTGGACGGCACCAAACTACCCCCAGGGCATCCCGAAGGTATCTTTGATTCTATGGCGAATATCTACTTGGGTGCCTCACGGGCCATCCGCGGCAAAAAATATAACGATGGTGAATTCCCGACGATGACCGACGGCGTTCGCGGAATGAACTTTATCGAGGCAACCGTTGAATCGCACAAAGGCGGCAATACTTGGGTAGCGTTGGAGAAGTAAACGAAGTTGCAAGGAATCCCATTGAAATTGGAATGACGCGGCAAGCTTTCGAATACAATGAAAAAAGCCCCTAAAGGTTTCAGAAACCTTTAGGGGCTTTTTCTATGCGCTACAGCGTGATTTACTCTATGGGCCGTATTATGTAACTGAACGATAAGTTACTCGGCTTGATCTGATATTTTTCGCGCGGCAAAAACCCCCAACTATTATCCCCACCAACGCCCATCTGGCTTTGGTCGATGTTAATATTGATGAGGTCTCTTTGTGGTATATCAAACGTATGACGCTGTTGTTTTGTCATGCCCTCATCAAAATCTGAATTGTATTGATGGTGCGCGCTGAACCCAAACAAACTAGGAGAGGAAATCAGAATCCCGTTTCCTTTTGAATTTGAAAAGGATAAGGTTCGTATGTCAGTTCGATTTCCATTTTCCTGCGGTCTGATGTATTCAAAATACAAATCTTCAACTTTTGAATCGTACTCCCCTACTAAGGCCGAAGTTTTACGGTCTTGATAGTTCTCATGCTCCCCCCTGCCGTACCAACTCACATTTTCGTAGCTAGCATCGATAACAAAGTTATTCCCAAAACGTGGCAAGATGGGAAGGTTGTCCTTAATGCCAATTAATTGTGTATTGACCAATATTTCACCTTTGTTGTTAATGGCATAGGTAATGGCTACCTGCCCTTCTATGGAAGGCAGATTATAGGTCGCGTTCAATTGTAGATCATTTTTGACATTAAAAGGGTTTTCGGTGAGTTTTACCGCGTCCATCACATTTTTTCCATCATTAGCATTCAACTGAAAGCTAATCAGGTTTTGGGATTCGGTGGCCTCTTTCCAAGCGTTTAATAGCTTCGGCATATTATATCCGTAATCGTTATCGATAGGTGCGCGCCAGAAATTGACGCTCGGACCTTTTTTAACTAGGTTCCCTTGACCGTAATCCAAGGTAGTCACGCTACCGTTTTTGCTACTGAATCCGATTTCGAATCCGTCTCCAGATACTTTTATGTTATCATCTATTTTGGTTACGGATAGGCCTTTGGTATCCATTTCGAAAACGGCAGGTTTATAATCGGTCAATTGAAATTGTTCATACGCAACCAAAAACTGCTCTGGCAGCAAAGCAGAGGCCGTTTTTGTAGTCGCAAAAATATTTAGGAAATATTCCGCGTTTGCGTCCGGGAGTTCGGGAAGTTCAATTTGAATTTCCTGCGAATCATAGGGTGCAATATCAACATCAGCTATCCGTCCTTTTGCAAGCTGTTTTCCATTTTCTAGCAATCGCCACGAAAAATCATATTCCGATAGATTTGTAAAATCGTACTTATTGGTAAGCATAATTTTTCCTGACTTCGGATTTTCAGCATTGAATTTGACATATTGATACACTTTTTTGACTTCATATAAAGCGGGATGTGCCGACCGATCTGGGTCGACTAACCCATTGAGGCAAAAATTATTGTCGTTCTGAAGGTCCCCAGCACCAAAATCGCCTCCGAAGGCATAAAATTCTACACCCTGGTCATTTTTAGTTTTGAGGCCTTGGTCGACCCAATCCCAAATAAAGCCGCCCTGAAGTACATCGTATTTTTCGATAACATCCCAATAATCTTGTAGGTTGCCTACACTATTACCCATCGCATGGGCATACTCACACTGAATATAAGGTCGTTTGGGGTTGTTTTTCGCATAGGCCTCCATAGTCTCGATACGGTCGTACATAGGTGCTTGAATATCTGTGTTCTCGTACATGGTAGCTCCTTCATATTGCACGGGGCGTGTGGCATCATGTTCTTTTAGCCAAGCATAGGTAGCAAAGAAATTTTCACCGTTGCCCGCTTCGTTTCCTAAAGACCAGGTAACAATCGAGGTAAAGTTTTTATCGCGTTCGAACATGCGAACGGTACGATCCAGATGCATCGCCTTCCACTCAGGACGATAGGCCGGGTGAACCTTTTTTGCTTCTTCGTTATTGTCAAGGCCTTGGTTGGTGGTGCCCATACCATGAATTTCGATATTCGCTTCATCAACAACATAAAAACCATATGTATCGGCCATACGGTAAAAAAATGGATTCTTCGGGTAGTGGCTGCAGCGTATGGCATTAAGGTTGTTCTGTTTCATCACCTCCATATCCTTTAGCGTGATTTCTTCACTGATGACGTGACCCGTTGTTTCGTCATGGTCGTGAAGATTCGCTCCTTTTATAAGCACAGGTTGCCCATTGACCAAAAACTGATTGTTCTTTATCTCTATTTTTCGGAAACCGATTTTCGAGCTGATGGCCTCGGTAACTGCGCCCTTTTTATCTTTAAGAACAAACAATAAGGAGTACAGGTTCGGTTTTTCTGCGTTCCATGTTTTGATTTTGGGTAACGTCTTTTCAAAATTAATACTGCTAAGACCTTGTGAAAGGTCCACTTTTTTGGTCTCCGAGTAAACTTCGGTTTCACCTTCAAGTAATTTCACTTCTACATGATAACCTTTAGCTTTTTTCCCCGAATTGTTGATTTGTAAATTTAAATTGAGCTTTCCGTCTGTGTAGTTGTTTTCAAGGTCGGCGATAACCCGATAATCCTTAAGGGTTGTTTTGTTGGTTGCATAGAGATACACATCACGTTCGATACCGCTTAGACGCCAAAAATCTTGATCTTCCAGATAACTGGCATCCGACCAACGCAGTACCTGAACTGCCAACGAATTTTTCCCTGCTTTCAAGTACTTCGTGATATCAAATTCGGCAGGGGTCTTACTGCCTTCACTATACCCCACCTTTTCGCCATTTATCCAAACATAAGTGGCGCCACTTACCCCGGCAAAATGCAGATAGATGTTCTTACCGTCCCAGTTTTCTGGGATTTCGAAATCGCGCCTATAACTTCCTACCGAATTTTTATCATGTGGAATAAATGGTGGGTTCTTTGGAAAAGGATATATGACGTTCGTATAGATCGGTATACCATGTCCTTCTAATTCCCAATTTGAGGGAACTGGAATTTTATCCCAATCGGAAGTATCAAATTCCGAATTGAAGAACGTAGTCGGTCGTTCAGGTACACTATCAGCATAGTTGAAATCCCATTCCCCATTTAATGATTGATAGAAAGAAGAATTTTCCCAGCTTTCGTTTTCGAGTGCTGTTCTTTCATCGGCATAGCGATAAAAAGAAGCGGTAGGAGCTTCGCGATTAATCTGAAATATTTCAGGGTTTTCCCATTCCGGATTTTCCCATTGCGGTGCCTGGGAACTTAAATTCTGAACGAAAAATAGGCCGAGAAGAACTATTGTTGAACATAATAGTGTGTTGTAAGCTGTTGAAGTATACATTTTTGTGTTTGCTTAAATTGGCACCCAAGATAAGCAAACTTTTAGGAAGAAAAGAACTAAGACTTACCGCCCAAAAACCATTTCAAATTCTTGGCACACTACGATCATACTTTCACGCGGCACTCGCCCGAACGGTTCGAGTTCTTCGGTATAGTAGTCCCAATGCATCTTTTGCCAATGAGCAAGGCTTTTATCGCCCTCACCTTCTAGACGTGCATATTCAGCATCGATGGCGAAGAAAGGTTTAAAGGTGATTTTGGTGTTCCGTACTAAGCATTGTGCCTTTCCTTCCCAGTCGGTAACGACCATAAAATCGCCGATCTTTGGTAGTGGTTCATTTTGGTATTGCAACACTAAAAGTGAATGCGATATGGTTCTTTTGATTCCCTTTTTAACCAGTTCGGCGCATTCGTTGGCATCCAATTCATTATCGCAGAAGTGTACTACTGAAGGGGCATCGACAAATGCATGTTCTAAATGTTTGTCTAAATAATCTCCCCATAAATTTCGGGCTGAAGCGTTTTCCATATAACTGTTCCGGTTTGAAAAATTGTGCTATTCCTTCTATACCATATTAAAAATAGACAATGTACGAACAGGAATATACTTTTAAACTATTTTTTAGAATATCGGTTATTTTAATCGGTCATTATGCCCTAATTTATGAAAACCTTCCAGTCTTAATCTGTTCCGCTGCATGGTTCGCCGCTCTTGCGGTAAACGCCATATAGGTCAAAGAAGGGTTTACACAGTTCGATGAGGTCATAAAGGCACCGTCAGTTACATACACATTCTTAACGGTATGAACTTGATTGTATTTGTTTAATATAGAGGTCTTTGCACTATGCCCCATACGCGCGCCGCCCATTTCGTGAATGCCCAAACCGGGGCCTGTTTCTTCATCATACGGTTGCACATCTTTAAAGCCCGCAGCCTTGAACATGGCGACGATTTCTTTCTTGATGTCTTCGCGCATATTGTATTCGTTTTCCTTGAACTCTACGTCAAATGCCAATTGAGGTAGTCCCCATTTATCCTTTTCACTCGGGCTAAGGGTAACACGATTATCATCATAAGGTAAAAATTCGCCGAAACCTGTAACACCGATCTGCCATTTTCCGGGTTTTAATATTTCCTCCTTTAAATCCTTTCCATAACCCATTTCAGCAATGCCCTCAGACCAATCTTGACGGCTGGCCGTGCCTTGAAAGCCAAAGCCTCTGAGATAGCCTTCGCGCTTGGTCTTCGCGTTAAGGTTCGCAAAACGAGGAATGTAGAAACCATTCGCTCTTCGCCCTTTATAATATTTATCCAAATAACCATCAACTGTAGCTCTCGCACCTAATTTATAATGATGGTCCATGATGCCTCTACCTAAAGCATCGGAGTCGTTACCCAATCCATTGGGGAAGCGTTCACTTTTCGACTGCAACAAAATACCCACCGATGCCATTGCCGAAGCACATAGGAAAATAACCTTGGCCTTGAATTCTATTTTTTCATTGGTTTCAGCATCAATGACCTTAACACCTGTTGCTTTTTTGGTCTTATCATCATACATGACCTCGTAAACAATTGAGTTTGGTCGCAGCGTCATATTTCCGGTACGTTCGGCTGCTGGAAGCGTTGAAGAATTACTGCTGAAATAACCTCCAAAAGGGCATCCTCTGCTACATCTATTTCTATTCTGACAAACACCGCGGCCATCGAAATTTGCCTCCGGATCCGTAATATGGGCGGTACGACCTATAGTAACCAAACGGCCATCGTCGAACTTTTCTTCAACCGATTGTTTGAAAGCTTCCTCAACGCAATTAAGGTCCATTTTGGGTTGGAATTTTCCGTCTGGCAGCTGTTCTAGGCCAAGATTTTCACCGCTTACGCCAATATACTCCTCTACTTTATCATACCAAGGCGAAATATCTTTATAACGCACCGGCCAGTCTATACTGATATCATCCTTTTTATTGGCACCAAAATCAATATCGCTCCAACGATAGCTTTGCCGGCCCCACGTCAGCGAACGGCCCCCTACCTGATAGCCACGGATCCAATCGAAACGTTTTGTTTCGACATAAGGGTGTTCCAAATCGTTTACGAAAAAATGTTTGTTATCCTCCTTTGGTGCCCAATTAACGCGGCTCTGTACATTCTGCTTATTCTTATCGGCTGCAGAAAGTTCTCCTTTCAAGGGGTAGTCCCAAGGGTCGTCGTTCATAGTAGGGTAGTCTTCGACATGCCTAACCATTCGGCCACGTTCGAGCACTAAAGTCTTTAATGTGTTTTCACAGAGTTCCTTTGCGGCCCAGCCACCACTGATTCCGGTGCCGACCACAATGGCATCATATTGACCTTCTTGATTCATGCGAACATTTCTTGTTTTAATACTGTTGGATTTCCTATATTTATAACTTCTCGAAGAAATTGAAATAGGAAACATTTCAAAAACTAAATATAGGGTTTATTCTTAAAATAACTCTAAACTAGAAAGCATTAGAACACTAAATAGAAGCATAATATAATGAAGACAATTAAAGGACCAGCCGTATTTTTGGCGCAATTTGTAGACAGTAAAGCACCTTTCAATACTTTGGATGGTATGTGCAAATGGGCCTCGGATTTGGGGTACAAGGGAATTCAAATCCCTACTTGGGAAAGTTTTCTAATCGATATTGACAAGGCCGCCGAAAGCCAAGACTATTGTGATGAATTGAAGGGGAAAGTAAATTCATACGGACTGGAAATCACCGAACTCTCTACCCATCTGCAGGGACAGTTGGTCGCAGTTCACCCGGCCTATGACTTAATGTTCGATAATTTTGCGCCCGATAACGTAAAGAACAATCCTAAAGCGAGAACCGAATGGGCCGTAGGTGTGGTTAAAAAAGCAGCCACCGCAAGTAGAAGACTAGGTATCACTGCGCATGCCACTTTTTCCGGAGCGTTGCTTTGGCACACGTGGCACCCTTGGCCACAACGCCCAGCAGGTTTGGTCGAAATGGGTTTTGAGGAGCTGGCCAAACGTTGGATGCCCATCTTGGACCATTTTGATGAAGAAGGGGTCGATGTCTGTTATGAAATACACCCTGGCGAAGATCTGCATGACGGCGATACCTTCGAAAGGTTTTTAAAAGCTACAGGAAATCACAAACGTGTGAATATTTTGTACGACCCAAGCCACTTTGTACTACAGCAATTGGATTATATTGAGTATATCGATCACTATCATGAATTTATCAAGTCTTTTCATGTAAAGGATTCCGAATTCAACCCAACGGGAAAAAAGGGTGCTTTTGGAGGCTATAACGATTGGGGCGACCGTGCCGGAAGGTATCGATCTTTAGGTGACGGCCAGATTGATTTCAAGACTATTTTCTCAAAACTGACCCAATACGGCTGTGATGTTTGGGCCGTAATGGAATGGGAATGCTGTATAAAAAGCCCTGAACAAGGTGCACGTGAGGGTGCGATATTCATTCAAGACCATATTATTGAAGCGACCGAAAAGACCTTTGACGATTTTGCAGGCTCAGCGGTCGATAAAGAAATGTTGAAGAAAATATTGGGAACTTAGAAAAAGTAATCCGTTTATAGCCAAGAGGCTTCCAGAGCCGGTATTAGAAACGAAATGATTTACGTCTTCAATTTCGGGAAATAGGATTCCCCTTTTGACCTGCAACATAATACTATTAAATAAAATACGACAACCTAAAACTAATACACATGAAAAATCTAATCCTAATTGCTTTCATTGCTACCTTGACCTTCGGATGCAAGGACAAGACCGAAAAATCTCAAGAAGCACTGGAATCCGAACGTATTTCGGAAGCGGACGTCAAAGAGCCATCCCAAGAATGGACGATGCTGTTCGATGGAACTTCCTTCGACGGATGGAATGAATATCAAAAGAACGGTGTTTCCGATAATTGGAAAATAGAAGATGGGGCAATGGTCTTCAATCCTGCAGAAAATCGTGATAAAAATGAATTGCTTGACTTGATATCCGAAAAGGAATATACAGATTTCATTTTGTCCGTAGATTGGAAAATTTCGGAAGCAGGTAATAGCGGTGTTTTTTGGGGCGTAAAAGAAGATCCTAAAATTGAAAAACCTTATCATACCGGACCTGAAGTTCAGGTGTTAGACAATGAAAAACATCCTGACGCCAAGAACGGAACTACACATCAAGCTGGATCTCTTTACGATATGGTAGCGCCATCCGAAGACGTCACAAACCCCGTTGGCGAATGGAACACTATGGTCATAACCGTTAACCATAAAAAACAGCAGGGTAGCGTAGAGCTCAACGGCAAGAAAATAGTTGACTTTCCCGTAGGCAACGAAATGTGGGACGCCATGGTCTCAAAATCGAAATTTGCCGAATGGGAAAAGTTTGGAAAATATACGACAGGTAAAATCGGTCTGCAAGACCATGGCAATATGGTCGCTTTCCGAAATATTAAAATTAAGGAACTCTAAGAAGTTCAAGCTCAAATTCAAAAAAATAAGAAGTTTAGTTTTCCCGAAACCAATCTGCTTGTCATAGGATGGATATCTGAAACATTTTCATCGCTACAGCTTTCAAAAACTCGGAAACACTGAGCTAACAGCTTAATACTATTACACAAGAATGAAGAATTTTTATTCCCTCGCTTTGCTTTCTATTTTACTAATGGCTTCCTGTAAGGAAGCGGTCAAGGTCGACCCATTAGAAAAAACCAAAAAGGCAGCTAATGCGGTTATTGTACATGAAGAGTATTTGGGGCCCGAACCCACTGAACCCGAAGGAACGGAGTATTACGAACCGAAGGTACCCCAAGTGACCCCTGGTATGAATGGGATACCCCCCAGCGACGCCATCGTGCTTTTCGATGGTTCCAGCCTCGATGGTTGGATCACTTCAAAAGATAGTACCGTAGCAAAATGGCATTTGAATAAGGATGGTAGTATGACCGTAAACGATAAGACCGGTGATATTCAGACCAAACAGAATTTTGGCAACATTCAGCTGCATATCGAATGGAAATCGCCTTTACCTGTTCAACGCGAAGGACAGAACAGGGGCAATAGCGGTATCTTTTTGAACGGGTCATTGACCGACGGATACGAAGTACAGGTCTTGGACCAAAATGACAACCCGACTTACGTAAACGGTCAAGTGGGATCTATTTATAAACAAGGGCCACCTTTGGCCATGGCATCAGTACCTACGGGAGATTGGAATACGTACGATATTATCTACCATGCGCCGGAGTTCAACAAAGATGGCGGAAAAATTAAATCGGGTAGGGTAACGGTAATCCAAAACGGTGTCGTTATTCAAGACCATACCGAAATCAAAGGTAATACGCCCTATATCGGTTGGCCTAAAAATGATGCACATGGCAAAGGGCCTTTACGGCTTCAAGACCACGGCGACGATAGCCGGGTAAGTTATCGCAATATTTGGGTGCGGGAGCTTTGATCCATGAGTAGTATGCAGTGAACTCTAAAAAAGTTTATGGGTTTATGGAATACGGAAAATAAACTCTAGCGAGTAACCATTACTTTTTTCATAAACACCAAACAACAAACTTCGTTACCTTTGCCAAAATTCATTAAAAATCTATGATTCAATCGATGACCGGTTTTGGCAAGCATGCGATACAGCTTCCTACAAAGAAGATTACCGTTGAACTGAAATCCCTAAACAGTAAAAGCCTAGATCTTAATGCCCGTATGCCCTCTGCGTATCGCGAAAAAGAGCTGGAGCTACGAAAGACTATCGCAAGTTCTTTGATGCGAGGCAAAGTCGATTTCGGATTATATGTCGAGTACACCGGAGGCCAAACTTCCGCCGAGGTAAACGAAGCAGCGGTAACAAATTATATGAAGCAGCTTAAATCGATCGCTGATGGCGATGACCTACGGCTACTCGATATGGCGATGCGTATGCCAGATGCCCTAAAGACACAGCGTGAAGATATCGACGAAGGAGAATTCAAATCGATTCAATTGGCACTTACAGAGGCCCTCAAGGAAATCAACATTTACCGTTCTGAAGAAGGACAGGTACTAGAGCAAGATTTCATGGATCGTATAAAAACCATACAAACCTTATTGGAGCAGGTGAAAGAAATGGACCCTAATCGTCAGACTGATGTTCGCGAACGCCTTAAAAAGGCGGTAACCGATTTAAAGACCGATGTCGATGCCAACCGTTTCGAGCAAGAACTGATTTATTATCTCGAAAAATATGACATCACCGAAGAGAAAGTGCGTTTGGCAAATCATTTAGATTATTTTGCTAGCACACTGGGGTCCAGCGACTCAAATGGGAAGAAACTTGGGTTCATTTTACAAGAAATCGGTCGTGAAATCAATACCATTGGCTCAAAGGCGAATTATGCGCTCATGCAACAACTTGTAGTGCAGATGAAAGACGAACTCGAAAAGATTAAAGAGCAGATGTTGAATGTATTATGAAAGAAGAGTCAAGAAAATAAAACCAAGAGATTAGACTTTTATTGGTTTCACAAAAACTAAACAATTTTACGCTTGACACTTGCGCTTGAACTTGAACTTGAAAAATGAAAGGCGGTAAACTCATTATATTTTCGGCACCTTCAGGAAGTGGTAAAACTACCATAGTCCGTCATCTTTTAGGCCAGCCCGAGCTTAATTTGGCATTTTCGGTATCTGCTACTTCAAGACCAAGACGTGTTAGGGAAAAGCATGGCGAGCATTATTATTTTATATCTATTTCGGAATTCAAGAATCATATCAAAAGTGATGATTTTATGGAATGGGAAGAAGTATACCGCGATAATTTCTATGGTACTCTAAAAAGTGAAATAGAACGGCTCTGGGCGGAGGGCAAAAACGTAATCTTCGATATCGATGTAGCGGGTGGACTTCGTATAAAGCGAAAATTTCCGAAGGAAACCTTAGCCGTGTTCGTCAAGCCACCTAGTGTTGACGAACTGAAGATTCGATTGAAAAAACGAAGTACCGAAAGCGACGACAAGATTAATATGCGTATCGCCAAGGCCTCGGTAGAATTAGCTACTGCACCTCAGTTCGATAAAATTATTAAAAATTACGATTTAGATACCGCTTTGAAAGAGGCACATGATCTGGTAGCCGAATTTATAGCTTTACCAGAGCCATCAAAAGCGCAATAAAAAAGACTCAATTTCCGCCTATGTGGAAATGACAATATATGTTTTTGATGAAAAAAGTAGGACTATATTTCGGCACTTTCAACCCGATTCACATTGGGCATATGGTCATAGCCAATCATATGGTTGAGTTTTCCGAACTCGATGAAGTTTGGTTCGTGGTCACTCCACAAAGTCCATTCAAGACCAAGAAAACATTGTTGAATAATCACCATCGTTATCAAATGGTTTTCGAGGCTACGAAAGACTTCCCCAAATTAAGGCCCAGTAAGATAGAGTTTGACCTTACACAACCAAACTATACAATAAATACTTTGGTGCATCTTGATGAAAAGTACGGTGAGGGCTACAAGTTTAGCTTAATTATGGGGGAGGATAATCTAAAGAGCTTCCATAAGTGGAAAAATTACGAAGCCATTCTCGAAAACCATAACATTTTCGTCTACCCAAGAATTTTCGAAGGAGAAGTTGAACATCGGTTTAAAGATAACCCAAAGGTGGTTCAAGTTGCCGCACCGATTATGGAAATTTCTTCTACGTTTATCCGCAAGAACCATAAAGAAGGTAAAAATATTCGCGCCATGCTTCCCGATGCCGTTTGGATTTATTTGGACGAGATGAACTTCTATCGCTGATTTTTATTCTCGAAATCAATCTTTGACTATCAATGTTCGCCCCATTCGATAGCCTCTTCCAAAGCCCTAAATTTTTTTGTGGGCCTATTCATAAAAGATTCTTCCAATTGGGCAATGTCGTGGTTGATTTCGTCGTAGGTAACCGTTGCATATCCTACTATATTCGGGAAAAGTGCCACTGTCTTAAAATGTGCGGTAGGGTTGAAAGAATACGAGTTAATACGATTGATGATATAGACGAAAGGAGTTTTATTTCCAAAATACTCTTTTGCCAACCCCAGCATTTCAGTGGCATTTTCATAGGCCAATGCAATACCCTCTTTGATTTCGGCAACCATATAGTTTTCATAGAAATAGAAGGTTCCTACTGCCAAGTCATGCCTTTTAACCAATTTTTCTATTGAATCTTGCGTCATGGTTCAATGAGAAATAGAGCATTTAAGATACGACACCAATAGCTACTTAACAAGCCATAGGAAGAAATAGATAATCTATAGCTTAGAATATGCTGCAAATAAGAAAAAATAAAAAATCTAGGCCATTTCGGGGGAAGTTTCCTTTTCCAATAATTCACCAGACCAAACGAAAGCATCTTCCAAGTTATGAAATACCGCCATGGGCTTTTTGATAAAAAATTTCTCTAAAGCGGCGAGCATACGACGATATTTGTTTTTTGAAACAACTGCGAAACCTTTGAAGTTGGGAAACATTTCTGCCACCTCACCATAACCTACTGGGTCCATTGAGTACGAATTCAATCTATTCGAAATATAAATAATAGGTATTTCGCCGTCGTAAATTTTTTGGGCCAATTGAATAGGTCGTAAGGCGTTTGCTTTGGTAACATGAGCTCCTTCGGCAAATTCTCCTACCATAATATTCGAATAAAACCGAAAGCTACCAATTTCAAGATGGTGTTCTGCAATCAATCGTTGCTTTATACCTGCAGTAGTTTTCATAGTGTTTCTCTACTACCAATATACAATTTAAACTTACGAAAACGTTTGAAATGTTGTGTTTCTAACGAAAATAATCATCAAAGTGAAATAAACTGAAGTTATAATGCCGTCATATTTCTAATCCGTCGGGTGAAACAAAACTACTTCGTACTCAAAATCTTTGGTCTCATCGTTGATGCCTACATCTTTTAATGTAACCAAAAAGATGGTGTCTTCGCTTATCGTATTTGTATTAATCGCAGGTTTCCAAACAATTGTATTGTCACCATAAATACCTGTAAGTTCTTCTTTTTCAATGGATATGGAAGTCCCGTTTTTATATTTCATTGTAACCTTGGTCTTGGAAAAATCAGCCTTTGCAATCGAAAAGGACCACCTTGGGTAAACCACTTGCTTTGGCACAAAGCCTTTTGGGGGCCAAGCGATAAATTCCGGGGCATCAACTGGTGACGTACCTGGATTGCCCAACACCCAGAGCGCACTGTAGCGATCTGTATTGCCAATACCCATTTCTTGAAGCCTGGGCCATAACAACCATCTTCTATGACCGACGGGCCCATTTTCAATGCCATAATCCCGTATATATGAATCAATGGCACTTGCATTGTTCGTAGAGGTTAATAGTGAATTACCGGCAGCTTGTTTACCGGATTCGGAAAAACACTTCCAACTATTTGGAGGGAAATGGTTCAGGGTACCGTTGGAATGCATCATAAGAGCAGCTCGTTGGGCTTTTTCACTCTTGACGGCCTCTTCGGCGATTTCATTGTTAAGCCCGGCAGCTTTTCTAAAATAAGCCAAGCGCATAAAAATTTTATCCTTGGTATTTTGGGGGACAGCTCCTGCATTGCACGAGGGTTCATCACCCGTCCAAGCCACATCTGAAACATCGCTTGCAGATGCCAAATAGTAATCTTCGTATAATTTTTTGGCAGATGACCTGGCCGTACCGTCAAGATCGGTAGACAGCTCTTCATTTTCGATTGCCTGAGTGTCTTTGCTACAGCTTATAATAAATACCGTGGTACAGGCCAATAAGGATATATGTTGGGAAAAACGCATATGGATAAACATTTGGGTCTTTCCATAACGCGTAAAATTGGGGTATGGGTATATTTTTTTCGATGAACAGCATAGCTTGTGTTAAGATAAAGCTGAAATGACGTATAGGTCTATCGTGAATTTTGTGGGAGGCCAAGCAAAAAATCATTGCAAAGTCATAGCTACGAAATGACTTCTTTAGCCACGGAATATCTCAAAAAATCCATTGGATAGCGTGTCACTTTTGGCTTAACTTTACACTAGAGTAATTTTGTTTTCCTCGAATTGTAGAACTAATATATTATAACACGTTCGAGCTTCCGACTCAATACGCTAAGAAGACTGTTCCTCTATTCGCGCCGGAATAATCGTATCGTCATGTTCCAAATAATACATTTCTAATAGGTCTATAATGGCCTTCATGAGGTCTTTGGTCTCCAAAAGTAGCGAAAAGTACAAAGTAGTGTTCTTCGGGCTCGATTCTTCAGTTCGGGTTCTGGCCACTTGTTTTTCAATTTTTTGCGAAACCAGGTCGAACAGTTCCTCTTTTCCCTTTAATACATTTCCTATCTGCTCAAAAGAACGATCGTCAAAAGCTTGTCGGGTATTATCGATAATCTCATCGAGTTTTTGGTCTATTTCTTTAAGTTCTTTGATTTGATTGTACTTTAATTTTTTGTGGTTGTTGTTTACGTGTTTGTGACTTACTTTGCCAATATATTCTAAAGATTGGGCAATGTCGGTCAGATGGCCCAAACTATTTATGTAAAAATTACTGGCACCCACACTAGCATCATCAAGATTTTTGATGAAATAGAAAATATGGTCGCGCATATCATCGATTTCATCTGATAGTTTTGCGCCTTGTTTTTTGTTCTTATTCAATAAATCGAGATTTTGTACCGCTAAACCGTTTATCGAATTCGTATATATTTTGTTTGTCCTTTTTAGAACATTAGAGATGTTATTGGCACTTTCTTCTATAACACCTTGAATTGAGCTGCTTTCAGCTTTGTTCAAGGTATCTTCGGCTTTTATTTCTTTTGATTTTTTATTATAGGAGATATAGTTTCTTGCCAAGAGCAGTATGGCAACGAATAGTAATACTGCAATGGCAGCCCCTTTACCGAAGCTAATTAGGGCTAAGATCGTTCCTGCCGCTATAAAAGCGATTATTGCAGTACCGAACCAGCCCCCAATAACATTTAATACACCCGCTACCCTGTACACTGCGCTTTCCGCTCCCCAAGCCCTATCCGCCAATGAAGTGCCCATGGCTACCATAAAGGTTACGTATGTGGTCGATAAGGGTAGTTTGTACGATGTAGCAATAGAAATCAGAATACCCGCGACCATAAGGTTTACTGCAGCCCGCACCATGTCAAAAGCCGGTAGTTCATGCAGCTTATTTTTCGATAGGTGAATTACCGGTTTCTCAAATTGCTTTTCTACTTTTACTTGCCATGATTTTGGCAATAAAGTTGAAGTGGTCTGTGAAATAGCGATTGCGGACCTTACCAAACTACGAGATAGAAAGTTGGGTTGAAAACGCTCTTTAGTTTCTTCCTGGCTTGATAGATCCAATGAGGTTTTTACTACTCCCCTGGCTTTACTCGAAAACCACAGTGTCACTACCATGATTACACCTGCGGCAAACAAGAGTAGGGTAGGCGTAGGTACTTTGGCAGCTAATATTCCCATGCTAAATTCTGTGGCGGCAACTCCTGACGCAACCCAAGCTTCATACGACTGCCACGCAGCAATTGGCACTCCAATAAAATTCACCAAATCATTACCGGCAAAGGCCAATGCCAAGGCAAAAGTGCCTACACCAATAATCAATTTGTAAATATTTACTTTAGCGAAGTTCATCAGGATATAAGAAAGAAAGGACCAAATCACAAAGTTTGCCCCCGCAATAGAAACCCATTGATCTTCAAGAAAGGCTTTTATGGTAACGCCGCCTATGAGATCAAAACTTTCACCTGCAAAAGCAGTTCCTTTTATACCTTTCATCAATATAAAATAGGTGATGGCAGAAAGTGCCACCCCTCCAAAAAGGGCACCGACCCATTTTGCTTTTCTTTCAAAATGATATGATAGCAGCAAACGAGAGATCCATTGTACCAGCGCTCCGATGGAGAAAGCCACAAATACAGATAACAGAATACCGAATATGATTTCAGTAGCTTTAGAAGTATTGATATAGTTGACCACATCAGAAAAACTTCCATTGTCGGCAGCTATTTTTATCAACGACATGGCAACGGAAGCCCCTAAAAGTTCAAAAACAATGGAAACCGTCGTAGAAGTTGGCATTCCTAAGGTGTTGAAAAAATCCAACAATAAGATATCGGTAATCATCACAGCCATAAAAATGAACATGATTTCATTAAAATAAAACTCACCGGGATTGAAAATACCCTTTCGGGCGACCTCCATCATACCGCTTGAAAAGATAGCTCCAAACGCAATGCCTGCGCTGGCTACAATCATAATGGTCTTGAACGAAATGGCTTTTGATCCAATGGCTGAGTTCAAGAAGTTTACAGCGTCATTACTAACCCCGACCACGAGATCTGCAACTGCCAGAGCGGCCAGGGCGATGATCATTATCAAGTAAATATTGTCCATAAATCCCTAGAAATTAGGATGCAAACCTAGTTCAAATCTTTTCATTGAATGTAACCAAAACGTTATTAATTTCGCTGGATGGTATCTTCGCTTGTTTAATAAATAAAAAGGAAGAGGAGTCTGTTTAATTGAAGTAGAAACCAAGTTTAACCCACAAAATTCGACATTTTAATGCTATTAAATTAAGAAGTTACGGCGTTCCTAATTACAACGAATTTACCTTATATTTACGTTTGATTAACATTAAAATTTCCATGTCCGGTTCGGTTTTAGGGTGAAATTAGCCATGATTAAAAAATCATTTTTCTATCTCTTCTTGGTACTATTGGGCATTGTCTTGTTCTATAATCAGAACTTTAAGACCATTGTGGCGGGTATTGCCATTCTTCTATTCGGTATGATTATGTTGGAAGAAGGGTTTAAAGTTTTCGCCAAAGGTCCACTTCAAAAAATCTTAAAAAAAGCGACTGACAAGCTTTATAAAAGCATTACAGCTGGGGCCTTGGTCACTGCCTTTATTCAATCAAGTTCACTGGTATCGGTAGTTACGATTTCTTTTATTAGTGCTGGGCTGATAAGCCTAAGTGGAGGAATGGGATTGATTTTCGGGGCAAATATTGGAACTACGGCCACAGCTTGGCTCGTAGCCGGGTTTGGCTTGAAAATAAAAATATCAGCTTTGGCAATGCCCATGCTCGTATTCGGGATTATTTTTTCATTACAAAAAAAGACTTCGTTAAGGGGAATTGGTAATATCTTGGCCGGATTGGGGTTTTTCTTTTTGGGAATCCATTACATGAAAGAAGGTTTTGATGTATTTAAAGAATACATTGATCTTACTGAATATGCCATTCCAGGGTTTTTGGGGGTAATCGTTTATACGGGTATTGGCATCGTTATCACCACGATTCTTCAGTCAAGCAGTGCAACATTGGCTTTGATTTTAACTGCCTTGGCAGCCGGACAAATAGAATATGAAAATGCACTGGCCCTTGCCATCGGTGCAAATGTTGGCACTACCATTACGGCGGTCTTAGGATCTATAAGTTCCAACATCTGGGGCAAAAGACTGGCAGGAGCGCATTTAATATTCAATTTTATTACAGGAATAATAGCCTTGGCGGTCATCTTTCCACTTGCCGATTTAGTAGATTACCTATCGGGTGTGGTAGGTATTTCAAGCGATGATTTTACACTAAAACTGGCAATGTTCCATACCATATTCAATGTTCTTGGCGTAATCATAATGATACCGCTCATAAAAAGGACCGAAAGGTTCTTGATGCGATTTTTCAAGGAAAAAGAGGGCAAAGGTATCGAAGAGCCTAAATACCTGAATGAGAGTGTCCTGGAGTTTCCAAGTACGGTCCTCTCCGCATTGACCAAAGAATCGAGGTATTTGTATGAAAATGCAGTTTTTAAAATTGTTACACATGCATTGAATATCCATAGGGGAGATATAAAATCCGATTTAAAGCCAAAGGACATTGTCAAGAAATCCAAGGAGGATTTTAAAACCGATGTGCGTGATTTCTATTATAGTAAGGTAAAAACTATTTATGGTGAAATAATCCGGTATGCCACGACGGCCCAAAGCAACTTGAAGATGGGCAAAAACCTGAATGATAGGATTTCCGAAATTATTATTGCCAACCGCAAGATGGTCGAAGTAATAAAGGCCGTGTTGGAAATCGGCATGAACGTATCGTTGTACCTAAATTCCGATAATGTGTATATGGCCAAAGAATACGATAAGTTTCGCAAGAAAATTGTAAAGGTCTTACGAGTTATCTATTTGTTCAGAACAGAGGACGATAAAGAAGAACATTATACTAAACTTTTGAAACTTAAAAACGAGGCGAAAGAAGGAAAACACCAAACCACAAAATCAATCAACGCTCTAATAAGTAAAAATTTGATTACTGCCGAGATGGCTTCTTCTTTGGTCAATGACAAGGATAATCTTAATGAAATCATCAAAAACCTGATTACGGCCGCAGAACTACTTTATGTTGAAAAAGATTCTTTGTTTGAAAATGAGAAAGAACAACAGGCTCTAGAATCTGTTGCTGTTTAAAAAGCGCTATTCTTCTAATCTGCGAATTTCCTTTGAACGCCTATTTTCATCATAGTACAGGTTCAGAATATTCATATTGGCCTTGATCAAGTCTTTGGTCTCCAAAAGAATGCTAAAATACAAGGTGGTGTTTTTAGGACTCGATTCTTCAGTTCGTGTGCGTTCTACTTCTCGTTGTATGGATTCTTGAACACTATCGAGTAAAGCTTGTTTTTCTTCAATAATACCAGGAACGATTTTATCAAAGCTACGGGAGTCGAAAATAGATCGTATTTCAGAAAATAAATGGACCAGTTTTTCATTGATGTCCAATAATTCTTCAGCCTGTTTCTTCTTGAGGGCCTTATGGTTATTGTTGACGTGCTTGTGGCTTACCTTTGCTATCAAGCTTGATGACTGGGCTACATCTTGAATACTGCCAATTACGTCGATATAAAATTTGCTGGCACCTAGGTATGAGTCGTCAAGGTCTTTGATAAAGTAAAAGATATCATTTTGCAATTCTTCAATTTCCGATTCAAGTTTGACAACCATGGTCTTGGCTTTTTTCAAATCGTCTAGATTTTGGTCAACCAAACCTTTGATTGTGCTATCATTGATTTTACTTACACGTTTCAATGCCTTTGATATATTATCTGCGCTTTCTTCGATTACACCATGAATAGAATTGCTTTCTGCTTTGCTAAGGCTATCCTCGGCTTTTACCGCCCGCGATTTTTTCTTATGGCTTATATAGTTTCTGGCCAGCAATAGAACAGCAAGGAGTAATAAGACCGCGATCATCGTGCCGCCGCCCAAATGGATTAAATATGCAACCGTACCGGCTGCAATAAAAGCACTCAGCGCCGTAAAGAACCAACCGCCGATAACATTTAACACACCGGCCACTCGATAGACGGCACTTTCACTTCCCCAAGCCCTATCGGCCAATGACGTACCCATAGCGACCATAAAGGTTACATAGGTCGTAGACAAGGGCAATTTCATAGAGGTTGCAATAGAGATCAATACACTGGCCACCATTAGGTTTACCGCGGCGCGTACCATGTCAAATGCTGGTAGCTCATGCGTCTTTCCTTTCGGTAATTCAATGACGGGTTTCTCGAATTGTTTGTCGATTTTTTCCTGAATCGAGTTGGGAACAACGGTCGCCGTATACTTCGAAACCAGCATTGAAAAGCGCACTAAATTTCGCGATAAAAAGTTGGGTTCGAAACGCTCTTGGGTCTCCCCTTGGCTTGAAAGGTCGATCGAGGTCTTGACGACCCTTCTTGCCTTACTTGAAAACCACAGCGTCAATACCATGACGAAACCTGCGAATAAGAGAAATAAGGTCGGCGTAGGCACTTTGCTTGCTAATACATCCATAGCGAATTCGTTCGCAGGTATACCAGAAGCCAACCAGGCCTCGTATGACTGCCACGCGGCGATGGGGACACCTATAAAGTTGACAAGATCGTTGCCGGCAAAGGCCAAGGCCAAGGCAAATGTGCCTACGGCAATAATAAGTTTGTAAATGTTCTTATTGAGAAATTTGACAACGACATAGGATAACAAAGTCCAGATTACAAAACTTATCGTAACGATCAGGGCCGTTCTACCTTCTATTAATGGCTTGATTTCGCCGTAATAATCAGTGCCTTTCAAACCTTTTATAAAAATAAAATAGGTTATAGCCGCCAATGCAACGCCTCCGAAAATAGCTCCTGCCCATTTTGATCTTCTTTCGAAATTGAAGGAAAGCAAGACACGTGAAACAAATTGAACAAGGGCACCTACTGAAAAGGCCACCACCACCGACAATAGAATCCCTAGGATAATTTCAGTTGCCTTTTCCGTATTAATGTAGTTGTATAATTCCGATACCGAACCATTGTCCGCACCGATTTTGATCAAGGCCATGGCCACTGCCGCACCCAATAATTCAAAAACAATTGAAACTGTAGTCGATGTCGGCATGCCAAGGGTGTTGAAAAAATCTAACAGGAGGATATCAGTAATCATGACCGCCATAAAAATGATCATAATCTCACTGAAGTAAAATTCGCCGGGAACGAAAATTCCCTTACGCGCCACTTCCATTAAGCCATTGGAGAACACCGCACCAATGAAAATTCCAAGACTTGCAACAATCATCATTGACCGAAAAGAAATGGCCTTTGATCCTATCGCAGAATTTAAAAAGTTTACGGCGTCATTACTAACACCCACCACAAGATCCGCCACAGCTAAAACGGCCAAAGCCACGATCATCAAAAAATATATGTTATCCACAGTTCAAATTGGTTGGTATAAGGGATTAAATATGAACTAAATATATAATAAATTATATGACGAATGTCATATTAAAAATGTACCTCCACTTGAAGACGATACGTCAGTCTATTAGTTCCTCCATCCAAATTAAGGTAGCTCAAATCAGTTTGCACCTTTAATTTGTGTCCTACAATGTATTTTGAAAGCCCTAAGGTGTATTGGCTCGCGGGATTTCTTCCGGTAATATTCTCATCTAATTTAATGTTCGTATAGCGGCCCGAAATTTCCCAATTATTTTTGAATAAGTACCCCGTTTGAAGGTTTAGACCATTTCCTACTTGCACCACATCATCAGTCGCTGTACCATCGGAATTTTTTGCGATAGGATCTCCCGCCTTTCTATTGGCGTATTCGCCCATAAAAGAAAATCCGTTGTACTTGAACATGGCATCTATAAAGATGGTGTTGATATCTGTCTGATAAAAACCCATATCATTGAGCATATAGCGGCCTTGATTGCTTCTCGTCTTCACAGCATCTTGGTTGGTATCGAATGTGGCTGCGATCATTAGTTTAGGTTTTTCTTCTCTTACTAAATCTGCCCCTGTATAATCGCCTTTCCCTTTGAAGGTTCCAAAAGGAAGTAACTCTACGCGCGCCGTATATTGATATCCCCCTAAATTGACAGAAGTGATATTTCTACCTTCGCCCACAGAAACCGCAAGTTTTTCGCGAACAACAAAGTTGTCTGACAAACTAAAATGATGCCGTATTTGAATACCAAGGTCTCTATCGATGGTAAATATTCCGTTGAGCAGTGAACGGTCGACCTGTTGCAAATTGCCAGAAGAGATAACACGTTCAATGTTTCCTGGAAGTTTGGTTTGCCCCATCCAGAATTCAAAGTTCCCGTAGAAATTCCACATCACTACTGCATCCAAAATAAATCTAGGAGCATTGCTTGTAAATTGTGAGGCCCCCGACAAATCTCGGTTTGATAGACCCAATTCGATTTTGTATTTCAGCTTTGGGGAATAGGCAAAGCCATCAAATTTCAATCGTGCCCTGCGTATCAAGAAGCTTTGTCGGGGATCAATCAGGCCTCCTTCTGGGCTTTCGTTCCAATTGGCGATAGCCAATAGTTGCATGCGGGTACCGATTTTCATCGTAAAACTACTGTCTTTTCCGACAAGATTGAATAACCCTTTTCCGAAAGCAGGTGCGTTGGTCTCTTGAGCTTTTGATAAAAGTGCAGCAAACAGACATAGGCCTAAGGCCAAATGTTTGATTATCATTACGATACTAGTTTTTGTCGTTGCGAAAATAACTCTTATCAATGTTAAGTTAATATTTCCGTAACGTTATCTCTTGAGTAAGATGTGAAGCAAGTCCAAAAAGGAGCTAAAAAAAAAGAAGCTACCCTGGTTAGGGTAGTTTCCGAATTTCCGAAGAAATCGTCGACAAAAACTAATATCTACCAGAAATTCATTTTGTTGTATAGACAATATCAAATATTAATTTTCAAATTAGCATGATTGCAACTCTAACATTATTTAATTAGTAAGTTTTAAATCAGCGTCACTTGACAAAATGAAGATTTATGCAATTTTCAATGTAAAATTGACGTTAACTAATAGTTTTTTTAACGTAAATTTTTTATTAGCTTTGATTATCATAAAATAAATACCTCATTTGCATGAAAAATACAATTATTCTTTTGACACTGGCCTTCACGGTATCAGTCGGTTATGCCCAAAAGGAAAAGGAAGTAAAACTAAATAAGGAAACCAATCTTATAGAAGCTACCTATTTTCACGATAATGGTGAAATAAGCCAAAAAGGAACCTTCGATTTGGCAGGTAAACTGCATGGCGACTGGATTAGTTTCAATGATGCCGGGAAGAAAATTTCAGAAGGCGCCTATAGTAATGGTGTTCGAACCGGTAAATGGTTTTTTTGGAACAAGGGTGTTACTAAAGAGGTCGAATTCGATAATAATATTATTGCAAGCGTAATCGATAGAGAAGGAAAATCGTCTATTGTAACCAAAGATTAAATAAAAAAACTCTAAATAAAAAAAGGTATATCGATGTAACACCGATATACCTTTTTTTATTCCTTTTACAAAAAGTCTTATAGCATAAATAACTTTCTGGCAAGCATAACAATTCCACTAAAAAAATCGTTTTTGTATACTTGAATCTCTTCTTGTGCTTGGTTCATTTGGGCTTCCATAATTTGTAGGTTTTGTTCGGGGTCCCCCGATAGCTATCGGGATGGGGTGCGACTTTCAATTAATAACACTATAAATATAGATCAGAATACTATTGGAATAAAATTCTTGTTGTGAATCGCCATTAACATGTTGTGAAAAATATGAACGGTCAATTTCTTCGATGAAATACAGCCTCATCCAGCTCTCTCTCAGGAAGAAAAATATGTCAAATTTTGATTTGGATCACGTTCTTGCTAGGAATGGACAGGGTATATTTGAGTTTGGTTTTGAACTTTCGCTTAAACTTTATCGTGCCATTTCAGGAATATCGCCTTCTACTATAAGTGTACCCTCAGTAGCTTTTTTGATATCATCTACGGTTACACCTGGAGCACGTTCTTTGAGTAGAAACCCTTTGGGTGTGACCTCTAATACAGCAAGATTAGTGACAATTTTGGTAACGCACCCTACGCCTGTTAGCGGCAAACTACATTTCTTAAGTAGTTTTGATTCCCCCGCCCTATTGGTATGCAACATGGCGACAATAATATTTTCTGCAGATGCCACTAAATCCATCGCGCCGCCCATACCTTTGACCATTTTTCCAGGAATTTTCCAATTGGCGATATCGCCATTCTCTGCAACTTCCATTGCACCTAAAATTGTTAAATCTACATGCTGGCCACGGATCATTCCGAAACTGGTAGCGGAATCAAAAAATGAGGCTCCGGGCAAGGTGGTAATCGTTTGCTTTCCTGCATTGATAATATCGGAATCCTCTTCCCCTTCGAACGGAAATGGGCCCATGCCCAATACCCCGTTCTCGCTCTGAAATTCCACATTGATATCTTCCCGAACAAAATTGGCGACCAAGGTGGGTATACCAATTCCCAGGTTTACATAGTAGCCGTCTTTGATCTCTTTTGCTATACGTTTTGCTATTCCGTTCTTGTCTAACATTCCTCTTCCTTTTTAGGTAAAAACTACACATGTAACCCCTCTGAAAGAAACCCTTGAGGCCCCAATAAAGGGACAATCCTCTACTTGTGAGTTATTGGCGTTCCCGAACGCTTCGCTGCTCGATTCGCTTTTGATAATCCTTGCCTTGAAAAATACGCTGAACGAATATTCCGGGAATATGAATCTGATTCGGATCTAATTCTCCGGCAGGAAGCAATTCCTCTACTTCGGCGACCGTAATATTCGCAGCCCCACACATACAAGGATTGAAGTTTCTTGCAGTACCCTTGAAAATAAGATTTCCGGCTTCATCGCCTTTCCAAGCTTTTACAAACGAAAAATCGGCTTTAAAAGCCTCCTCAAGAACATACATCTTTCCGTTGAACTCTCGTGTCTCCTTACCTTCGGCCACTTCGGTACCATAGCCCGCCGGCGTAAAGAATGCCGGAAAGCCCGCTTGTGCTGCACGACATTTTTCGGCTAGCGTACCTTGGGGGGTCAACTCCACTTCTAATTCACCACTTAACATCTGCCGTTCAAATATGGCGTTTTCGCCAACGTAAGAAGATATCATTTTTTTAATCTGATGCTTATGCAATAGAAGGCCTAAACCAAAATCATCTACTCCCGCATTATTGGAGATACAGGTAATATCCTTAATATTCAAACGCACCAATTCTGCAATGGCATTCTCGGGAATGCCACAAAGGCCAAAACCTCCCAGCATAAAGGTCATACCATCTTGCACACCCTGCAAGGCCGCTTTGACATTCGCTACCTTTTTTGAGATCATACTCTTTTTCTTAAAAGCTTTTCGCTGAACTCAATGTACAACTTTTTTCTACGAAAAATGCCCTTGGTTTTTAGTAAAAACCAAGGGCATTGTAGAAATTCTATCTTAAATTTTGTTTAAGGCAGTAAACTAGAAATTCAAGTCATCAAGATCTTCTTCGATATCGGAATCTTTTTGTTCATCTTCGATGATTTTGTCACAATCTATATTTATCGACATGTCTTCGGGTGCGCTAAACTCCCCATCCGATATGCCCAATTCTTTATTTTCATAGTTCTTCTTCATGTAAAGGCCCCATATAGGCAAGGCCATAGCCGCCCCTTGACCATAAGTTATGGTCTTAAAGTGCGTGGCCTGATTTTCACCGCCGACCCAAACGCCGGTAACGAGATTTGGTACCATACCCATAAACCAACCGTTACTTTGGTTTTGCGTAGTACCGGTTTTTCCAGCAATCGGGTTAGTGAATCCGTAGGGGTATCCAGTAATGATCTCTTTATATTCCGTTTTGTTCTTCTGAGATGAATGTCGCAGGCGTGCACCCGAACCTCCTTCGGTAACGCCCTCCATCAAGTTGACCATGGCATAGGCCACATCTTTACTCAGTACATCTTTTGTCTCGGGCACATACTCAAAGAGTACAGTACCGTTCTTATCTTCGATACGGGTAACCATAACAGGTTTTACATATACCCCTTGATTTGCGAACGCACCATAGGCACCTACCATTTCATATACGTTTACTTCTGGAACACCTAAAGCAATTGCGGGTACTTCTAGAATTTCTCTGGTCAGACCCAAATTTTTAACAATGGAAACTACCGATCTCGGCCCTACTCTATCTATTAATTGTGCCGTAACGGAATTTACAGAATTGGCAAGGGCATCTTTTAGCGTATAGTCCTTACCGGTATATGTACCTACTGCATTTTTAGGGCACCAAGGTTCTGGGTTACCATGTTTCCCCGCTTCGATACAGTACAGCAAATCTGGTAATTTATCACAAGGTGATAATTGTAACTGGTCAATCGCAGCGGCGTATACGAAGGGCTTAAAAGTAGACCCCGCTTGGCGAGCTCCTTGAATGACGTTATCATATTGAAAATGCCTGTAGTCGATACCGCCGACCCAAGCCTTTACGTGGCCTGTCTGTGGTTCCATCGACATCATCGCTGCCCTCAAAATAGTTTTATAGTATCGAATGGAATCTAATGGCGTCATAATGGTATCGCGTTCACGACCATCACTGTTCCAATCGAAGACGGTCATTTTGGTTTTTTTGGTAAAAGATGCGCGGATATCTTTTTCAGATTTTCCCTCGTCTTTCATCTTTCGCCATCGCACAGAAGTTTTCATGGCTCGCTCCATAATATTGTCCACCTCTTCTTTCTCGAGATCCAAGAACGGTGCGGTCGGGTTGCGGTCGGGTGTATTCTGATTAAAGAATTCGTCTTGTAGTTTAGCCATATGCTTTCGAACCGCATTCTCTGCATTGGCCTGCATACGGGAGTCGATGGTTGTATAAATCTTTAGACCGTCTAACCAAAGACTCCATTTGTCACGTGCCCCTTCTAAAGCGGGCTTGGGGTTCTTTGCGATCCAACCGTTCATAAAACGCTGCAAGTACATTCTAAAATACGTGGCCAGCCCTTCTCTGTGTGATTCGGGATTAAAATTGATATCCATCTTCAAGGCTTGTAGCGAATCTTTTTCCTTTTCGGTGATGTAGTCGTACTTAGCCATTTGACTTAATACCGTATTTCTGCGATCCTCAACTAATTTTTCCCTACGGATGGGGTTGTAATAGGATGAGTTTTTGAGCATGCCAACGAGCACCGCCGATTCTTCGACCTTTAATTCTTGAGGTTCCTTGCCAAAATATATTTTTGCCGCTGACCGGATACCATCTGCGTTGTTCAGAAAGTCATATTGATTGAAATACATTGCAATAATCTCCTCTTTGGTGTATTGCGTTTCCAAACGCGTAGCAAGCACCCATTCCATTGCCTTTTGTTTGAGGGTCTCGAATTTATTCTTTGACCGTACCCCAACAAAAAGCTGTCGTGCCAATTGTTGTGTAATCGTACTTGCGCCTCCATTTTTCCCTAAATAGGCCACTGCCCTCACGACACCAAAGGCGTCAATTCCCGAATGGTCATAAAAGCGAGCATCTTCGGTAGCCACCAGCGCATTTACCAAATTTTTCGGAAGACTATCATAGGGCACCGGAGTTCGGTTATCATCCAAATAGAATTTACCTAAGGTTTTTCCATCGGCGGAAATAATCTCAGTAGCCAAATTGGTCTGCGGATTCTCTAAGTACTCATATTCGGGCATATCGCCCAGAAAGCCCCAAGCGGCAAATAAAAAAAGAAGCGCTACGGATAGGGCGCCCACCGAGAACAAAATCCAGAACCACTTGATGAATTTGAAAAACCCCTTTGGTTTTTTCTTTTTAGCGACCTTTGCCATACCGGAATGATTACTAATTATTTATTGATTATTATTACTGCTGATTACTCTTTTCTATTTCAAACCCTACGTCGGTAATACCTTCTAGATTGACTACGCCGTTTACACTACCATTTTTGCGCATGGCATGTGACAACCGTAAACTATATACGCCCGAAGCTGGAAAAACGATCTTTTCTTTGTACCATAATTTATTTTCCTTGATACTACCATAACCTTTACCAAGCCATGTACCGTTGGGCATGGCCATTTGATATTCCAGGGTGTCCTTTACGGTTTCCCCGGTGGGAAATTCCAATTCGGCAATCAAAAAAAGATTGTTGTACGGAAAGGTAGCGTCGTTGCGCACCGAAATAAACATATCATGCTTTTGCACGGTATCTATTTCTGAAAAGGTAAACTCAAAAGTGTTATCCTTGTTCCAAGCACCACTATCGGTAGCGCGGTATTCCGACTTTACTAGATTGTCGTTGCACGAAAAGAAAAGCACTATCGCACATAAGACATACCCATTTCTAACCATCTTTTTGCCGCCTTTTTCGGTTGTTCCTTCTTTTATTGTTGTTCTGGGTATTCGCCTTATTGTTACCGCTTTTATTTTTGGCCTTGTTACGGTTGCGGTTTCTTGATCTCTTGGGCCGGTCAAAGCGGGTCAGGCTATCTTGGCCGACGACGTTCTCGAACACCTTTTCCTCTTTAACGAAATTTTCTACCGTATATTCCTCTAGACTGGTAACTTTTTCTTTCTTTTTGTTTTTATCAAGAATTTCATGAACCTGTTCTTTGGTGAGCGTATGCCAATTCGATGGGTCCTCTTTGTACGAAAACCAGAGCATTCCCTTAAAAATATCCGTTTTTTGGCAAAATGCGAGTCCCTTCTCGGTAGAGAGCTTGGTATCTTGTGAGGGGAAATCTTTTAGGGCATCCAAATACATATCCAACTCATAGTTGAGACAACATTTAAGCTTTCCGCACTGCCCCGCCAATTTCTGGGGATTTAGGGAAAGTTGCTGGTATCGAGCCGCCGATGTAGAGACCGACCTGAAATCGGTCAACCAAGTTGAACAGCACAATTCGCGACCACAAGAACCGATACCACCCAAGCGCTGTGCTTCTTGTCGATACCCTATCTGTCGCATCTCGATTCGAATACCGAAAGCCTTGGCCATGTCTTTTATCAACTGTCGGAAATCAACTCGTTCTTCCGCTGTATAGTAAAATGTAGCCTTAGAACCGTCACCCTGAAACTCGACATCCGAGATTTTCATCTGAAGCTTAAGGATAATCGCTATCTCACGGGCCCGCTTTTTTATCTCGTCTTCGCGGTCACGACATTTTTGCCATTTATCAATATCGTTTTGGGAAGCTTTTCGATATACTTTAGGAAGCTCTTCGTCTTTAAAATCGACTTTTTTGCGCTTCATCTGCACCTTTACGAGTTCGCCGACCAAGGTCACCATACCTATGTCATGACCTGAAGTTGCTTGGGTAGCCAAAATATCGCCAATGGAAACGGAAAGGTTTTCGCTATTTCTGAAGAATTCTTTTCTACTGTTCTTAAAACGGACTTCTACACAATCGAACGGTTTGGACCCGTTGGGAAGCGACATATTAGAAAGCCAATCAAAGACCGTTAATTTATTACAACCATCGGTACCACAAGTTCCGTTGTTCTTGCATCCACGAGGTTGTCCGTCCTTACCGGTCGAACAACTACTACAGCCCATATTTTATATGTTGGTTTGGCCTAGACGGGGGGTTTTAGCCAAATAAAAGGTTCGTACTAATTTCAAATGTAAAGGTAGTGAATTTTTAATGTGATGTAAAGAAAGTTGACAGTTCTCAATGGCAGTGGGCAGTATTTTGCTCGGTACTAGACGCCCGATACTTGGTACTTTATCGTTTAGGATTTTGTTTTCTGGGTGTCGGCTATTCAAAATGATTTGAAATTTTACTGCCAACTGCAACTGCCAACTGAATGCTCATTTTTTGAATTTCAACACCTTTGACCTTCCTTTTTTGAAAATCTTATTACTGGCCCCTTTCCCTTTTCGCAGTTTTTTTTGTTGTTCGTAAGGTAGCCTATGCACTTCTTTGCATGAATCGGAGCAGCACTCATCCATTTTTTGGGAGCAGGCTTCGCACTGAATAAACAAAAGGTGGCAAGCTTCGTTGGCACAATTGACATGGACATCGCAGGGTTTTCCACATTGGTGGCAATGGGCAATGACATCGTCGGTAATACGTTCACCGCGACGGTGATCAAAGACAAAGTTCTTTCCGAGGAATTTATTCTCCAGTTTCCTTTTTTCAACCTGTCGTGCATAATCGATAATGCCGCCTTCCAATTGGTAGACTTGCTTAAAACCCTTATGCTTATAATAAGCACTGGCCTTTTCACAGCGGATACCTCCTGTGCAATACATGACCAGTTTCTTATCTTCTTTGTTGTCGGCCAAATCTTTTTCAATGATATCGAGGGAATCACGAAATGTGTCGACATCGGGAGTGATAGCATTTTTAAAATGGCCTATTTCACTTTCGTAATGGTTGCGCATATCGACCAAAACCGTATCAGGGTCTTCTACCAGTTCGTTAAATTGTTCGGCACCAACATGAATACCTTTATTGGTAACATCAAAAGTGGCATCGTTGAGTCCGTCGGCCACAATTTTGTTTCGAACTTTCACCTTCAATTTCAGGAAGGAAAGGTTGTCTTGTTCAATGGCAATATTCAAGCGTGCGTTTTCGAGAAAAGTAATACTGTCCAAATGGATTTTGATCGCCGCAAAGTTTTCAGCAGGAATGGATAACTGCGCGTTTATACCTTCTTGGGCTACATAGATACGGCCAAGAACGTCAAGTTCGTTCCAATGGATGAACAAATGGTTCCTGAAAATTTCGGGGTTGCCGATATGTGCATATTTGTAGAAAGAGATGGTCAGGCGTTCTTGCCCGGCTTCTTCGATTAGCGTCGCTCTTTCTTTCGCGCTTAAGGTATTGTACAGTTGCATGCTATACGAATTGTTTAAGTTTAAAGAGAATTATTTTTAAGGATGCAAATATAGGAAAAGTTGAATTCACCCTTCTAATCAGGTGCAACAGAGCCCGCTGAAAAAGGGGGGGGGTAGTTCGGGGGAATCGTTGGGCAAGTTCAATCATTGATTTCAGAGCGCACTGCAGCATAGTGTCCCCTCTCCTAAATCCACTCCCCAAAGGGGAAAGGCTTTTAACTTCCCTCCTCCGGAGGCCTCGAACCATCGGGGGAGAAAGGACTTACAAGCAAAATAGTTTTTCTGAAGAAATTGTGCTTAATAGAGACCTACATAGTGTTCCAATAAAAAAGAGCCCCGACAAACATCAAGGCTCTTTATTGGCCATTCCATTTTTTCTTCTTCATAGCATTCTTTCAGAAATGCAAAAGGGAATTGGCCACCACTGCTCCCTGACACTAAACAGGAATGTACTTTTGAGTTAGTCCCCGATTTCATCGGGACAATATTTTTAACAAGATGCACAAAGCCACAAAGGGTTGCGTCAAAAAAAATTAATTTGTAAATGGTTATTAACTTAATCGAAAAAAGAAGGCCAACATTACAACGTGATCCAAAAAAACTTTACATAAAACAATCCTTACAAATTTGAATGCGTTTAATTCGCTATTGTTTGTTTATAAATGTGGGATACATATCTGGTATTATGCGAAAAGAAATGCTAATTTAGCATCCCTATAAAAAATTTAGAACAAGAACGTATGAGCTCGGAAAAAGACGCGAAACTGAAGGCACTTAAGTTAACCTTGGATAAACTGGACAAGACCTATGGCAAAGGTGCCGTAATGAAAATGGGCGACAAGGTCATTGAAGATGTTGAGGTCATTCCCTCAGGTTCATTAGGGCTCGACATTGCACTCGGCGTTGGAGGCTACCCACGCGGTAGAGTCGTCGAAATTTATGGCCCGGAATCTTCTGGTAAAACCACTTTGACTTTACATGCCATAGCCGAAGCTCAAAAGCAAGGCGGTATTGCTGCTTTTATAGATGCGGAACATGCCTTTGACCGTTTTTATGCTGAAAAATTGGGGATAGATATCGACAATCTCATTATTTCGCAACCTGATAATGGAGAACAAGGATTAGAGATTGCAGATAATTTGATTCGTTCCGGGGCCATTGATATTGTCGTTATCGATTCCGTGGCCGCATTGACGCCAAAAAGTGAAATCGAAGGCGAAATGGGAGATTCTAAAATGGGGCTCCATGCAAGATTGATGTCACAGGCACTACGTAAACTTACCGGATCTATAAGCAAAACAAACTGTACGGTAATCTTCATCAACCAGTTACGGGAAAAAATCGGAGTCATGTTCGGTAATCCTGAAACTACGACCGGTGGTAATGCATTAAAGTTCTACGCTTCCGTGCGCTTGGATATTCGTCGATCTACACAGATTAAAGATACTGACGGTGGCGTTCTAGGAAACAAGACCCGAGTGAAAGTGGTAAAGAACAAAGTAGCGCCCCCATTCCGTACTACCGAATTCGATATCATGTACGGAGAGGGAATTTCTAAAGTCGGTGAGATCATCGACTTAGGGGTACAATACGAAATCGTCAAAAAAAGCGGCTCGTGGTTCAGCTATGGCGATACCAAGCTAGGTCAAGGGCGTGATGCCGTAAAATCAATATTATTAGACAACCCTGAACTTTTTGAAGAACTGGAAGGCAAAATTAGAGCTGCCATAAAGGCGCTTAAAGATTGAAAAAGATAAACAGTTAGTAATAAACAGTATTTTAACTTACCCGGAACTGCCGAGAAGGGCAGTTCCGACCTCATCAAAGGAAAAGGAAATCGGAAGTTCCAAGTCAAGAACCTTTGAGGAATTATTTTTATTAACATATAGTGTTCGACTTTCGACCCAAAGTAATAGGACATTTATTATAGAAAAAATCTTTTCAGTCAACTTCACTGCAATAAACGCAACCTTTGCGATAATTTTTCATCTAATAGAAAAATTGAAGCATCATGAAGCGATTGTATTTTCTGTTATTTTCTACGGTATTCGTTTTAGGGGCGTGTAGTTTTGATGACGACGGAGTAAATTTTCATTATACCCCATTAGAGATTGTTAATGCCGATGTACCCGAATCATTTGATTTCGGTGGAACTTATACGATTAGTGTAGACATTTTAAGGCCCGACGATTGTACCTTGACCGATTCGTTCGATGTACGCCGCTTTACGACCGACTCTACAAACGTAAGAACGGTCACGGCGATAGGTATTCTTCTAGACAATGACGATTGTTTGCCTCTTGACCAAGAAATTCAAGATTCGTTCGAATTTGAAGTTATATATACCAATCCGTATATTTTTAGGTTTTACTCGGGCAAAGACGAAAATGGAGATTCCGAATTTATAGAAGTTGAGGTGCCCGTAAACAATCCTCAACCTTAACCATATCGAAAGAAGCTGTTTTTTGTTACCTTATAAGGCAGTGCAGCTAATCGACATATTTCAAGACAGGCCCTTTATAATCTAACCAACAATTTTGAGTCTCGAAGAACTCATAAATAACTGTAAGAACAGCCAAAGACAGGCGCAGGAACAATTGTATCGGGACTATTCCCCGACCTTGTTCGGTATCTGCCTCAAATATTCGCGCAATAAATCGGAAGCAGAAGACAACCTTCACGACAGCTTTATGGTCATTTTCGATAAAATCGGGCAGTTTCGGTCGAAAGGATCTTTTGAAGGTTGGCTTAAGCGAATTACCGTCAACACCGTGTTACAGAAATACCGAAAAGAAGAATATTTGAGCTTGGTCACCGAAAATACCGAAACGGAGGCCGAGGTAACGACCGGTTATGCCAACATAAACTTAGACACCCTTTTGGGCTATATTCAAGAGCTGCCCAACAAATACCGGCTGACCTTTAATATGTATGTGCTAGACGGCTATACCCATAAAGAGATTAGCGAACTTTTGGGTACATCGCCCGGAACGTCGAAATCGAACCTGGCCCGTGCACGTCATATTTTAAGGGAACGGATAGAAACAAAAAAGGACAAAGCCATCATCGGCCTACTCATCTTTTTCCTATTGGAAATAGGCGTATAGACGTTGAAAACATTACATCAAAAAACAAAGACATACCAAAGACATTGAAAAATGAGCAAAAAAAACTTAGATAAACTCTTTCAAGAGAAGTTCAAAGACTTTGAGGAAGTTCCCGACGAAAAAGTCTGGGATGGCATTGAAGCTTCCTTGAACAAGAACAAACGAAAGCAGGTCATTCCTATGTGGTGGAAGCTTGCTGGTGTCGCTGCTGTCTTGGCATTGGCCTTAATCCTATGGAATCCCTTTTCAGATAGTGTTAATAATTTACCGGCGATAACCAATACCGATAACAGTGATATTAAAAAGGAAGGTCAGCGAGATGCTTTGCAACTTCCTAAAACCCCAAACGAAGCTGTAGTCGAAAAAACTGTGGATGAACGCCCATTGGATGCCGAAAATGATCATGAAGTTGCCACTGATGCCGTAACGGTGAGTTCCGTAGATAAAGCTGCAATCGATGCAAGACAAAATCAGAGAGTATCCAACGAAAAATCGTCTATTGTCAAGAACGATACAGATAGTCAGTATACCGATAAAAAACCTGAAGTTGCTCCTATTTCCAAAGACGTTAATTCAAAAAATATACAACTCACCGCGACGGATACTAATAAGACGGATAGCGATTCAGAAACCTACGAAAACAGTAGCCTCAAAAAAGATGTTCTCAACATTTCGATCGACAATAAGAATGGAGCTATCGCTGGCTCATCAGATAACAAAACAGAGGAGACGATTACAGACCCCGCAACAACGGTTACAAAAAACGCCACCGGTATTTCGGTAGTTAAAAATGATGTAGATAGTACGAATCGAAATATATATCCAAAAGAATCGACAACGTTCAATACTGAAGAAAAAGTAGCACAAAGCAATCAAAATAGCAACAATGCGGATAGGGAAACCGATCCGAAAAAGAAATCGATTTTCGAAGCCATTGACGAGCAAAATGAAGAAGAAATTCTTGCCAAAGTCTATAGTGGTCGTTGGTCTGCGGGGCCCAGTATCGCACCAGTTTATTTCAATGGTATTGGAGAAGGTTCCCCGGTACACTCCAATTTCACCCAAAATGCGAAATCAGGCAATACAAATCTAAGCTACGGTCTTTCGGTAGCTTATGAAGTCAGTAGCAGACTGCGTGTACGATCCGGTCTACATAAAGTAGACTATGGCTACGATACTGACAATGTAGAATTCTCTTCTTCGTTACAAGCTGCGGCCAGTGAACGAATTGAAAATATCAATTATGCAGCTGCATCGAAAAACTTGGTGGTAAAAAGCAAAACGAACAGTTTTTCCAATCTTGAATCGTCTAACAACGATGTGGCCATTGAAGTCAGTGCCGCCAACAGTTCTATGCGCACTGGCACGATGTCGCAACAATTCGGATATCTAGAAGTGCCTTTAGAACTGGACTACGCTCTTATCGACCGCAAGTTTGGTGTGAACCTAGTTGGTGGTATCAGCTCCTTGTTTTTGTTGGATAATTTGGTGCTACTTACGTCAGGCGACCTAACCACTGAAATTGGGGAGGCCAATAATGTGAACAATATCAACTTTAGCACGAATATCGGTTTTGGTGTCAACTATAAGTTTACACCAAAAATACAATTGAACATCGAGCCCGTATTTAAATACCAATTGAATACGTTTTCAGAGGTCTCGGGTGATTTTCAACCTTTTTCTGTCGGAGTTTATAGTGGCCTGAATTTTAAATTTTAATGCCAATTTGACTATAAAATAACACACAGAAAAAGAGGATGCTTTATTGTTCTATGGCGCCGTGATTGATTTTCATAGCCCGAGCTACGGAAATCATAAACAAAGAAATAGAACGGAAAATGAACGAGTTTGAATGGGTTATTTTATGGTCAAACTGGTAGACAATGTTGGTTAATGTATCGATGCATTTTATCGACTGTTCTACACCTGCGGAGCTTTCTGAGGGACGCATTTATTTTTACTTTTAAAAAGCGCTGATAACCCCGACCCTTATTTTGGTTAGAAAAAATGAGATAACCTCATGTTTCA
>CAZRIE010000025.1:0-43767 GCA_964600075.1 uncultured Flavobacteriaceae bacterium
TAACAGTTTAATAACTAAACTTTAACAGCCATTGGGAATCCTTTAGAGGTTTTTTTACATTTTAAATTGTGGTATTTTAAATAGGCTACGCAATCCGTTTGTTGCCCAAATGCACACCCTCGTATCCATTAATGAGAGGCTTTTTACCTTACCCCCATTCGTACTCACCCATTTCGCAAGATTCGCGTATAACCCGATGGCAAGGAATCAAATACGCCACCGGATTGTTCCCCACAGCCGTGCCAACAGCCCTTACAGCCTTAGGCCTATCGATAATCTTTGCAATGTCGTTTTAGGCTAAATACTGCGCAGAAGGTATCGAGAGCAATGCTTTCCAAACACTTATCTGAAAAGGCGTACCCTTTAGATCAAGTACAATCCGCTTTTCAGGAATTTTCCAGGTCCTAAAGTAATCTACTACCATATGGCCGTATCGGCCAAGTTCATTAACAAAATGAGCTTTTGGAAAAATGGATTCCAACTGTTCCCTCGTTGATTTATGGACCTCCAAAAAAGACAATTGACAAATCCCAAGGTTCGATTCCGCAACGACCATATCACCAAAAGGGGTATCGATAACCTGATATTTCAATTCCAAGCCGCTTCCTTTTCTCTGATATGCCCCAGGAGTACAGGCCTCTATTTTCACAAACATATCATGCAAGCGTCCGTTTCCCGAAAGGGCTACTTCATATGCGGTGGCCAGAGTAGAACGGCCTTCCTCTAAACATTTTTTGGCATGCTCTACGGTAGTAAACTGTAAAAATTGTTTCGGTGTAACCCCGACCCATTGATGAAACAGACGCTGAAAATGATACTTGCTTAAATAAACGTGCGCAGTTACTTCCTCCAAACTAGGCTGTTTCTTATAGTTTTCCACAATAAAATGGATGGCCCTTTCGATGATGTTAGAATGATATTTATTTTCCATATCCCAAAAATAGAATTATTGACGCTGTACAACAATCCGAATCTTGCTGTTTTATTCTTCTAAAAAAATGAAGTCCGATAATTGGCTATTCCTGTCAAATCGTACTACTTTTGATTTTCAAATAAACCACACCCATGAACAAAAAAGTAATATTGATGATTTTAGATGGTTGGGGCAAATCTCCCAATCCCAAGGTCTCCGCCATCGACAACGCCAACACGCCTTTCGTTGATTCCCTATATGAGAAATATCCCAATGCCAACTTGTTGACAGACGGTATGAACGTGGGGCTACCAGAAGGTCAAATGGGCAATAGCGAAGTAGGTCATATGAACTTGGGTGCCGGTCGAATCGTCTACCAAGATTTGGCAAAAATCAATTTGGCAGTAAAAGAAAATACCCTAAAGGATGAAAAAGTTTTAAAGGATGCCTTTTTATACGCCAAGGAAAATAATAAACCCGTCCACTTTTTAGGTCTTTTAAGCAATGGCGGCGTGCATAGTCATACCAGCCATTTAAAAGGGTTAATAGAAGCTGGCAACAACTACGGACTCGACAACATGTTCGTACACGCCTTTACCGATGGTAGGGATGTTGACCCAAAAAGCGGAAAAGGCATATTAGAAGATCTCGACAATTTTTGCACTGATAAAAATGCACAGTTGGCAACTGTAATAGGTAGGTATTATGCCATGGATCGCGACAAAAGATGGGAACGTGTAAAGCAGGCCTATGATGTGATGGTGAATTCAGAAGGCGAAAAATGTAGCGATATCAGCAAAACGATGCAGCAAAGTTACGATCAAGACATTACGGACGAATTCATCAAGCCAATCGTGATGACCAACACCGATGGTAAACCCGTTGCGAAAATTTCTTCTGACGACGTAGTTATCTTTTTCAATTTCAGAACTGACCGCGGTAGAGAACTTACCCAAGTGCTAAGCCAGGCGAGCATGCACGAATATAATATGCATAAATTAAAGCTTTACTATGTGACATTGACCAACTACAATGATTCTTTCAAGGGAATACACGTCGTCTATGATAAGGATAATATCGAGGAGACGTTGGGAGAGGTCTTGGAAAAGGCAGGAAAAAAACAAATTCGAATTGCTGAGACAGAAAAGTACCCTCATGTAACTTTCTTCTTCAACGGAGGCAGGGAAGTACCTTTTGAGGGTGAGGAGCGACTTCTTTGCCCATCACCAAAGGTGGCTACTTATGATCTTAAACCCGAAATGAGCGCCTATGAAATTCGCGATGCCATTATTCCCGAATTGGAAAAGGGCGAAGTAGATTTCGTTTGTTTGAATTTTGCCAATCCTGATATGGTGGGGCATACCGGAGACATGCAAGCAGCCATAAAAGCTTGTGAAGTGGTTGATGCCTGTGCCAATGCCGTGGTCACTACAGCTCTCGAAAACGGATACTCCACAATCGTTATTGCAGATCATGGTAACTGCGAAACGATGATCAATCCTGACGGGAGTCCGAATACTGCACACACCACAAACCCTGTTCCTTTGATTTTGGTAGATAATGACATCAAGGAAATTCGAGATGGCGTATTGGGCGATATAGCGCCTACCATTCTAAAATTGATGGGTATAACACAGCCTGAACTGATGACAAGAGAGGCATTGGTGTAACGAAATTATTCCAAATGTTTACCTTTGCCGCTATGATAAAAATAAAATCGCCGGAAGAAATAGAATTGATGCGCGAAAGTGCCTTGGTTGTCTCAAAAACCTTAGGTATGCTGGCATCCGAAATCAAACCCGGAGTCAATGCGCTTTATCTAGACAAGTTGGCAGAAGACTTTATTCGTGCTCAAGGTGCCGAACCCGGTTTTTTGGGTATGTACGACTTTCCCAACACCCTGAACATGAGCCCCAACGCCCAAGTGGTACATGGCATTCCCAATAGCGATCCGTTAAAGGAAGGTGATATTATTTCAGTGGATTGCGGGGCACTGAAAAATGGGTATTACGGGGATCACGCCTACACCTTCGAAGTCGGCGAAGTAGCAACTGAAACCAAGAAATTACTGAAGGTGACCAAAGAGTCTTTGTACCGTGGCATTCGTGAGTTCAAGGCAGGAAATCGTGTGGGCGATGTTGCCTATGCCATTCAGAATTATTGTGAAGGTCATGGCTACGGAGTTGTTCGTGAATTGGTAGGACATGGGTTGGGAAAGAAATTGCACGAATCGCCAGAAATGCCCAATTACGGCAAACGCGGTAGGGGCAAAAAATTCGTTGAGGGCTTGGTAGTAGCTATCGAACCTATGATCAACATGGGTACACGGCGCATCAAACAACTTAAAGACGGCTGGACTATTCTCACCGCCGACGGGCAGCCAAGTGCACACTTCGAACATAATGTGGCCATCGTAAACGGAAAACCCGAACTACTTTCAACTTTTCAATACATTTATGACGCCTTGGGAATAGAAAGTGATGAGGAGGATGATTTTAGGCACTCAAAACCTGTGCTCTAGATTGATTGTTCAGACCCGAAATAATTAATACTAATACAAGCAATTCGTGTCCAAAATCTTCAAATACATACTCAATTTCCTACCAAGACCTCTACTCATAAAACTGAGTTACTTGGTAAGACCCCTACTCGCCTTTTGGATGAAAGGAAACAAATACGAAGACCCCATAGATAGTAGAAGATTCAAAAGCTTTCTCCCATATGGCTACGAAAGTCCAAGAGAAAATGTATTGTCTCCCTATACCCTGTCCTTAGAACGCCATAGGCTATTGTGGTTGTACCTGAAAAATGAGACCGATTTCTTCACGGCGTCATTAAAAGTATTGCATTTCGCTCCGGAACAAGCATTTTACAAACGTTTTAGAAAGTTGGAGAATTTAGACTACACCACTACAGACCTAAATTCACCCTTGGCCGATGTAAAAGCGGACATCTGTAAGCTTCCCTTTGAAGATCAATCTTACGATGTGATTTTATGTAACCATGTGCTTGAACATATTCCCGACGATACCAAAGCCATGCAAGAACTCTTTCGAGTTCTCAAAAAAGGAGGGTGGGGCATTTTCCAGATTCCCCAAGATTTAAAACGTAAAAAGACCTTTGAAGACGATGCCATTACCGACAAAAAAGAACGCGCTAGAATCTTTGGTCAATATGACCATGTAAGGGTTTACGGTAGAGACTTTTTCAACAAGTTAAGGGCCATAGGTTTCGAAGTCGAAGAAGTAGATTATACCGCTTTATTATCACCAGCGGACGTAGACAAATTCCGATTGGCGAAGGATGAAATCATTCCGCTTGTCAAGAAATCTGTTTAATTATCTACCAAAATTTTCTCAAATCCGGGCGTCATAAATTCTTGGGTTTCCCCCTGCTCATCGAGATAAACGATATAGGCTTCCAGTTCGCGCTGGGCGGTCAGAAGCTTGACAGCTTCATCTAAATCCATCGCCATAAAAGCTGTGGCGTAAGCATCTGCGGTAGCACAGTTATCGGCAAGTATAGTGGCTGCCAATGTATTGGCATTTTTTGTGAAGCCAGTTTTGGGATCTATGGTGTGTACATATTTCTTACCGGTTAGGCTATCAATCCTAAAATGCCTATAGTTACCAGATGAAGCAAGCGACTTGTTTTTCAAATGTATTGATATTTTGAGCCTTCGTTCATTTTCCAGCTGCGGATCGTCGATACCTATAATCCAAGGCTTTTTCTTGATTTGGTTCTCCCCCTTAGCGACCAATTCTCCCCCTACTTCCAGAAGATAGTCTTGAATTCCCCTGACATCCATCATTTTGGCCAATCGGTCTATGGCATACCCCTTTGCAATGGCATTGAAATCAAAATATATATGGGAGTCCGATTTTTCAACAGTATTTGCTTCCGTAAGCTTCACTTTATCAAAACCAACGTATTCCAATAGGCTATCAACACGTGTGCTGTCCATCGCTATCTGTTCTCCCGGACCAAAACCCCATGCGTTGACCAATACGCCTACAGTGGGGTCAAAATAGCCATTAGTTTTCCGGTGTACTTCCTTTGACAATTGAAATACATCTAAAAACATGGCATCGACAACTACATCGACATCCCCATTATTAATTTTAGAAATATCGGAACTAGGTATGTAGGTAGATAACGATTGGTTCACTGCGGCTAAAACGGAATCTATTTCTTTTTGTAAATCCATGGGCTCGGTCGAAAGGTAAATCAAGCTGTAAGAAGTACCCAAAGCAGCTCCAGTACTCTCGTTTCTGACTACTTGTGTTTCTCTATTCCCGCAGGACATACAGCATATAAACAGAAGCAACATTACAATTCTACTCATCGTCTACTTCGATTAATCCTTTATAATCTACAATATAGTCTTCATTCAAATATACGGGGAGATTTTGATTTTCGGCATTCGATAGCCCCACTCCTGCATAATAAGCTGTAGCCTCATACTTTTCTGCATGCGCCTTCATCTTTTTCATTAATACGGTATCAAAGCCACCCGGATTCTCGGGATAGGCAACATGCCGAACTATTATAAAATGTAGTTTTTTTTCTTTTAGACAGACAAACTGTGGGTTTTTTTTAGGTTTGCTGTTCACCCCCATAAAATCATAACCTTCTGCCCCCAATTTCCTACCAACAATATTCATTGCAAGGTTGTGTAGTTCCTGTTCCGATAGCGGTTTGCCCATTTCTAAAAATTACATTCAAAAAAACCGGTGCCAGAGACATCGGTTATGTAAGTCGTTTAACAGATTTACGTCCTCACGGGAATAACTCGGATTATACTTATCCTCCAAAATCATCAAAACGGATATGCTCATCGGGGACACCAAAATCCTCGCCCATTTTCTGTACCGCTTTGTTCATCAATGGCGGACCACAGAAATAAAGCTCAATATCTTCGGGAGATTCATGAAGGCTTAAATAATTATCGATAACACAATTGTGTATGAACCCGACAAAACCATCACCTGGACTGTCAATATCTTTTTTGACCTTCCAATTATCCTCTTCCATAGGCTCTGAAAGTGCCATATAGAAATTAAAGTTCGGGAAATTTTTTTCCAACTGTTTAAAGTGATCGATATAGAACAACTCTCTTTTTGAACGACCCCCATACCAATAGGTCACTTTTCTATTTGTCTTTAAGGTATTGAAGAGGTGATATAAATGTGAACGCATAGGGGCCATACCGGCACCACCGCCAACATATAACATTTCGGAGTCCGATTCATTGATAAAGAATTCTCCGTAAGGTCCTGAAATTGTAACATCGTCGCCTTCTTTCAAAGAGAAGATGTAGGAGGACGCTACTCCTGGGTTTACATCCATCCAGCCATTTTTTGACCTATCCCAAGGCGGAGTCGCGATACGCACATTTAACATAATTTCCTTACCTTCGGCAGGATAGGAAGCCATAGAATAGGCCCTTTCCACCGTTTCGGGGTTCTTCATCACCAAAGGCCAGAGATTAAACTTGTCCCATTCTGCCTGAAACTTATCCGGTGTTTCATGTTCTTCAGGGTGTGCCGTAATATCGATATCGGAATACTTAATCTCGCATTTGGGTATCTCGATTTGAATATACCCTCCTGCCTTATAGCCCATATCTTGAGGAATCTCAACTACGAATTCTTTGATAAAAGAAGCCACATTATAGTTTCGCACTACTTTGGCAGGCCATTTCTTAATTCCAAAAACTTCTTCGGGAATGGTTATTTCCATATCCTGCTTTACCTTGACCTGACAGGCCAAACGAGCGCCAGAATTCAATTCTCGTTTTGAGAAATGTGGAGTTTCCGTTGGCAAGGCCTCTCCCCCACCTGAAAGCACATGGCATTCACATTGAATACAGGTTCCACCGCCACCACATGCCGATGGCAAGAATACTTTTTGGTTACCCAAAGTGGAGAGCAAGGAACTTCCTGACCCAACCTCGATTTTTTTCTCGCCGTTGATGGTAATGGTTACTGGCCCAGAAGGGGATAGTTTTTCTTTTGTAAACAACAAAAGAGCGACCAAAACCATCAGTAGTATTAAAAACGATACTACGGTAATCAATATCGTTCCCCCGGTACTTGCAGCTAATAGCATATCTATTTGTTTATTGCGTCGTTATAAGAGATTTCCTTTTGGTCAACCTCTTTTTTAGTTTCTTTTGTTTTTTCCGCTCCGATAAGGTCATCCTCCCTTATAGCGCGTACATCTTCTTTTTCAACTTTCTGCGCTGTAGTTTCTTCTACGGGCGCTGCATCATCACCTCCTGTCAACATACCTCCGAAACTCTGGAAACCGATACCCATCAATCCTGTAATGATAAATGTGATTCCCAGACCACGTAATGGAGGTGGCACATTTGAATATCGAATTTTTTCACGTATGGCAGCAATCGCAAGTATCGCCAAAAACCAACCTATACCAGAACTTACCCCATAATTGAGAGCCAAACCTAATGTTTCGATATCTCTTGCCTGCATAAATAATGAACCACCTAGAATAGCACAGTTCACCGCAATCAAGGGCAAAAAGATGCCTAGGGAATTATATAAAGACGGAGAGAATTTTTCGACTACGATTTCTACCAATTGTACCATTGTAGCAATCGTGGCTATGAATAATATAAAAGATAGGAAGCTGAGATTATAATCAGCATATTCAGGGCCTAACCAAGCCAAGGCGCCATCGCGCAATAAGTATTGATCTAACAACCAGTTCAACGGAACGGTGACCGCCAATACGAAGATTACGGCCGCCCCTAGACCAACTGCAGTGGCTACTTTTTTGGAAACCGCGAGATAAGAACACATCCCCAAGAACACGGCAAATACCATGTTATCGATGAATATGGATTTAAAAAACAATTCTAGATGCTCTAACATAATTCTTCCTTTAATTCAATTAATGATCTTCGATCAATGCCGTATTTCTGGAACGTTGTACCCAAATAATGATACCCACTACAATCAAGGCGGCAGGAGGAATAATCATAAAACCATTATTTTCGTAACCCGTAGCATATAGCCCGGATTTTGCAATCGGGTCTCCTAAAACTTTATAGCCCAATAGTGTTCCCGAGCCCAAAAGCTCTCTAAAAAATCCGACGATTATCAATATAACCCCATAACCAAGGGAATTACCTATTCCATCAAGAAAAGATTTCCATGGCCCATTTGCCAATGCAAAAGCTTCGAACCGGCCCATGATAATACAATTGGTTATAATCAAACCAACGAATACCGACAAGGTTTTGCTCAACTCGTAAGCGAAGGCCTTCAGTACCTGATCGACAATAATTACCAAGGTAGCGACGACTATCAACTGAACGATAATACGTATTTTGGAGGGTATAATGTTTCTCATCAACGAGATAACCACATTACCTAGGCCCAAAACAAACAGCACTGCAATGGCCATTACGATAGAGGCCTTTAGTTCTGCCGTAATAGCCAATGCCGAACAAATACCCAGTACCTGAATCGTAATCGGGTTATTGTCCGCCAACGGATCTGTAATCAGGCTTACATCTTTTTTTGTCAATAATGCCATATTATTCTGCTCTAACGGTTTGTAAATAATCTTTATAAAGGTTGACGCTCTCTTTAATCATGGCGGCAACTCCGTTACCGGTAATCGTCGCTCCTGCCAAAGCATCTACCTCATTATCGTTTTTCGTACTGTTCAAGGGGTCATTATTACCCTTCGCCACCTTTATGCCCGAATATCGGGTACCGTCAAGAATCGACTCTCCGGAAAAATCGTCCATAAAATAGCGCTGCTTGATATTTGCCCCAAGACCAGGGGTCTCCGCCTTGTGATCGAAATACACGCCTTGAACTGCCATGGTATCGTCTAAAGCAATAAAGCCCCAAATGGCGTCCCAAAGCCCTTTGCCGTACATCGGAATGATATAAGATTTCTTACCGTCTTTCTCTCCTATAAAAAGTGGAAGTTCGGGAGTTTCCCCTTTCTTATAAAGTGCCAGTTGCTTTTTCAAATCAATAAGGTAAGCTTCATCATTTTTTGTGATTTCATCTCCTTTAATGACCAGCTGTTCTGTGATGTACTTCGAAAACTCGGCTTCGACCTTATCCGTTGGAATAAAGTTTACGCTACCCTCGTCTACATTCTCATTTACGCCCATGGCGTAAAGAATATTCTGTTGTTTTTCAAAACGTTCGTTTTCTTGAATCCTATCTTTAAGACCGGAAGCCAGAAAAGCAAGTACGGATCCGACGACTACGACCATTACTGCGGCGAAAGCTACCGTATAACTGTTTTTATCTGTATTGATTGCCATAATTATGCGGTTTCTACTTGAAGTTCTTTTTCTTTGCCTTCTGAATCTTTAGGCAATATGGTTGCATTTTTCAATCGTTTCATTCTTCGTTTGACGTTTCCACGGATGACGTAGTGGTCGATGGTAGGTGCGAAAACATTCATCAAAAGAATGGCCAAGAAAACACCCTCCGGATACGCAGGATTGAACACCCTGATCATTACCGAGATAAAACCGATGAAAAATCCATAGAACCATTTACCACGGTTCGTCTGTGCGCCTGTTACGGGATCGGTCGCCATGTAGACGATTCCGAATGCGAGACCGCCAACAATAAGGTGCTGCCAGTACTCAAAACTCATCAAGCCATAAAATTTACTGGTTTCCGTAATCCAACCAAAGTCTACGACCTGATTGAAGATAAGGCCCATTACCAAAGAACCGATAACGGCACTAAGCATGATGCGCCAACTGGCTATTTTACTAAAAATCAAAAAGAGTCCGCCGAGAAGTATTAAAAACGTTGGGGTCTCCCCTACCGATCCCGGTATAAACCCAAAGAACATATCGGAAATCGAATACGACATTTCGGCGCCTTTATTCTGTGCCAAATATCCTAAAATGGTTTCTCCTGAAATAGCATCCGGGCCCCCTGCGAGTTCCACAGCTTCGTGCACCCAAACTTTGTCACCACTCATCCAAGTAGGATAGGCAAAAAACAAAAATGCGCGAATCGTTAATGCCGGATTCAAAATATTCATTCCCGTGCCTCCGAAAACTTCTTTTCCGATAACCACACCGAAAACCACGGCAACGGACAACATCCAAAGCGGCGTATCTATTGGTACGATTAATGGCACCAACATACCCGTTACGAGATAGCCTTCTTCAACTTCATGGCCCTTTATGACCGCAAAAATAAATTCGACTATAAGTCCAACTCCATAAGACACCACAACTAACGGAAGTACTTTTATGATTCCAATCCAGAAATTATTCCAAGTAAGAAAATGCTCCATAAGGGAGAAATTCTCTGGAAAACCGTTAATGGCCGAAAAATGTTGATAGCCGGCGTTAAACATAGAAAACAACAAAACCGGAATCAAGGCCATAATGACCGTGTTCATGGTTCGTTTCAAATCATCGGCCGCCCTTACGTGCGATCCATTATGCGTAGTCTCGTCTGGAGAAAACAAAAACGTATGAATCGCATTGAAAGCCGGCGCCATTTTTTTGCCCCTGTAATGGTGCTTAATAATGTGTAGCCGTTTTTTAAAAGTCAGTCTTTTATCGCTCATTTTTATCCTATTTCTTTTTGTAAGAGATCCAATCCTTCCCTAATGATCTTCTGGTGCGGTTGTTTTGATACACAAACAAACTCTGTCAACGAAAAATCTTCGGGAGCAACTTCATATAGCCCCAATTGCTCCATCTCATCGAGGTCTTGCACCATACACGCTTTAAGCAATTGCATGGGGTAGATATCTAACGGAAATACTTTTTCGTACATACCGGTTAGCACGAATGCCCTATGCTCTCCATTGGTATTAGTGGTCAAATCGTATTTTTTGTTGGGCTGCATCCACGAAAAAGTCAACGCCCTAGTAGCGGAAATTTTATTGAAGATGGGTTTGTTCCACCCAAAGAATTCGTAATCGTCACCTTCTGGAATGGCGGTTACCGTATTATTGTAGTACCCTAAATAACCATCAGGCTCACTTTTAGAGCCGGTAAGCACATCACCGTTAATAACCCTAAAGTTGTCATTAGTGACCCCACTACCGTATAAAATGGTCGCTAATTCAGTGCCGATTTTTGTTCTATAATATTTCGGAGATTTAATCGAAGATCCCGCCAAAGCAACGATACGCTCTGCGTTAAATTTACCGGTAAGCAGTAGCTCTCCGATAATGACCAAATCTTGGGCGGAGACCGTCCAAACGGTTTCACCCTTGTTTATTGGATCGATTTTATTGATTTGAGTTCCTACCAGTCCAGCAGGGTGCGGACCGGAAACTTTATGCAATTCGACTCCCTGCAAAACGGATAATGTCGAAGCGGAAGACTTACCGACGGAAACATGAACTTTTCCCGGGGTCAATTTTCCCAATGCAGTAACTGCGGCCTGAAGCTCATTTTCCTTTCCTTTCAAAACGTAGTCAGAATCTGCAGCTAGGGGCGCAGTCGTATACCCGGAAATAAAAATGGACTTAGGGTTGGCATCAGGGTTGGCAATAATATCATAGGGTCGTTGCTTGATAAATGGCCAACATCCACTTTTCAACAAGTATTTCTTCACCTCTTCTTTCGATGCTTTTTCAACATCTAAAATCGCATGTACTGCAGAGACTTGCTCTTTGTCCGCCAAAATTCTCAAGGAAAGAATACGTCTCCGCGCCCCCCTATTGATTTCGATAAGCTCGCCGCTTACAGGCGAAACGAACATCAAACCTTCCCTGTTTTTGTTGTAAAAAAGGGGCTCTCCGGCTTTCACCTCGGCACCTTGTTTGACCAACATTTTGGGGGTAATTCCGTAAAAATCATTAAGATTTATAGCATAAACATTACTTAAGACGGCTTTTGAAGTAGTTTGCTCGGCGGCACCGACAAGGTTAATGTTCAAACCCTTTTTAATACTGATGTCTTTTGACATATTGTTGTAAACCTTAGTTAACTAAAATATGAAACAAAAATAGTACTAAAAGGATAGTTTTCATAATAAATACCTAGAAATTTGGGCCGTACGACGATCTAAATTTTTTGGGTACGCTTTTTGTTTACCTTTGCCCAAAAAATAGTCAATAAATGCGCTCAAGCCTTAAACAGATTGTCTTTTTACTTTTTGCATCTTCATTATTTGCGCAAGTTCAGGAAGAAGTAAATCCTCCGGAAAACATTAAGACAATCATTTTTGGTGGACCAACGGAAGACCAATTCCCAGTGGTCCAACTCGGTGGAAGCATTAAACTTGAATTCGACGACATTACCGCCAACGAACAAGACTATTACTACAAAATAATTCACTGCGATTACGATTGGACGCCTTCACAACTTTTAAAATCGCAATACCTAAAGGGCGTCGATAATCAAAGAATTATCGATTACAAAAACAGCTATTCGACATTGCAGCCCTATTCAAATTATCGTCTTAAGATTCCGAACGATATTGTTAGTTTGAGAGTGAGTGGTAATTATGTTTTGGAAATTTATAACGACAGCTATGAGTTACAATTCTCGCGAAGATTTGTAGTCTTCAAGGACATCGTCAATGTAGGCGCCGAGGTAAAGCGTTCGCGTGATTTCAATTTTCTCAACGAAAAACAAGTAGTTCAGTTCACTGTCAATCCAGGAAATTTTCGACTTGTTAACCCAAAAAAGGAGGTTAAAATTGCTATTCTACAAAATTACCATTGGGCGACCGCGCGCTATAACGTTGTGCCACAATACACCATCGGTAATGGACTAGTCTATAAATATGACCAAGAAACAAGCTTCTATGGGGGGAATGAATTCTTGAATTTCGACACCAGCGATCTCAGGGCGCCCACCTCGCAGATTGCTAGAATCGAAATAAAAGATCTTTACCATCACTATTTATTTACCAATGGCTATAGGACAGATGAGCGTTACACTTACTTTCCGGACATCAACGGCGACTTCGTGATACGAACCTTGCAAGGTCAGGATAATTCAAGAGAGGCAGAATATTCTATTGTACATTTCACACTACCGTACAAAGATATTCTTGATCTCGACGAAGTGTATATTTTTGGGAAGTATAATAATTATGCACTTACCGATGAAAACAAAATGACCTACAATGAAAATAACGGTACGATGAAGGGCGAAATCAAAATGAAGCAGGGTTTCTATAACTTTAAGTATGTTATCAAGCGCGAAGACGGCATCATTGACCTCAACACCATTTGCGGTAATTTCCATTTTACCGAGAATAACTATCTAATCTTGGTCTATTACCGAAATTTTGGCGACCTCTACGACAGCATTATCGGAATTGGTAGGACCAACTCAATAAACATTAGCAATTAACGTATATTCATCCATAATCAAGGATAAATGGATGATAAACCGGCCATAACCCAAAAAGGAAGGTACCGATTAAAATATCGGGTAACCGAGTGCCTTAATTGTAGCCATCCGTTAGATATGAGCGATAAGTTCTGTCCTAATTGCTCACAGCCCAATAGCACCAAAAAAACTTTCGCTTAAAGACTTTTTCGACGAATTTTTTGTAAGCTTTATTTCTTATGATTCCAAATTGTTAAAAACCCTCTCGGCGTTAATTTTAAGGCTTGTAAGATTACACAGGACTATATCAAAGGAAAAAGAGTATCCTATACCAATACCAATCCTTTCCGCTTTTTGCTCAGCTTGGCTACCATCTACTTTTTGATGATCAACTTTGCGGCAAATTTTCCGGAATGGGATAAGTATGGAGTAAATGAGGAGACCGATCTACTAGATAGTATTACTGGCTTTGACGGCTTGAATATTTCAATAAGCAATGATGGTGAAAAAGCGCGGTTAAAAAAAAACTGGATTCCATTAAAGGTTCAAAGGAAATACAGGACCTACTAAAAAAAATCGGGGATCGAGATTCAATTATCCTAGCGAATCCGATTACATATTTCAAATCGATTGAAAATGCTTCATTCAGCGCCAGATTTTCAAGGAAACAAGAGTTTTCTAATACTATCATTCAAAAAGACACGGCATCAAACTTCGAAGAGGCTAAGGCCGAATATGAATTATCGCACACATTTGAAAACAAGATGGTTTTTACTGTCGTTAGCGGTTATCGGAGAATAAGGCGTCAACCCGGAAGTTTTTTAAGTATGCTGATATCAAAACTACCATTCGCCATATTTTTCTTTCTACCGGTCTTCGCGCTCTTTATTTGGCTGGCGTATATCAGAAAAAAATACAGTTATACCGATCATTTGGTCTTTGGCTTTCATAATACCTCTTTGTTGTTTATCTTGCTCATTATTAGCTATTTGATAGATTCAATTTTTCATGTAGACAGTAATTGGATTTTTTTTTACGATTTTTTCCATTTATCTGTTTCAGGTCATGCGAAAATTCTATAAACAAGGTATATTTAAAACTATTGTTAAATATATCTTTTTAAATGTGATTTTTTTTATATTGGCTTTGTTTTCAACATTAATCCTCTTTGTAGGAAACGTATTTACCTTTTAGAACAAAACAATGATAACACAGGTAACCAAAGGCATCAAAATTTCCGTGAATACTAGTTTTGAAGGCACATTTTTCAAGAACTATAAGATGCACTTTGCTTTCGGCTATACCATTACTATTGAGAATCAAAGTAAAAATTCTGTACAGCTCACATCACGACACTGGAAAATCTATGATGCGCTAAACGAGTTGGAAGTACTTGATGGCGAAGGAGTAATCGGGAAAAAACCCGTTATCAAACCCGACGAATCGTACACCTATACTTCAGGTTGTCTTCTGGCATCGCCTATTGGGGCTATGCGCGGGCACTACAATATGGTGAACTTTAGTTCCACGGAAAAATTTCGAGTGTATGTCCCAACCTTCAAATTTCATGCGCCTTTTGCACTAAATTAAATTCAAGTTCAGATAATCATATTTGTTTAAAAAAAACTTTGCGCTCTTTATGCCTTCCTAGAATGCTTTGGGGCTAAATTTTTTCGAGTTTGATATCATGGAATAATTCCGATTCTTTCAATTGGGTTTTATAGATGTCCACTAAGAGTTTGGGCCAATGGGGCCATTTGCTTTTTAAGCATTAATTAGTTTTTATTCGGAATCCCTTTTAGTACTTTTGTCCATTATTTTTAACCCAAAAAACTCCACAATGGGCAAAGGATTTTTCCAAGTACCGACAGCGATAAACGAACCGATAAAAAGTTACGCTCCCGGGTCTCCCGAACGGGAAGAAGCATTACAACAATATCATAGTTATTTTAAAGGAACAGTTGATGTTCCGCTGTATATAGGAAGCAAAGAAATCAAAACTGGGAACACCAAACCAATGTCACCGCCCCACGACCATAAGCACGTGGTCGGCCAATATCATTTGGCCGAGAAGAAGCACGTGACGGAGGCTATTCAAAATTGCTTAGACTCTCGGGACGCTTGGGCCAATCTGACCTGGGAACAACGTGCCGCCATTTTCTTAAAAGCCGCAGAATTGCTTGCGGGGCCTTATCGCGCCAAAATCAATGCAGCGACTATGATCGCACAATCAAAAACTATTCAACAGGCCGAAATCGATGCGGCCTGCGAATTGATAGACTTCTTGCGATTTAATGTGGAATATATGTCGCAGATTTATGATGAACAACCCGACTCGGCAGAGGGTATTTGGAACCGAGTGGAGTACAGACCCTTAGAAGGTTTTGTCTATGCGATTACCCCGTTCAACTTTACGGCTATTGCAGGAAACCTTCCAGCAAGTGCCGCGATGATGGGCAACGTCGTTGTTTGGAAACCTAGCGATAGTCAGATTTTCTCCGCAAAAGTTATCGTAGACGTTTTCAAAGAAGCCGGGCTTCCCGACGGTGTAATCAATGTGGTATATGGCGATCCCGTAATGATAACCAAAACGGTTTTAGACAGTGCTGATTTTGCAGGTATCCATTTTACTGGATCTACACATGTCTTCAAAGAGCTCTGGAAACAGATAGGCAATAACATCCATAACTATAAAACATATCCAAAAATTGTCGGAGAAACGGGCGGTAAAGATTTTATCGTGGCTCATCCATCCGCAAAACCGCAACAAGTCGCAACCGCTATCGTTCGCGGCGCTTTTGAGTTTCAGGGACAGAAATGCAGTGCCGCATCACGCGTGTATTTACCAGAATCGACATCCAAAGAAATTTTGGATTCCGTCAAAAAAGATTTGAAATCTTTCAATGCCCCAGGTAGCCCGGAAGATATGTCAAATTTTGTAACTGCGGTTATTCATGAGGGCTCCTTTAATAAATTGGCCAAATATATAGATCAGGCCAAAAAAGACAAAAATGCCGAAGTTATTGCCGGTGGCGGTTACGATAAATCAAAAGGCTATTTCATAGAGCCAACTGTAATACTGACCACCGATCCGAAATATACCACAATGGAAACCGAACTATTTGGGCCCGTGGTTACGATTTATGTCTATGAGGACAAAGATTGGTCGAAAACCCTAAAATTAGTCGATGAAACTTCTGAGTATGCATTAACAGGAGCTGTACTTTCTACAGATCGCTATGCGATAGACGAAGCCACAAAAGCGCTTCAAAATTGCGCTGGCAACTTCTATATTAACGACAAGCCTACAGGTGCAGTAGTCGGGCAGCAGCCTTTTGGTGGCGCCAGGGCATCGGGTACAAATGACAAGGCAGGTTCCGCACAAAACCTATTACGTTGGGTCTCCCCTCGGTTGATTAAAGAGACTTTTGTAACCCCTGAAAACTATCGGTATCCGTTTTTAGGTTGAACGTAGTAGTCTCTGTTCAATCGGTGTAAGTTTAAAGTCTAAAACGAATGGAATATCTAATTTAAGATAAGGCTTATTTTGACGATCTGCTAGAAATGGCTTTGGATCTATGGAAAGATTTCCCCAAAAACGAACTAGAAAAAGTTTTGAGAGAAATCGGGGCTTCGGAGCACAAAGTAGTATTCTTCGCTAAGGACCAAGAACTACTGGTCGGCTTTGTATATGTCTCCATACGCCAAGATTATGTTGAAGGCGCCGATACTTCACCAACAGGTTATTTAGAGGGCATCTATGTAAAACCCGACTGCAGTAAAATAGGTGTTGCACATGAACTTTTTGAATTGGGTGAAAAATAGGTGTCTCAAAAAGGTGGTCATCAAATGGGGTCCGACTCTTGGGAATGGAACAAAGCAACGGTCGCCTTTCATCAGAAAATAGGTTTTAAAGAAGAAGACACACTAGTACACTTTATAAAAGATATCGATACTGAAACTTAAAGAAAGACAAAACCTGACGAATACTTTCGGATAAGAATAATTTCAACACGTTTTAGATAATACTAGGTTGGTTTTTAATATCTTGTCGCTGAACATATCATAAATTCACAAACAACTTAAATCTCAAGAAAATGAAAAAAGTAATGGTTGCATTGGTATTCATGGCAGGGGTCATGGGCTATGCACAAGAAAATTTAACACAGAGTACTATTCAAGGTGTTTTAACGGGCAACCAGGGTCAAGTGATTTCCCTGGCGGAAGCTTTTTCTGAAGAACAATATGATTGGCGCCCTACCGAAGGTGTCAATTCTGTCGGCGAGGCGCTTCTTCACATCGCGGGTGCTAATTATTATCTGTCCTCTAAAATGGGCTTTGCCCCTCCAGAAGATGTAGACGTGATGAATCTGGGTAAAATCACTGGAAAAGAAAATATTATTGCGGTTGTGAAAAAATCTAACGAATTCGTGCGTGAAAAAATTATGATGGTCGAAAACGACCAATTGGGGGAAGAGGTCGATTTTGGTTTTGCCAAGATGAACATGCTCGGAGGTCTTTTGTCCATAATGGAGCATAACGGTGAGCACAAAGGCCAATTGATTGCTTATGCGCGCTCAAATGGTGTTACGCCGCCCTGGAGCAAATAATATTTTTTAAAAAGCTTTGAAGGTCCTTCTTGAATTTTTGGGAAAGGGCCTTTTTTGTTTCCCTTAATACCTGTTTAATTGACTTAAGCTCCACCTTGCACTCCGGCCTTTGTTCTGCTAGTCTTGTCAGTATTAAAATCGAAGCTTATTTTTTTATACATTCTTGCACAATATCAATGTAAATTTAACGTTAATTAATTGTAAATTTTTAGTAACTTTAGAATTATAGCTAAAAAAAATAATGACTATGAAAGTACGTAAACACAGCTTCGAAGCTAAAAAAAGAAGGAAATCACTTATTGTGAATATGCACAACTACATGAAAAACTATGCCACGAAATGCAGGTATTCTTTTCACAGAATGTTAAGCATATAGACTAGCCCTTAAATTTTATGGGCAGGTACACCACTTTTTTAGTCTCAAAAAAGTCCTCTTCAAAATAATCGGTCAGATTAGAAATTTCTGCGTTCTTATAGCCCCTTAGTTCTTCGGTTAGGTCGCCTCCTTTAAGATAAAGTATACCGTTTTTTCTATTGTGCAGTGATTCCTTCTTTATTTTTCCTTTGACCCAATAGGTAAATGTTGGCATAGCTGCCACTGCCCTACTTACAATAAAGTCGAATTCCCCTTTTACATCCTCTACTCTAGAATTTTTAGCGGTTACGTTTTCAAGGGCCAGTCCTTCCATCACTTCTTCAACGACCTTAATTTTTTTACCGATAGAATCGACCAATGTAAATTTCACATTAGGGAAAAGTATCGCCAAAGGAATTCCTGGAAAGCCCCCACCCGTGCCAACATCCAATACACTACTACCATCTTTAAATAGCTGTATCTTGGCAATACCTAATGAATGAAGTACATGCCGGAGATATAGTTCATCGATATCCTTTCGGGAAACTACATTTATTTTTTGGTTCCAATCTTTGTATAGCTCTTCCAACAACAGGAATTGTTCGCGCTGAACATCTGATAAATTGGGAAAATATTTAAAAACTATTTCGGCGGTCATGCGTATCTTTGTATTTAGAACTTATATCGAGTTACATGCAAAATTACTATATTCACTAGTCAAAAAGTAGGTGCCTTAATATAAAGAACACTACTTCTAGTATATATATCAAAAGATTGGACCATATGAACCAAAAAAACATACGATTTTCTAGAAAAGACTCCGCTCAATTTTTCCGAACGGTAAATACACGCGTCAACGATTATTTTAAGGAAAACAAACTTAAAAAAACGGGCAACTGGCGACTACATTTAAAGACAGTAGTCATGTTCGCAATGTTCCTTACCCCTTATTTCCTGATTTTGACCTTGGGGCTTCCTAATTGGGCCAATCTTTTGTTGACCATAGTGATGGGCATCGGTATGGCGGGTGTCGGCATGAACGTGATGCACGATGGCAACCATGGCTCGTATTCCAACAAAAAATGGGTGAACAAACTGATGGGGAGCAGTATATACATTTTAGCCGGAAATGTATATAACTGGCAGGTGCAGCACAATGTGCTACACCATACCTATACCAACATTCATGAGCACGATGAAGACATGGAAGCCGGTCGCATTCTTCGCTTCTCAAAGCACACCGAATGGAAGAAACATCATAAATTCCAACATTTTTATTCCGTTTTTCTTTATGGATTATTGACTTTCAACTGGGCAATTACCACCGATTTTCAACAGATGTACCGCTATATGAAGCGCAAGCTTTCTTACGGAAAATTACCGAGTGCTGCTATGAACTGGAGCACTTTGGTCGTCGCCAAAATCCTTTACATAGCCATCTGGATAGTACTCCCGCTTATTTTGATCGATATCGCTTGGTGGAAGATTCTTTTAGGCTTCTTTATCATGCATTACGTAGCCGGTGTTATCTTAAGTGTTGTCTTTCAATTGGCACACATCGTCGACGAGGCAGATACGCCTTTGCCAGATGAAAGCGGAACCATGAAAAATACCTGGGCCATTCACCAATTGTTCACCACCGTGAATTTTGGCACAAAAAACCGTGTCGTCAACTGGTTTACAGGTGGCTTGAACCACCAAGTAGAACACCATATTTTTCCTAATATCAGCCATGTACATTACACAAAAATCTCTAAAATTGTGAAAGAAACGGCAAAGGAATTTAATTTGCCTTACAACGAGTACAAAACTACCCGAAAAGCTATAATTTCACACTTCAAACACTTAAAAGAATTGGGTAAACAGCCCGCCTTACAATTGTAATCGTACTTTTAAAAATTTAAAGTTTTACCATCACCCTTGCCCAAAAAATCGTGGGAAAAGGTGCTTAAAGATGACGCTACTATGACACCATCAATCGCCACCAACGATGAACTTTCTGAACGTATTAAAAGCGTTACCCCTTCGGCTACACTAGAAATGGCTGCCAAGGCACGGGAGCTTCGAGCTGCCGGCAAAGATATTATCGGGCTAAGTCTTGGGGAACCCGATTTCAATACGCCTGACTATATAAAAGATGCCGCGATTCAGGCGGTTAACGACAACTATAATTCGTATACACCGGTAGATGGTTATGTGGAATTGAAAGATGCCATAATAACTAAGTTCAAAAGAGACAACGACCTCAGCTATGAGCGCTCACAAATCATGGTTTCAACGGGAGCTAAACAGGCATTGTATAATGTAGCCCAGGTCATATTGAACAAAGGTGATGAAGTAATTCTACCATGTCCATATTGGGTAAGCTATAGCGATATTGTAAAATTGGCAGACGGGATACCAGTAGAAGTAGCGACCGCTCTCGATTCAGATTTTAAAATGACCGCAGAGCAGCTGGAAGCTGCCATCACACCCAAAACACGTATGCTTTGGTACAGCTCACCTTGTAACCCCAGTGGTTCTATTTATAGTAAAACGGAACTTCGTGCCTTAGCTGATGTATTGCAAAAACACCCTCAGATTATTGTGGTAAGCGATGAAATTTACGAGCATATCAACTATGGCGTAACGGCGCATGCCTCTATGGCTTCTTTCGAAGACATGTATAATCGAACAGTCACCGTAAACGGGGTAGCCAAGGCCTTTGCCATGACTGGCTGGCGTATCGGTTATATCGGCGCACCAAGCTATATCGCACGTGCATGTAACAAGTTACAAGGTCAAGTGACCAGTGGTGCGAACTGTATTGCACAACGAGCCGTGATTACCGCCCTGACCGAATCGCCCGACCGAGTACAATTTATGGTCGATAAATTCAAAGAGCGTAGGCAACTTATTTTAGGCCTGTTGAACAATCTCGACGGCTTTCGCTGTAACGAGCCCCAAGGTGCCTTTTACGTCTACCCTGATGTGACCGCCTATTTCGGAAAAACCCTAAACGGAGTGACCATCAATAACGCCTCCGACTTTTCGATGTATCTATTGGAGCACGCCAATGTGGCCACCGTTACCGGAGATGCCTTTGGCAATGGCAATTGCATACGCATTTCGTATGCCGCCTCGGAAGAGGAAATCCGGGAAGCTATAGCTCGCATTAAAAAGGCACTTAGCTAGAAATCGTTAATTATAATAATTAGTCCTCAAATGTCGCATACTGAAACAAGTTCAGTATGCGACATTTGAGGACTTTTCACTGTACTGATTTAAACTTTTTATTTGGAAACGTTTACTTCGTACTTTTCTGTTTCTATACTTGTAAATATGTACTAAAAAACATTGCACAGTAATCGCCACAAGAAATTACTTGTCCTCATCTACTCTGAAAATTCATGCAAAGTTAGATGCAAACCTAGGCGACTACTAATAGCCTAGACTGTTACGGTGATACTTTTGTGATATCTCTTCACTTATAAAATTTTATCTTTAGCACATACTACTTTTGGAATAACCGAAACCCTCATAATCCTCTGGAAGGTCAATTATTAAAACAATACGATGAACAAAACATTACTTCTGGTAGTCTCCCAAATAGTTCTTATAAGTTGTAGTAGTGACGATGGGCCGGCCGAGCAGCCTGCGGACCCCATTCTTCCGGTAGCGGGTTTTTCAGCGTCGGAGACGGCTATCGAAACAGGGGCATCTATTACATTTTCAGAAGATTCAGAAAATGCTACCAGCTATTCTTGGGCTTTTGAAGGTGGAGAACCCGTTACGGGCACTGACAAAAATCCAGAAATTACTTATGGCGCTTCCGGAACTTTTCAAGTCAGTTTAAAAGTTTCCAACACCGACGGTGAAGACACGGAGACGAAAGCCGATTAAATCACGGTAACGGATGTAGTTACTAGCGCTCCTCCTACGGCCGAATTTTCCGCATCCGCCACGACGGTCGAAACGGACCAGTCCATAGTATTTACTGATACCAGCACCGATAATCCAACTTCGTGGGCTTGGGAATTCGAAGGGGGAGACCCAGCTACGAGTACGGATCAAAATCCCTCCGTAACATATGCAACTGCTGGGACTTATAATGTAACACTTACCGCCACCAACGCGGATGGCGATGACGTCGAGACAAAGCTCGCTTATATTACCGCATCTGAAGCTGCAATTGCACCCGAGGCGGAATTTACTGCTTCTGCAACCACTATAACGAGTGGTCAGCAGATTACCTTTACCGATTCAAGTACCAATAATCCTACTTCATGGTCTTGGGAATTTGAGGGAGGAGATCCTTCAACGAGCGCGGAACAGAATCCCGTCATAAGCTATCCCAATTTTGGAAGCTATGAAGTAACGCTGACCGCTACTAACGCTGCCGGGTCGCTACCGAAGTAAAATCAGCATACATCATTGTAGAACAGCAGATAGCTTCTTACACCGTTACTTTTGCAAGCAATTGGAACAGTACCAACCACCCAACGGACTTCCCTTCGGCGACGGATCATTTTTCATCGGCAACAGGTATGGTGCACAAACCCGGTATAACCTTTTTTAAGAACGGGGAATTGGCCAGTCAAGGTGTTGAAATCATGGCGGAGTCCGGAGGCGTGGGCGCTCTGAACGACGAAATCAATGTGATTGTAAGTGCTGGTGAGGCTATGAGCCGTATCAATGGAGGCGGACTACCACACGGAACCGCCGAAAAAACATTTACAATAGAAGTAACGGAAGTGTTTTCATTGGTTACTTTGGTTAGTATGATTGCTCCGAGTCCCGATTGGTTCGTGGCCCTAGAAGATGTAAACCTATTCAATGGAGGCGAATTTGTTGAAAATACCACGGTAGAAGCAATTTCATATGATGCGGGAACGGATAGCGGTACGACCTATAGCTCTCCTCCAACTCTGATAGCAATGAAAATATCTTTTTGATAAGCGATGCACCCTTAGGCAATGGATCTACAGTCCATCCACCCGTGGCCTTCTTTACTTTTGTAAAGAATTAGAGAACATTCGGTTTTCCCGTATAAACCGTTACTAAGTTACGTTCGTTTCCAAAAATAGGGTGTCAACAAAATCAATACGGTAAAGAGTTCTAATCTTCCGGCGAGCATCAAAAAACCACACCACCATTTTCCCGCATCGGGCAGGCCGTTAAAATTACTTAGCGGATACAGGCTACCAAAAGCAGGCCCCACATTGCCCAGCGAAGATGCAGCACCTCCAATTGCCGTTACAAAGTCCATACCCATGGCGCCGAGCACCAAAGCTCCAATAATGAACAACAACATATAGAGTACAAAAAAAGCAATGATGTTGTACACAATGTGCTCTTTTACAGTCTTGCCGTTGTAGCGAACAGGAATAATCGCACTAGGGTGTAGTGTACGTTTAAATTCCAGCAACCCATTTTTTATAATCAATACATGACGCATCACTTTGATACCCCCCGAAGTAGAACCTGCCGAACCTCCCATAAACATTAGACCAAAAAAGAAAATGGTCAAAAAGGGTGTCCAACTGGTAAAGTCGGCCGTAACGAATCCCGTGGTGGTTACCACGGAAATCACTTGAAACAATGTATGTCTGAAGGAACTTTCTGCATCACCAAAAACTTTGGGATGGTATTCCGTAACGGGCACATCGGCCTTAAAGTGAACGACCAATGCCGCTATGATAACGAACAACGCTATCAAACCCGCATAGAATTTGAACTCTTCGTCTTTGATGACACGTTGTACCTTTCCCTTAAAAGCAAAATAACTGAGTACAAAGTTGGCGCCTGCCAAAAACATGAATAGAATAACAATGTATTGAATCAAAGGCTGATCGTTCCAGTAGGCCATGCTGAGGTTCTTAGTGGAAAAACCCCCAGTTGAAAGAGTAGCCAAGGAGTGGTTTATGGCGTCGAAAAAGTTCATTCCTGCCAATTTCAGCAACAAGGTTTCGGCCAAAGTATACCCAAAATAGATGAGCCAAAGGCGTTTTGCGGTATCCGTAATCCTAGGGTGCAGTTTGTCGGTATTGGGGCCGGGCGCTTCAGCAGCGAACAACTGCATGCCCCCGATACCAAGCAATGGCAGGATGGCAATAGCCAAAACGATGATACCCATACCACCTATCCAATGGGTAAGGCTACGCCAAAAAAGTACACCTTCGGGCAAGGCTTCGATGTCATCTAAAATCGATGCTCCTGTAGTAGTATAACCCGAAATGGTTTCAAAAAAGGCGTTGGTAATACCGGGGATGGCACCTGAGAACAGATATGGCAACATACCTGAAAATGACATCACCAGCCAACCGAACGTAACGATAATATACCCCTCTTTTCGCTTGACCTCCTTTTTATGGCCCCGCGTGGTGAACATGGCGAACGTACCCACAAACATGGTGGCGATAGCGGCGAGGGCAATACTCAAGGTTACCCCATCGGAATAGATACCGCTTACCAAGGTTGCCAAGAGCATAAAGCCACCATTGCAAAGCAATAGCAGCCCCATGATATGAAATATTATTTTGGAATTAAGACGCATTAATTACAATCTTGATTGAAACAAAGCTGATGGTAAGTTTTTTTTCTGACATTTCAGAACTACAGATTTCATCTTTAAAAAAGTTAATTGTTATGGGTTAAAGATTAACCGTAATAAATTTACATTTAACGATTAACATGTAACCAAACAACCTTATCTCCTAATTTATATTATGATTGCCTGAGATTTAGTTTAGCTACAAAAACAATCGTTCAATCTTTGGGATAGCCTCGGGCAAACAGCATACCACTACCCTATCACCTGCTTTTATTTCAAATCCACCCAAAGCGATAATACCTTTTCCATCACGAATGACGCCACCAATGGTAGCCGCTCTCGGAAAATCGAGTTCTCGTATAACATTTCCGGTTACCCTTGAATCAAGTTTGACCACAAACTCAAGAATTTCGGCGTTAAGGTTGTTCAAACGCATCAAAGCCACCACCTCTCCTTTTCGAATATGTCTGAAAATATTATTGGCCGCTAATAGTTTTTTATTAATTAGGGTATCTATGCCAATAGAGTGTGAGAGGTGAAAATAATCCATATTCTCGACAAGGGCAATGGTCTTTTTTATATGCTTGGATTTTGCCACCAGACAAGACATAATATTGGTCTCGGAGTTTCCGGTAACGGCGATAAAGGCATCCATAGATTCTAGGCTTTCCTCCTCCAACAGTTCTACATTTCTTCCGTCACCATTTATTACCAAAGCGTTCGGCAGATCATCGGCAAGGTCAAAGGCTTTTTCTTTATCCTTCTCGATCAATTTCACGTTAAACTTATTCATACAAAGATCGCGGGCCGTTTTAAAACCCACTTTACTCCCACCCAAAATCATTACGTTCTTGATTTCCTCTTTCTTCTTTCCGGTAAGCTTGTAAAGTTCATCGACACCTTCTTTGGTGGTTATGAAATAAAGTTGATCACCATCCTTAAAAACGGTGTCCCCACGTGGTATTACGGTGTACTGTGTTCCTTTTCGCTGTAGGGCGATCGGCATAAAATGAAGTTCTGGAAATATTTTTGCGGCTTCTTTTACCATTTTTCCTACAAAAGGTGCAGTGGTCGGCAAAGAAACACCTATCATAATCAATTTACCTTCTTCGAATTCGTAGGTATCGTTAAAAGCTGACTTGTTCAACAACAACTGAATTTCAGTGGCTGCCAATTCTTCAGGTGAAATCAATTCATCGATGCCCAACTCCGAAAAGCGCAAGTTCTCCTTATCCTCAATGAACTCCGTGTTCGATATTCTTGCAATGGTACGTTTACTGCCCAATTGTTTGGCTAACATGCAAAGGGTAATATTTGTGGTTTCGGAGGAAGTAACCCCGATGACCAAATCAGAATCTTGTACCCGTGCATCTTTCAGCACTGCTATAGAAGTGGCATCGCCGCGTAAAACCCTAATGTCAAGATGGGAATCCGCATAGGCGAGACTTTCTTTTTTGGTATCTATTAGGGTGATGTCCTGCGATTCGTAAGACAGTAATTTTGCCAAGTGAAAACCGACTTCACCGGCACCCGCAATTAAAATTTTCATCTAGTAGCAACTTTATATGGATCTGCAGCTATTAAAAACCCTATTGAATATAAAAATCGATAGGCAGTTCATATTTTGCGATACAAAATTACACATTTAATCGGTTGACGATTTTAAAATACCATATAAATACGTTAGTTACGCCAAGCTGAATTCGTCAGAATGCCTAAACGTTTACTTGACGTGATATCGTATCTTTGCGCCAAAAATTACCCAGCTATGGCCAAAAAGGTGCTTCCCTATAAAGATTCCGACCTCGGAAAGAAAGCCCAAATAACCCAAATGTTCGATAACATATCGGGCGATTACGACAATCTTAACCGGGTCATTTCATTTGGCATCGATGTGAAATGGAGACAACGCGTGGTGAACATTCTTAAAGCGAAAAAGCCAAAGACAATTCTCGACATTGCCACAGGAACAGGAGATCTGGCTATAAATCTTGTAAAGACCGGGGCAGATCGTATTGTAGGGCTAGATATCTCCCCAGGTATGCTTGAAGTAGGAAAGAAGAAGGTTACCCAGAAAAATCTGAACGACACTATTGAAATGGTCGTCGGCGATAGCGAAAATTTGCCCTTTGAGGACAATAGCTTTGATGCAGTGACCGTGGCCTTCGGGGTTCGCAATTTCGAAACTTTGGAAAAAGGCCTCGCAGAAATCTATCGAGTACTATCGCCAAAAGGCACCTTTGTGGTATTGGAGACTTCTGTACCTGCCAAGACGCCCTATAAACAAGGGTATCATATGTACACTACATATATGCTTCCTGCCATCGGGAGGCTTTTTTCAAAAGACAGGTCTGCATATACCTATTTGAGCGAATCGGCATCGGTTTTCCCCCATGGGGAGATCTTCAACAATATTTTACGTAAAATCGGGTTTATAGAGGTAGAGAACAAACCCCAGACATTCGGGGTCGCATCGATTTATGTTGCCACAAAATGATCGTACGGCTCAAGAAGACCTAATTAAACATAGCGGTTCGTCGTTATCTTCAGGGAAAAGATCCACGGCCGGAATAATTTTTTTTGAATGAAAAGATTCTTTTTGCTTTTGGGAGGTATTATATTCCTATCCCTACCAGCGAATGCCCAGTTTAACTCCAACCCCATCCTCAACATAGAGAATAAGGATAAAAAGTTTCTTAACTACGGTTACTTTCTTGGTTTCAATAGATACGGTTTCAAGTTCGATTACAAAAACGACAAGGGCAATCAGGGCACCGATATACAGTTACTCAAGTCGACCGGCTTCAATGTCGGCCTCATCGGAGAAATGCGGATCAACGAGTTTTTGGATGTACGCTTCGAACCTGGTCTTTATTACAATGCACGGACTTTAGGCTTTCCAGGATTTACAGATACCGAGGAAGGGGAAAGAAATGCTATACGAGAAGTAAAATCGACCTATATCAACTTTCCTTTACTACTAAAAATAAGTACCCGTCGTTACGGCAACTTCAAGCCGTTTTTGGTCGCCGGGCCCTCTGCCTCTCTTAATTTAGGAAGTAACGAGGCAAGCCTTGACGATAACAGTAGCGGCACCTTTCGTATGAAAAAATGGACCTACAACTATGAGCTTGGTTTCGGTATCGACTTTTATTTAGAGTATTTCAAGTTTACACCTTCCATACGCGGTGTATTTGGGCTCACCGATGAACTTGTGCGCGACAACGACCCGAATAGTCCGTGGACAGGCAACATCGAAAAGATGAGCACTCGGGGTCTATTCGTCAATTTTACGTTTGAGTAGTCGACAACGATTATTTCAGTAACAGTTTTGAAAATAGGAAGTGTTAAAATAGGAAAAGGTCTTAGGAAGATACAAGACCTTAAATTTTTTATTTTGTCACTACCGACCCCGTCAAAACAACTTCTTATTTTGAGACTGAACCTGCACCTGAACGTTTTTAACTCCTTCGTATCTCATTCAAGAGAATAGCACTTGCCGTAGCTACGTTTAAACTTTCTGTAATCTCTATTCCAAATTGTGGAATGCTTATTTTTTGGGAGACGAATGCCTTAACCTCCTCAGAGATACCTTTAGCCTCGTTGCCCATAACCAAGATTCCTGTGTTTGGCAATTTAGCATCGTACACGGTTTCGCCTTCCATAAAAGCGCCGTAGACCGGTACATTCACTTCGCTTAAAAAATCCGCAAGCTTGGTATAGCCAACATTCACCCGTGAAATAGACCCCATAGTGGCCTGTAAGGTTTTCGGGTTGTAACGGTCGACCGTATTCGACGAGCAGACCAAATGCCTGATACCGAACCAATCGCATAAGCGGATTATCGCACCAAGATTACCAGGGTCTCGGACATCATCAAGTACCACTATCCAATCTTCAAAATCGATTTTCTTTACAATCGGAATTTTGAAAACTCCAAGAACTTTATTCGGCGTCGCAAGTGCGCTTATTTTTTTCAGTTCAGACTCGGAGACCAATTCTAACTTTTCTTCTGTAACAGCAATAACTTCTTGCTCGGTAGCAAAAACGGTTTGGACTTCAAAATCGGAGGTCAACAACTCATTTACGGTCTTGAGCCCCTCAACGAAAAATAACCCGTGTTGATTACGGTACTTTTTTTGATGTAAACTCCTTATAAGTTTTATTTTATTTTTTGCAATCATAGAAATAGTGAACTCATTTAAACCTTGTTTCTTTTCTGAAGGGCGGCAGGCTGACACTATGCAAATATCACATTTTGCAAGTACACTTCAACATTAGATAGGCGGTTTACTTATTTTTGACTAGCCCGATAGTTATCGAGGACCGTTATGGCAGTAAAAAATGAATTCAGCTCGGTACAACCTCACCGAACGGTATGGATGGGAAGCCAAAAATTTTCGGTTCCAAATAAAAAGTTTTAAATGAATTCAATGTATTTTTGATGGCTATGGGCATATCGTTACGCTTTACCAAGACCTCAGCTACAATAAGCCTATTATTTCTAGCGGTGATCCTTAACTCGTGTAATACGTTAAAAAGGGTTGATGAAGACGAACTTTTACTCAAAGAAAATACAATTTACACAGATGGTGAAGAAATAAGGGATGGAGCAATAGAAAGCCTCATCGTACAAGAGCCCAACAAGACACTCCTAGGCTATCCGCTTCGTTTGAACCTCTATAACATGGCGAAGAAAAATCCTGATTCGTCATACCAAGATTGGCTGTACCGAAAAGAAAAACGCGAGCAGCGTCTGATTAATCTGCTTTCAAAAAAACAGGTCGACCGATTGGGTAAATCTTTTTTGGTAAGTGGCCTAAGCGAATGGCTTAAAAAAATCGGGGAAGCACCGGCAGTTCTAGATACTACGGACACAAGGCGCACACTTGAGAGATTAAGTGCCTATTATGGCAGCAAAGGGTATTTTAACAACAATACGACCTACCAAATAGATACCCTCAAGAAGAAACGTGTCGCGCTTGATTACAAAGTCGATTTAGGCAAAGCTTTCATGATCGATTCGGTATCACGAAAAATAGCTTCGAAGGCCATAGATTCTATTTACCAAATTAACACCGAAGAGTCGTTCGTAAAAGAAGGCAATCAGTTCGATCTTGCCCAGTTTGCTATTGAACGTGAGCGATTGAGTATAATTTTTAGAAATTCTGGAGTTTATAATTTTCAGGAAAGCTCAATTTCTTATGATATTGCGACCGATACCACAAAACTTGCCGATGACCAGAAAATGAACATCGAACTCAATATCGATAATTTCAAAAGGCGAGGTGACAGTGCCGTTACTACCACTGAGTACAAAGTATATAAATTTGACAAAATCAATATTTATACCGACTATTTATATGACGAACATGATAGTGAGCAGAAATTTATTCGCTACGGCGACTACACCATATTTTACCATAATAAGCTAAGGTTTAAACCTAAAACCTTAGCCAACGCCGTATTTTTTGAAAAGGATAGTATTTACCGTGATATTGACCGTGCACGTACGTATCGACAGATTACCAACTTGGGGGTTTTCAAATATCCGACGATTACCTCTGTACCGAACGACGAACAAAGTGCTCTTGATGCTAATATTTATTTAGCGGCCCGCCGTAAATACTCACTGGGTATGTCGTTTGAGGTCATAAGATCTAATATTCAGCAGCTCGGCTTGACCCTTAGCCCTTCACTTCAAGCAAGAAACCTTTTTGGAGGGGCTGAAAATTTAAGTTTGGCGGGCCGACTGAGCCTAGGTGCGTCGAACGACCCCAGTATTACCGACAACCGCTTTTTCAACATACAGGAATACGGTGCAGATATCAATCTTGATATCCCCAGAATTTGGCTGCCATTTTTCACTACCAATACCTTGATCCCGAGTTACACATTACCCAGAACCCGTATTTCATTAGGTACCAGTTTTCAAAAGAACATAGGGTTAGACAAACAGGTGTTCAATAACATTTTGGGCTATAAATGGGTTCCCTCTGATTATATAAAACATAACGTTGAACTGTTGAACATACAGTTTGTGCGCAATCTTAATATTGACCGTTTCTTTAACGTCTATCAAAACTCTTATAATCAATTAGACAATGTTGCAGTCAACTACCAAGACGATCCTTTACTAGCAGATTTTTTTGAGATTCCGGAAGGATCGGATGACCCGCAGCTCATCATTCCGTTCGGAACTACAGGATTCACAAATACCGTTTTGAACAATGAGATTACTACGAGCAGCGAAGATTTTCAAACGGTAAGCAGTATAGAAGAAAGAAGGGTCAGGCTCACAGAAAACAACCTTATCTTCGCCACCAACTACACGCTAAATTTGACTAATCGTCGAAGTATTACCGACAACAAATTTTTTCAATTTCGCTTTAAGATAGAAGGTGCTGGAAATTTACTATCTGGATTATCGGCGATTATCCCTTTTGATGAAAATGAAAACGGAGACCGATTGGTGTTTGGTGTTCCGTTTAGCCAATATATCAAAACCGAATTTGATTACGTGAAGTATTGGAGCGTGTCGCGTAACGAAGTATTGGCCTTACGCACCTTTTTCGGAATTGCGATACCGTATGGTAATTCGAACAATATTCCATTTGTTCGTAGTTATTTTGCAGGAGGCGCCAACGATATCAGGGCTTGGTCGCCCTATTCTTTGGGTCCGGGTAGCACCAATGCCATAGACGATTTTAACGAAGCGAATTTAAAAATTGGTTTGTATCTAGAATATCGCTTTCCGTTTATCGGCAATTTAAAGGGTGCACTTTTTGCAGATGCAGGAAATATCTGGAACGTTTTCGACAATGTAGAAGACCCGGCAGCGACTTTTACAGGACTGAGTTCACTGCAAGACATTGCATTGGGAACAGGATTCGGGCTACGCTATGATTTTACCTATTTTGTACTTCGGGCCGATATGGGCTTCAAGACCTACAACCCTGCTGAAGAAATCTCAAAACGATGGTTCAGAGATTATAATTTTGCCAACTCTGTATTAAACATTGGTATCAACTATCCTTTTTAGTACTTTACATTGGTACTAAATTTAAAATTTAAAACGCCTGCAATGTGAAATTCTTCCTTCGTTTCATTTTAGTTTTCAGTTGTACATTTTCAGTTGCTCAATCTTCATTGATAGAGCGATTACATTTGATGCAAAAAAATCCTCGATTGAAAGAAAAGGTCTACGTTCATACCAATAAAACCTCCTATTTTCCTGATGATATCATTTGGTTCAAGGCCTATGTTGGCGATAGCACCAATCTGCCGTCGGTACAAACCCAGATTTTAGAGGTCAGGCTATTCGATGGTGAAGGCACCCAACTATTTGATAGAACAGTAGCCATAACAGGAGGTACAGGTTCCGGACAAATCGAACTGAACGATGCTATTGCCCCCGGTATCTATTACCTTCAGGCCCGCACGAACTACATGCGCAATTTTGGGGAAGAATATCAGTACCTGCAAGAAATTACAATTCTGGGAAAAATACCGCCCAACATATCCGTAGAAGAGCACGAGAAGTACGATGTACAATTACTTCCTGAAAGTGGTAATCTCATTGAAGATAGTGAGAACAATCTTGGTATTAAAGCCATGCTAAACAGTCGAAGTATTGATTTTCAAGGAGTTATTATCAATGAAAAAGGCGAAACCATTACCACTTTTCAAAGTGAACATGAAGGCATGGGGAGGTGTAGCTTTCTATACAAAAAAGGGGAAACCTATAGGGCAAAAATTAAGGTTCAAGATACACTTATCGAAAAAATTGTACCCGCTGCATTAACGAAAGGAGTCTCGCTGAGTGTAGACAATTCAGATGAAGATAACCTGAAGGTATACTTAAAAACAAATGAAGCCACTTTCTATAATCAAGTCTATTCTAATTATACTTTGTTGTATCATCAAGACCGTCAACTCTTCGAACTAGTTTCTGTAGCGCGACTTGATTCGCTTACCGGATTAGTAGAAACCAAAAAGGATATTTTCTTAGATGGCGTGCATACGGTAACCCTCTTCGCAGATGATCGACCAATAGCGCAGCGAAAATTCTATATTGAGACCGACCAAAAAAAATCGTTTGTTTCTCTAGAGAAATCTAAAATCGACAGTGACTCAATTACATACCGTCTTTTATCAAAAGGAAAAAAGAAAAATCTAGATGTCGATCTAAGTGTTTCCATACTCCAAAAAAATTCGGAGGCGGTAAATGTAAAAAATACAATTAGCAGTGCCTTTCTGCTCACCCCATACGTCAGGGGCTATGTTGAGAACCCTGCTTACTACTTCGACACTGAAAACAAAAAAAGAAAAGAACATTTAGACCTTTTATTGCTCACTCAAGGATGGACGGGGTACACCCTGAATGAAGTGATCGAAGCCATTAGCCCTATCGAAAAATATACTTTTGAAACTGGTTTCGAACTTAAAGGCGAAATAAAAGATGAGATAAAGCGCAAAAAACTGGTATTGATACCAGAGAACTTTAATATTATCGACAAGGTGAACCTACAGGGCAGACCTGAGTTTGTTTTTCAGAACTTAAGTGTATTCAAGGGCGATACGGTCAGGGTGGCATATCAAAGTTGGTTGGGCAAGATCATTAAACCCTCAAAAATAGAATATGATACGATTCACCGTAAAAAAGTCGCTGAGCTTAATATTCCCAAAGCACTTAAAATTCCTACTGTTGAAAAGAACGCGGCGAATGATTTTGACAAAACAAAAAAAAACGGAGCAACAGTAACTGGCACTGACACTGACACTGACACCCAACTTAGAAATTTAGACGGAACTATTGACCTAGATGAAGTGATAGTTACCGAAAGAAAACGCAGCGAAAAATACTTAGAACGGAGAAAACTCATTAAAAAGTACGAACCATTGGTTAGTGGTATTGGTAAATACTATGACCTGCCCGTTTCTAAGGTTTCCAGTAATTACAATATAACTTTGTTAGACTTTCTGGCTCTTCAAGGGTTTCAACTATGGACACGTGATAATATTCAATATTTCCTAATTAACCCTGCTACTCTTAACTTTTTTCGAGGTCCGCAATTAGGGTTTTTATATATTGATGGCAGACCGGTAGCACCTGAACAATTAGCGAGCGTACAATTGAAGAAGAAAGACATCGAAAATATTATGGTATCCAATGAAATTAATCCCGTAACTATTTTTCAAGTATTTACTTCAGACTCCTATAGTAAAGGTACAACTGTACTGTTTGACAGGTTCGTTATTAAAAACGGTTTTGACCGAGCCAAAAAGTATTATACACCGCTGTATGTTTTTGAGCGGTCAAGACCCACCAATTTATTGGAAGTCGATTGGAAACCCAATTTAAAAACAGACAAGAAAGATGAGGTCACTTTTAAAATAGTAAAAGACGACAAAGTCAACAGCTTGTTATTCTATATACAAGGTTTTTCTAACGAAGGCCATTTGATTTCTAAAGCGATAGGGATAGATTAAGTTATTTTTATAAAACTTTTGCTTAAGAAATCTCAAAACGATGGTTCAGAGATTATAATTTTGCCAACGCAGTATTAAACATTGGCATCAACTATCCTTTTTAATACCTTAAAGATTCTATTTAGTTCCTGTTTTTGAAATGTTCCATAATGTGAAATTTTTACTTCAATCCGTACTAGTTTTATACTGCACGTTTTCAGTGGCCCAGTCTTCATTGATAGAGCGGCTACATGAGATGCAAAAAAACCCTCGATTAAAGGAGAAGGTCTATGTTCATACCAATAAGACATCTTATTTTCCTGATGATGTTATCCGGTTCAAGGCCTATGTTGGCGATAGCATTAATCTGCCGTCGGCACAAACCCAGATTTTAGAGGTCAAGCTATTCGATGGTGAAGGCACCCAACTATTTGATAGAACAGTAGCCATAGCAAGAGGCACAGGTTCCGGACAATTCGAACTGAACGATGCTATTGCTCCCGGCACGTATTACCTTCAAGCCCGAACAAACTACATGCGCAATTTTGGGGAAGAACACCAGTACCTACAAGAAATTACAATTCTGGGGAAAGAAACGTTCAATATATCCAAAGAAGAGCGTTTGAAATATGATATCCAATTATTTCCTGAGGGAGGTCATCTCATTGAGGATGTTCAAAATATTCTTGCCATTAAAGCTACGGCCAACGGTCGAAGTATTGATTTTCAAGGAATTATTACAAATGAAAAAGGCGAAACAATTGCCACTTTCCAAAATGAACATGAGGGGTTGGGGAGTTGTAGGTTTGTCTACAAAAAAGGGGAAACATATAGCGCAAAAATAAAGGTTCAAGACACCCTTCTTGAGCAAGCTGTGCCCGTTGCATTGGCAAAAGGTGTTTCGCTAGAGGTAGACACGTCAGATGAAGATAACCTCAAAGTATACTTAAAAACCAACGAGGCGACTTTCTACGATCAAGTCTATTCCAATTATACCCTGTTATACCACCAAGACCGTCAGCTCTTCCAGCTTGTTTCGGTGGCACGGCTCGATTCAATTAATGGACTGCTTGAAACCAACAAAAAAATATTTTTAGACGGGGTGCATACCGTAACACTCTTTGCGGATGACCAACCTATCGCTGAACGTAAATTCTATATTGAGACCGACCAAAAAAAATCGTTTGTTTCTCTAGAGAAATCTAAAATCGACAGTGACTCAATTACATACCGTCTTTTATCAAAAGGAAAAAAGAAAAATCTAGATGTCGATCTAAGTGTTTCCATACTCCAAAAAAATTCGGAGGCGGTAAATGTAAAAAATACAATTAGCAGTGCCTTTCTGCTCACCCCATACGTCAGGGGCTATGTTGAGAACCCTGCTTACTACTTCGACACTGAAAACAAAAAAAGAAAAGAACATTTAGACCTTTTATTGCTCACTCAAGGATGGACGGGGTACACCCTGAATGAAGTGATCGAAGCCATTAGCCCTATCGAAAAATATACTTTTGAAACTGGTTTCGAACTTAAAGGCGAAATAAAAGGAGAGATAAAGCGTAAAAATCTGGTATTGATACCAGATAACTTCAATATTATCGACAGGGTGAAACTACAGGGTAGACCTGAATTTATTTTTCAGAACTTGAGCGTATTCAAGGGCGATACGGTCAGGGTGGCCTACCAAAATTGGTTGGGCAAGATCATTAAACCCTCAAAAATAGAATATGATACGATTCAAAAGAGAAATGTTTCTACGCTTATAATTCCAATAAGAACTAAAGCCCCAAACGGCGAAAAGAATATCATCGGTCTTTCTAATAAAACAAAAAAATATGCGGCAAATGCATGGAACGATGACACCCCACCCAGAAATATCGACGGAACTATTAACTTGGAGGAAGTAGTAGTAACCGAAAAGAAACGTAGCGAAAGGTACTTACAACGAAGAAAAGTCATTAAAAAATATGAACCCATAGTTAGCGACATTGGCAAATACTATGATCTGCCCATTCCTAAAGAATCTAATAACTTTAATATGAGTTTGTTAGATTTTTTGGCGAGTCAAGGATACCGACCCGCTACGGTGAATAATGTCGAATATTATTTGAAAGGCCCATTTGGAGACCCCTCATTCGTATCTATAAATGGTAGACTGGTCGAACCTGAAGAATTAAGAAGCATACAATTACAGATGAAGGACATCGAAAATGTTATGGTCAATAATATTAAAACAGGCCTTAGCATTTTTCAAGTATTTACTTCAGAATCTTATGGGCGAGATACAACTGTGCTGTTTGACAAATTTGTTATTACAAACGGATTTGACCGAGCCAAAAAATATTATACGCCATTGTATGTTTTTGATCGGTCGAGACCCATTGATTTATTGGAAGTCGATTGGAAACCCTATGTAAAAACAAATAGGAAAGGAGAGGTTAGCTTTAAAATCGCAAAGGACGACAGGGTCAACAGTTTGCTATTCTTGATACAAGGTTTTTCGAACGAAGGCCATTTGATTTCTAAAACGATACTGGCAGATTAGGTCGATTTTATAAAACTGCATTTTTAGGCCTTGTTTATTTTATTACTTTTGCCCTTTAATAAAACAAATAACTAAACATAGAAGTCTTATGGCCCACAATATAAAGCCCGGCGTTGCCACTGGCGATGAAGTACAAGAAATTTTCAATTATGCTAAAGAAAAAGGGTTTGCCCTTCCAGCAGTAAATGTTATTGGATCAAATACTATAAATGGAGTTTTAGAGACTGCCGCAAGTCTCAACGCTCCGGTAATTCTTCAATTTTCAAATGGCGGCGCCCAGTTCAATGCCGGTAAAGGTCTCTCGAACGAGGGCCAGAATGCCGCCGTACAGGGTGCTGTAGCCGGCGCAAAACATGTTCACCAATTGGCAGAGGCCTACGGGGCGACAGTTATTCTGCATACCGACCATTGTGCTAAAAAATTGCTGCCTTGGATCGACGGAATGCTCGATGCCAGCGAAAAACATTTTGCCGAAACAGGAAAGTCGTTGTTCAGTTCGCACATGATCGACCTTTCTGAAGAGCCTATCGAAGAGAATATCGAAATATGTAAGGGTTATTTGGAACGTATGAGCAAAATGAATATGACGTTGGAAATCGAGCTGGGTATTACCGGAGGCGAAGAAGACGGCGTAGATAATTCAGATGTCGACGATTCAAAGTTATATACTCAACCCGAAGAAGTGGCTTACGCCTACGAAGAGCTTTCAAAGGTGAGCCCCAAGTTTACGATTGCTGCCGCTTTTGGAAATGTTCACGGCGTGTATAAACCGGGCAATGTGAAATTGACCCCGAAAATCCTAAAAAATTCGCAGGAATACATTTCCGAAAAATATGGTGTAGAGCATAATCATATCGATTTTGTATTCCACGGTGGTTCAGGATCTTCAGTTGAAGAAATACGTGAAGGCATTGGCTACGGTGTTATCAAAATGAATATCGATACTGATTTGCAATATGCGTTCTTGGCAGGTGTCAGAGATTATGTTCAAGGCAAAAAAGACTATTTACAGTCTCAGATAGGAAATCCTGATGGGCCAGATGAGCCCAATAAAAAATCTTACGATCCACGTGTGTGGCTCCGTGAAGGCGAAAAAGCATTTATCGACCGCTTAAAAAAAGCGTTTGAAGACCTTAATAATGTGAATACCCTATAAATTTCAAAATTATCTACTAACGCTAATATGGAAGATATGACGGCTTGGTTCAAAAGAAAGGAAAAGGGAATTCAAACGGCTACGGAAGAGAAGAAAGACACTCCGAAAGGACTCTGGTATAAATCTCCCACGGGTAAAATTGTTGAATCAGAGGTACTTGCAAAAAACTTTTATGTAAGCCCCGAAGATGACTATCATGTGCGAATCGGCAGCAAAGAATATTTCGAAATACTTTTTGACGATAATAAATTCAAGGAACTCGATCCAAGACTTACTTCGAAAGACCCCCTGAAATTTGAGGACACCAAAAAGTACTCCGATCGTCTAAAAGCTGCCCAGAAAAAAACGGGGCTCAAAGATGCGGTCAGAACGGCCGTGGGTAAATCTTTGGGTAAAGATTTGGTGATAGCCTGTATGGACTTCAGTTTTATTGGTGGCTCGATGGGTAGTGTAGTCGGCGAGAAAATTGCTCGGGCCATTGATTATGCCATAAAGAAAAAGTTGCCATTTTTAATGATTTCCAAATCGGGTGGAGCCCGTATGATGGAAGCAGCGCTGTCGTTGATGCAGCTCGCGAAAACCTCTGCGAAATTAGCGCAATTGGCCGAGGCTAAGATTCCATATATTTCTTTGTGTACTGATCCCACGACTGGGGGCACAACGGCTTCGTATGCCATGTTGGGCGACATTAATATCTCAGAGCCTGGTGCCTTGATCGGTTTTGCAGGTCCGCGTGTGGTTAAAGAAGCTACTGGCAAAGAACTCCCAAAGGATTTTCAGACGGCTGAATTCCTTAAAGAGCACGGCTTTCTCGATTTTATCGTACATCGTAGTACACTAAAAAAGAAAATTAACCTGTACATCGATTTGATAGAGAACAAAGCGATACGGTCCTAAAATTTTTCTGATGAAAGTACTATATTTTTTAGTTCTTGCCTTTTGGCTCTGTTGTTGTTCTACGGATAAAGAAACTATGTTCGCCGTGAACGAATCTGCAGAGTTATCTTTAGGCGAGGCACGGATAAACGAAGTTTCTGTTACCGGCGATTCAAATGCCTACACATTTAATGTGACGGTCGAAAGCCCAGATACCGGATGCGACCAATATACCGACTGGTGGGAAGTTATCGATTTGGAAGGTAATCTTATCCATAGAAGAATATTGGCACATAGCCATGTAAACGAACAGCCTTTTACCCGTTCAGGAACTAATATCAAACTGGCAAAGAATACTCAGGTATATGTCAGGGCCCATATGAATACCTCTGGTTATGGTGCAATGGTTCAAAAAGGTTCGGTCGAAAACGGATTTACTTCTGCCGAACTTGATATTGAATTTGCGAAAGATCTTCAAAAAAAAGCACCCTTACCAAATGGATGTGCATTTTAGCATCACAGAAAAACGACCTTTACTCCGGTCTATTTTGAAGGTTACTGACTTTGACACGATGGCTATAACTATAATTCGGCCAACAGCCGGATTATTTCTTAATGGATCTAAGTTATTTGGTCAGAAATAGGATCATTAATAAATACCTAAGTCAAAAACCATTTAAGCACGTTCCGGCACCTTCAAGTTTTTTGTTTATGTTTTTCAGAAACAACTTGAAGGTGCCGGAACGTTAATACCTTAATATCCTGTTTTCAAATATTAAAATGGAAACTTAGGAGGGAATTTTTTATGGAACCTTTTTAAGATAACTTCTTCAATTGTTCCGTCAGGGTAGGTCAAGATTCCTGTAGCGTCGCAGCTTCCGTCACCAAAATCCAAACTGGCTTCGAGATTATTTCTTGAAATCTGCAAAATTCCGCTTACAATAAACCTACAGGACATTTCCCTTCGTAAGGGTTCAACGGTACTTTTTGTAAAAATAGCACCAAGTTTTCCTTCGTATGTCGCCTTACCCGAAATCAAGAAAACATTGTCTCCCCAAAAGCCAGACCCATATCCTTCAATCCATTCCCTGGTTCGGTTAGCTGTATAAGTCATGGTATCGCCTTCAGGCCATTCAGCAATAAAGTCGGCTTCCGCCACAGATTGAGGATTGCCCTTATCGTTGGCACGCTTACGCACAATGCTCGCACCCCCTTGAATCGACACCCTGTTAAAAGTGAAGTTCTCCAAGGAAACATTTAATGTTTTTGTAACGGCCTCCATATCTTTCGAATAGCTCAAAAATATAATTCCGCTTAAAACATTACCATTGCGTAACTCACAGCCATCACCGAAATCAATGGCCTTCTCAATGCTTTTATCCGTAACGACAGTAGTAATAAGAACACAATCGGGAATAAAATCCGACGTAAAGGATGCCTTTTGAGTAAATGAAAGTTCATCTACCGCATAAATATCTTCGACTAGGGCGGTTATATCTTCAGAAATAAGTTCCACCTCATCACTAGCGTTAAGCTCAGTAGCGCTGATTACTTCAATACCGACCAATTCATCATCAACAATATCCGCTGAATCATTTTTACTACAGGAAACAATAAACAAGGCTATTGCTAACAACACTCCCGTACAACTTCGCATTCCAAAATTCTTTTTCATAATATTAATTTTAAAGATTTGTGACTATTTAACTTGTAAAATATCAAAAGGTTTAGCAGGCATATACAGTTGATATTCAACTATAAAACATTCTAAATACTAAATACCCTACTTGGGCGCCATCGCTCGTAACCTTAAAAAATGTCTTTAACACCAGCTTTTACAGTAGTTTGAGCAGTCAAGAAAATGCAAGACATCAACAGCATTAAACTGTGTAGAATCATAAAATTAATCTTATATTTGCGCCCTGATTGAAAATCAGTCAGATACATAAAAATCATTTAAAATAATATTGGCATGTATTTATCGAAAGAAGTAAAAGCCGACATCTTTAAGAAGCACGGCGGAAAATCAGAGAACACAGGTTCTACAGAAGGTCAAATTGCTTTGTTCACGCATCGCATTAACCACCTTACAGGACATTTGAAAAAAAACAAAAAAGACTACAATACTGAACGATCATTGGTACGTTTAGTAGGTAAAAGACGTAGTCTTCTCGATTATATGATAAAGAACGATATTGTGAAATATCGTGAGCTTATCAAAGAATTGAGTATTAGAAAATAGTAAAAACAGGGGCTGAAAAATTTCAGCCCCTGTTTTTATAAGGTCCTGAGGCTTCGGGACTTTTTGTATATTTTTAAGTAAAAGTCCCTGTTTCGACTGGGCGAACTCAAAAAGCTGCACACAGTTTTTCATTGGTCATCACAACACACACAACAACTCCGACCAGAGGAACAAAAATGGCGGAGTGACCATTGTTTAACAAAATCCCGTACGCACGGGTATTAAATCAATTTTATGATTCCAAAAGTATTTAGAGAGGTCATAGACCTTGGCGACGGTAGGGAAATTTCTATCGAGACCGGAAAACTGGCAAAACAGGCACATGGCTCTGTTGTTGTACAATCCGGCAAATGTATGATGCTGTGTACAGTAGTGTCGAATTACGAACAAAAAGATTTGCCTTTTCTACCCCTTACGGTAGACTATCGCGAAAAGTTTGCGGCTTCAGGCCGTTATCCCGGCGGATTCTTTAAAAGAGAAGCCCGGCCCAGCGATGGCGAAGTGTTGACCATGCGACTGGTAGACCGTGTTTTACGCCCCCTTTTTCCAAAGGATTATACCGCCGAGACCCAAGTAATGATCCAATTGATGTCTCACGACGAGGATGTCATGCCGGATGCCATGGCCGGATTAGCTGCATCGGCAGCCATTCAACTATCGGATTTTCCGTTCGAATGTGCTATTTCAGAAGCCCGTGTAGGCCGTGTTAACGGTGAGTTCATTATCAATCCTAGCCGTACTCAATTGTTGGAAAGCGATCTTGATATGATTATCGGCGCCTCTGCTGATTCGGTGATGATGGTAGAAGGTGAAATGGACGAGATTTCCGAAGAGGAAATGGTCGAGGCCATTAAATTCGCTCACGAAGCTATTAAAAAACAGATTGACGCCCAAATGAAACTGGCCGAGGCCTTCGGAAGAAAGGAAGTGCGCGAATACGAGCAAGGTGCCGAAGACGGGGAGCTAGAGAAAAAAATCCACGATTTAGCTTACGATAAAGTGTACGCAGTGGCCAAAGCTGGTTCTGCAAAGCACGAAAGAAGTGCTGCATTTTCTGAAATTAAAGATGAAATCAAAGCCACTTATTCTGAAGAAGAATTGGAAGAAAAAGGACACTTGATTTCCGATTATTACCGCAAAGCAGAAAAAGCGGCGGTACGAGATTTGACCCTTAATGAAGGTATGCGTTTAGACGGCAGAAAGACCGACGAGATTCGCCCGATTTGGTGCGAGGTAGATTACCTTCCATCAACGCACGGTTCCGCAATCTTTACTCGTGGGGAAACTCAAGCGCTAGCTACCGTGACCTTGGGAACTTCAAGAGAAGCCAACAAAATAGATATGCCCTCTTACGAAGGTGAAGAGACGTTCTATCTACATTACAACTTCCCTCCTTTTTGTACTGGAGAAGCACGACCTATCCGTGGTACTTCTCGAAGAGAAGTAGGTCACGGTAACCTAGCACAACGTGCTTTAAAAGGTATGGTTCCTGATGATTGTCCTTATACGGTTCGTGTGGTTTCAGAAGTATTGGAATCTAACGGTTCTTCCTCTATGGCAACCGTTTGTTCGGGTACAATGGCCTTGATGGATGCTGGGATACAACTGACGAAACCGGTATCCGGTATCGCCATGGGATTGATTTCCGATGCCGATTCTGGAAAATATGCCGTTCTTTCGGATATCTTGGGTGATGAAGATCACTTAGGTGATATGGACTTTAAAGTAACCGGTACCGCAGACGGAATCACCGCTTGCCAGATGGATATTAAAGTAAAAGGATTGTCTTACGAAATTCTAGTGAATGCCTTGAAGCAAGCTAGAGATGGCCGTTTACATATCTTAACAAAACTGACGGATACCATTTCAGCACCTAACGCAGATGTGAAACCACATGCACCGCGAATGGTGACACGTGTCATCCCGAACGAATTCATTGGTGCCTTGATCGGCCCAGGTGGAAAAGTGATTCAAGAACTTCAGAAAGAAACAGGCTGCACTATCGTTATCAACGAAGATCCTGTTACCGAAGAAGGTATCGTAGAGATTTTAGGTACTTCAGAAGAAGGTATCTTGGCTGTTCAAACTAAAATCGATTCACTGATGTTCAAGCCTGAAGTAGGTAATACCTACGAAGTGAAGGTCATTAAAATGTTAGATTTCGGTGCCGTGGTCGAATATCAGGATGCCCCCGGCAATGAGACCCTACTTCACGTCTCGGAATTGGATTGGAAACGTACTGAAAATGTTTCCGATGTGGTAAACATGGGCGATGTATTCGATATTAAATATATTGGTATTGACCCTCGAACCCGTAAGGATAAGGTATCGCGCAAAGCGTTATTGCCGAAACCCGAAGGATACGTAGAGAGACCACCGCGTAGTAACGACCGTCCTCGTGGAAGAGATGACCGTCGAGGCCGTGATAATCGCGATCGTAAACCTAGACGCGATTAAATGCTGAAAATCAGATAGTATTCAAGGCCCCAATAGAAATTATTGGGGCCTTTTTATGCAATTCAGCCAATAAAGCAAGTTTTTTTTACTCATTTGTAACATTTCCATCTTTTTTACGTATAAGTATATGCAGTCTATGCGAAGAACGCGTTCAAACGTTTTGTTTGTACAAGTTCTAATGAACTTAATTTATTTACATGAGACAGCTTAAAATTACAAAACAGGTCACCAATAGAGAGACCGCATCTTTGGACAAGTACTTGCAAGAAATCGGCAAAGTAGACTTGA
>CAZRIE010000026.1:0-43401 GCA_964600075.1 uncultured Flavobacteriaceae bacterium
TGCGGCAGCCATCAACAATGGGGGCAATGTTGCATTTATGGCTTGAATCCAGCAATTGATACTTGAGACTGTATTGAACTTGCTAGGATAAATTAGAACTAATCAGTTTCAAAAATTCGTTACGGGTCTCTATTTTCTCGAATTGACCCCGAAAACCTGAAGTCGTGGTTACTGAATTCTGCTTCTGCACACCGCGCATCATCATGCACATATGCGATGCTTCAATTACAACGGCGACGCCTTTGGGCTTCAATGTATTGTTGATACATTCTAGTATGTCATGTGTCAATCGCTCTTGCACCTGTAGCCTCCTAGCAAATACATCGATTACGCGAGGTATCTTGCTCAACCCAACGATATGACCATTCGGAATATAGGCCACATGCGCCTTACCAAAAAAGGGTAACATATGATGTTCGCAGAGCGAATAGAGCTCAATATCCTTTATGATGACCATATCATCATAATCTTCTTTGAACATTGCGCCTTGAAGAATTTCTACTGCATCTTGTTTGTACCCTTGGGTTAAAAACATCATCGCTTTAGCTGCCCTTTCCGGGGTCTTTAAAAGACCTTCACGAGAGACATCCTCCCCTATTTCACCGATGATTTTCGAAAATCGCTCTTTGATCTCAGTGGCGACTTCAAGATTGTATTCTTCTAGATTTTTATAGGGAGCCATTTTTACAAATTAATTTGTTTATCCATTTTAAATAAATCCTAAACTAAAGTACTGTATATATCTGAATTCGACTGATGTTGTTGGGTAAATTAAAGCTTTGTACGCTAAACATCAAATTTCCTTACTTTTGCCCACTAGAGCAGTTACTGCCTTTCTTTCAAAAGTCAATCTCATGATAAAGACAACGAACATCCAGAAATTTTATGGAGGTCTACAAGTATTAAAAGGTGTCGACCTACACATAAAAAAAGGAGAAATCATATCTATTGTTGGGGCCTCGGGTGCTGGAAAGACCACATTGCTTCAAATTTTAGGCACCTTAGATGTGCAATCGAACCCTGTTGATAGCGAGTTGATTATAAATTCTACGGAAGTCACACGACTATCGGAGAAGCAGTTGGCTAAGTTTCGTAACGAGCACATCGGATTTATCTTTCAATTTCATCAATTGCTACCCGAGTTTACGGCTTTGGAAAACGTCTGTATTCCTGCTTTTATTAAAAATATTCCGAAAGGTGAAGCGGAAAAAAAAGCAAAAAAACTTCTAGATTTTCTGGGCCTTTCAGCGCGATATGAGCATAAACCGAACGAACTCTCTGGTGGTGAACAACAGCGGGTAGCTGTTGCTAGGGCTTTGATAAACGACCCATCGATTATCTTCGCCGATGAACCCAGTGGAAATCTCGATTCAGAAAGTGCGGACAAGTTGCACCAACTATTTTTTGAACTTCGTGATGAATTCGGGCAGACCTTTGTTATTGTCACTCACAATGAGCAATTAGCCGATATGGCCGACAGGAAATTGACAATGGTCGATGGACTTATAGTAAACAAAGAAGTCGTAGTTTGATATCGATTCAAATAGTATTTCCTGTTTTGCGATACTCTAATCACGAACCATGTTAAAGCAAGTTTGGGAATTTTTAAAAGACCCTATTTATCAAGAAGACACGAACACTGATGTTAAGTATCGTTTAAATGTTTTTGCTCGTTTATTGGTTTACGCTTTGGCCATTAGTTTTGTTCTGGGAGTAGTCATTGGAAGCCTTGAAACTTCATTTAAACTGGACTTAGGCAAACACGCCATCGAAGATTTTTTAGATAGCTATTCCCCTTGGTTTCTTTTTGGAGCAGCTGTCGTATTGGCTCCTCTTTTAGAGGAGTTGTTCTTTCGCGGGCCGTTATTCTTTTTCAAGGAAAGTCGTTTTTTTAAGCTTGCCTTTTATCTGTTTACCCTCGTATTTGGTTTTTACCACATCACCAATTTTGAGTTGACTACAACAACACTAGTGCTTTCCCCAATTTTGGTTGCTCCTCAAATAGCTGCAGGCGTGTTTTTGGGTTTTATTCGAGTACGTTTTGGTTTGTTGTGGGCTATAGTTTTTCACGCCTGCTATAATCTTATTTTTGTAGGGCCTGTTATTTTAATACAAATCTTTGATATCCCGTTAGAATGAACCGTACCGAACTCAAAGATTTTCTAGATACCAAAGTCATTCAGTATGAACATCCAAAGTTTTTGGAAAGTGATCCTTTGCAAGTGCCCCATTGTTTTTCGAAGAAAGAAGATATCGAAATCAGTGGCTTTTTGACCGCGACTATTGCATGGGGTAACCGAAAAAGTATAATCAATAACGCCTATCGCCTGATGGAGTTGCTAGAAAACGCTCCCCACGATTTTGTAATGAACTATCAAGATCACGACTTAGATAGGCTTTCCAGCTTTGTGCATCGCACTTTTAATGGAGAGGACCTGGCCTACTTTATTCGAGGCTTGAAGAATAGTTATGAAAATCATGGTGGACTCGAAGCTGTTTTCGCCAAAAATGCTGAAAAAGATTCGATGCAATCGGCTATCTCTTCCTTCAAACAGATTTTCTTTGAACTCCCCCACCCCAAACGCACTACTAAACATGTGAGTGACCCTATAAAAGGTTCAGCGGCAAAACGCATCAATATGTTCCTAAGGTGGATGGTGCGAGACCATTCTAAGGAAGTAGATTTTGGCCTTTGGAAAAGCATTGCAACTAGCCAGCTCTCTTGTCCCCTAGACATACATTCGGGTAATGTCGCTAGAAAACTAAAACTAATAAAACGTAAACAGAACGATGCCAAAGCTTTGGCTGAACTGGATAAAAATCTTCGTAAACTTGACCCGATAGATCCTGCAAAATATGACTTTGCTCTTTTTGGACTTGGCGTTTTTGAGAAGTTTTGAATTCTACCTTTTTCAGTTCGTACTTATACCGATTTAACCATGAAATAACTCATTGGGGAAGGATAGTATTCGTATAATCGTTTAAGGCGAGTTTTGATTGGCTCTGATGATAAACGTCTTTTACTATTTTGTGTAAATCCGGAATTACGGTTCTTGCCAGTCTAGAATTACTGTTTAAAAGAACACAGATACCCAAATCTGCTTCGGGGTACACCGCAATTTCATTTCTGAAATTGTTAACGCTTCCGCCATGGTGCCAAATAGTTTTTTCTTTATTCGAATCGTCGGTTATATACTTATGTATTCTCCACCCAAAAGCATAGTATGATGCTGAATGGCCAGGCCAGCGATGGTAATACTTGTTGCTGCCTTTTATTTCTATAAATGGATTAAAAACTTCTTCCAAAGCAGATTTGGTCATTAACTCTGGGTTATGACCTAGCAAAAACCGCATCCATTTGGCCATATCAAGAGCACTGGCGCTAATACCTCCAGCTACAATGGCATTGTAGTACCTGTCCGTAAGCCGTAAACTTTGCCATCCCTTTTGTCTTCGTGAATGTGGCATGGCAACATTTTCTTCGTCTGCAAGGGTTTCGTAATCCATCGAAGCGGAATACATGCCCAAAGGCTTAAAAAACCTATCGTTAAATGATGTGGTAATTTCTTCTCCGGTCGCTATTTGCATAATTTCTCCACAAAGGGCAAACATGGCATTCTGATAGCTATATAACAACCCAGGTTCACTTATAGGGGTTACCTCTTTGAAGCGTTTAGCAATTTCTTCCATTGGTAATCCGGCCTCAACAAGATTGGTAAAGCTATGATAAGGTGTACCTGAGGTATGTGATAAAATATTGGAAAGGGTAATTTTATCGGTATTGTTTTTGTCCCCTAACTGAAATTCCGGCAAATAATCGCTGACTTTGTCATTCCAATCTAATTTGCCTTCATTTTTTAAATTAGCGGCCAATACCCCTGCAAATCCCTTGGAAAGAGAACCCAGTCGAAATATGGTTTCCTTATTGACTTCGTCATTAAGGTTAGTATTTCTTTTGCCAAATCCATCTGAAATTATAATAGAATCCCCTTTTACAATACTAACACCGGCACCCACAATATCACCAGAAGCGATTGCCTTTTCAAAATATGCAGTTATGGCAACTTTTAATTCTTGTTGCCGTAATTTATAATCTTGCTCATTTTTTTTATCGACTATTATCTCCTCGGGCTTGAAGGTTGAAATAGCAATTTCGGAATCAGGAACGGATGTTGGTTTAATGATACTTGAGGTGGTAAGTATTAAAATGGTGAGAATTAAAACCGAAGTTCCTACCAAAATCTTGAGTCTTTGCACGGATAAAGTATTATTTAGTTTCGAATGTCATAGGATGAATTTAGGACTAAATGCTCACATAATAGGTTAAACGCCTGATTTTATTTAATATTTCATTGTTTTTTTATTCATACCCTTACAATACCCAAATCATCTAAATCCAACGGAATTCGCTTCCCACCTTCTTTGATAGATTTGTAAATGGCCTAGACAATTAGCATATCACGCTTACCCAATTCTCCCGGCGCAAAGTTCGTCGAGCCGCTTAGAATATGTTTGGAAAAATCATCCATCTAAAGCCTTTGTTGGCTCTGATAGGGGTATTTTATTTCCTTTCCGTCAAAGGTTCTTCCACTTATAGGTCCATAACTATGGCAGGAGTTGAGTTCGACCCATCCTTTTTCAAAAGAGGTAAAAAGCCGTTTGGCACTGGCATGGTGCGACGTAAACAGATGCCCCACTACTCCGTCGGGAAATTCGAACTGGGCCGTAATACTTTCATCAGTATTCTTGAAGTAGTCTGGGCGTGAACTGAACTCTTGGGCGGAGACCGAGGTCGGATTGTTGCCATTACCATAGATACAGCTCTGAATGGAAATACCCCCATAACCATTAATGCACCTCCACCAGAAAGCGCATGGTTCAACCGCCACTGATCAGGCTTTCCTTTAGAAATATAACCAGCTTCTCCAGAAACAAACTGCACATTTCCAAAAGGCTTTTCCTTGACCAAACGTTTCACCTCTTTAGTATATGGGTCGAACTGCATACGGTAGCCTACGCTCAGTTTCACTCAAGCGGCCTTACACGCATCGAAAATCGTATCGCATTCTTCACACTTACGGCCATCGGTTTTTCGCAGATTACATGCTTCCCAGCTTTTGCAGCGCGAATGCAGAAGTCAGCGTGCATACTGTTGGGCAACACCACATAAACAATATCGATATCCGGTTTATTTGTTATTGAATCGAAGTTATGGTAGTTATATATGTTTTTTTTTTGGGATGGTATACTTTTCCATCCAAATCTTTTCTTTGTCTGGAGTACCTGTAACGACCCCGGCCAAATAATAATGTTGAGTATCTTGAAGTCCAAGAGCCAATTGCCTAGTACTATAGCTTCCCAGACCGACAAGGGCGATACCCAATTTTTTACTCTCTTGACCAATACCTTTGCTGTATGCCTATGGCATTCTACTAAGCAATGCGTTACCAGCTAGGCCCTTCGATAGTTTTGTATTGAACGTTCTCCGTGATAATAATTTCATTGCGGTACATCTTTAAATTCTTATAATTAAAAATACATATAAATAATCAGGTCTCGATATAACATTCCGAAGCAGAAGTAAAAGTAATAGATAGCGAAAATACTTGAAGTCCATCGTTAGAACTGTACCGCTTTGTAGAGCTAAAACAATGAAGATAATGGGAGCTGGCAGTATGGCGGGTGCCATTCAAAATTTAAAAACAAACAGAGCGCTACTTAAAAAACGAAAATTTAAAAATCTAAGGAAACAATTACAAGAGTCATCTGGAAAGATCGATTTGAAATTAAAAAAAGTTACTCCCCAAGAATTGTTCTGTATCAAACAGAAAATCCGGAAGCGGTATAGAAGAGATTCCCGTATTGAGACGGAAATATATATGATATCGAGAGCACTTCGGTTGGGTTTTTGTACCTCTATATTGTTTTGTAACCAGCTAAATTTCTAAAGGATATTATTATCTTCGAGAACGCTAGAAAATACCCGAAGATGACACCAACACCAAGTTCCTTTTTAAGAACGCTATCACTATTACATATTTCCCTCTTTGCAGGATTACTGCTGTTTTCTTTGTTCGCCTATTTTCAGAACGGAAACGTTACGGTCAACATAGACCAAGAAGATGTATTTATCTACGTAGTACCAATACTTGCGGCAGCCGGTTACTTTGCCAGCAAGTTTTTCTTCGTTAAGCTCCTAAAAGCTATTAAAACAGATGAAGAATTCCAATTAAAGTTGGGTAAATACCAGAGCGCATCGCTCATTAAATACGCACTTCTTGAAGGCCCTGCCTTTTTGGCATTATTCGCTTATTACGGCAATAGCAATGCACTACATTTAGTCATCGCTATTTCTTTAATGGTTTATCTTTTCGTTCAGCGGCCTACCGCGACCAAATTAAAAAAAGAACTTCCTTTGACTTTGGAAGAACAGAAACAATTCGATACATTACGAAATTGAAAACAAACGCACGTATGAAATTTATAAAATTAGCAATATTGACATTATTAATGGGAATAGGTATTATAGCAAGTATTCAGGCACAAGACTGGCCCAATCTAAAACAGTTTCAAGAAGCTAATGCTACGTTGTCAACACCGATCGATAGCGAAGACCGGGTTGTTTTTATGGGCAATTCCATCACCATAGGCTGGTTGAACAAAAGACCTGAATTCTTCGCTGGCAAGCCCTATATCAACAGAGGCATTAGTGGCCAGACTACCCCGCAAATGCTACTCCGGTTTCGCCAAGATGTTATTGACATACAGCCAAAAGTGGTTGTTCTACTTGCCGGCACAAACGATATTGCAGGTAACACAGGGCCGTCAACCTTAGCGATGATTATGGACAATATTAAATCTATGGCCGAACTGGCTCATGCCAACGGTATAAAGGTGGTGCTTTCCTCTACCCTCCCGGCCTATGAATACCGCTGGAAAACAGAGGTGAAACCTGCGGAAATAATTGTTGCACTGAACACATTGATAAAAGCCTATTCCGAAGAAGCTGGCCATATTTACTTAGATTACTTTTCTGCAATGGTGGATGAACGAAATGGATTGCCAAAAAAATATACTGATGATGAGGTACACCCAACCACAGAAGGGTATATGGTAATGGAACCTATGGTCGAAGAAGCTATTTCTAAAGCATTGGAAAGCAAACAATAAAAATCAATAGATATATGAAATATTTTATAGGTTTAGTTTTGGTTTTAGTTCAAATCACTTCAGGTTGGTCGCAACGTACTTCTACTGAAAACGAAAAAAACAAACCGTTACGCGTAGGCGTTGTCGGTCTTGTACATGGGCATGTGGATTGGATTTTAGCCAACAAGAAAAAGAGTAACATCCAAATCGTAGGCATTGTAGAGCCCAATCGCGATTTGGCCAAACGTCTGACCAAACAGTATGGGTATTCTATGGATATCGTTTATGATTCCTTGGAGGAAATGGTCGAAGCTAAAAACCCGGAGGCTGTAAATGCTTTTAACAGCACTTATGGCCATTTGGAAACAGTGCGTTACTGTGCCCCAAAGGGTATTCATGTAATGGTCGAAAAACCCTTGGCCGTAAGTTGGGAGCATGCGCAAGAAATGGTAGCCCTGGCCGAAAAACATAAAATACATTTGCTGACAAATTATGAAACCTCTTGGTACGGCAGTAATCACAAAGCATACGAACTGGTACATAGTGAAAAAGCCATTGGAGCAACACGTAGAATCGTTTTTCACACCGGGCATTTTGGTCCTGTGGAAATCGGTTGTAGTCCCGAATTTTTAGAATGGCTTACCGACCCCTTACTCAATGGCGCCGGTGCCCTGACCGATTTTGGCTGCTATGGTGCGAATCTAACCATTTGGCTAATGAAGGGGCAGGCCCCCGAATCAGTAACATGCGTGACGCAGCAACTCAAACCCCATATTTATCCTAAAGTAGATGACGATGCCACAATTATCTTAAAATATCCGGATACAGAAGTAATCATACAGGCTTCTTGGAACTGGCCCCATCACGTTAAGGATATGGAAATCTATGGCACTACTGGTTTTGTTAAATGCAAAAATGGCACGGACATGGAACTGATGACCGATCAAAAGGAAGGCCCTAATTCAATTACCGCCACATCGTTGCCAGAAGGTAGCAACGACCCTTTTGCCCTATTTCAGAAAGTCGTTCATGAAGGTCTTCAGCTTGAACCTTATGACGTTTCCTCTTTGGAAAACGGCAAAATGGTAGTCCAGATTTTAGAACTCGCCAAAGAATCTGCAAAAACGGGCAAAACGGTTCTTTGGAAAGATAAATTTTGAGTACCTAAATTTTTGGTTCATCGTACTGGGATATTGTTCAAAGTGTACCAAGATTCTGTGGACCAGAGGCTTTGCCCACTTGTTGACTGGATAGTATCCGGAACCCTAAAATAAACTACATGTTCTTTTTTTAAGTCAGGTATTTTTAAATATACTTTCTTGCCATTCTCCGAAACGATCAATTTAATTGGACGTAATCGTTCCAAATCCATTTTTGGACCGCCATAGGCTGCTGTTGGCAAATACCACCATTGTTGTACTAAGAAGTCCGATACTTTTAGGGTCTCTGAATCCTGTATCGGTTGGGTAAACTCGATTTCAAAGCCATCCGATTTTGCCCGTATGCCCAACATTTCAAACGTAGGGCTTCCGTTGTACTTCATCCGCTGCAGACCAAATGTTTTGTCCTTCCAAGCCCAACCACCTTTCATGCCGACTTCCCCTAAATACAATGCCCCATCAGGTCCGTAGGTCACGCGGTTGACACCCGCTACCAAACCCTGGGTAAACCGAAAAACACAACCTTGGTAACTTCCATTTACTTTTTCAATAAAATCACGTTTCAAGCCCCCGTTACTCACATCTCCATGCAGCATTTGACCTTTATATGGCCCATCTTTTAGTAAGATAGGCTCTGAAGGGGAGTTTGCGATTTCATCCGTCGGAAGCCATATGGTAGGTGAAGTCATTTTTGGCGGCTCGGAAAGGGAATCCAACAAGCCCCAAGCCATGCCATGATATTCATCTTTTTTTACGTGGATGAGCTTGTTTGCCGGAAGCCATTGTCCTTGGTTGTCGGTTACAAATATTTCGTTATCAACGCCGTGTCCAATGCCGTTAGGGGTACGCAGCCCATAATTCAAACTTTCATAGCTTCCATCAGGAGAAATCTTCAATACGCGGCCTCGGTCCTTCTTTTGTTTTTGCCCTGACGTCAATCGCATGGCCATGGAAAGAGAGATATAAAAATAATCCTTTTCATGTACTAGCCCGAACGCAAATTCATGAAAATCATGCGTAACCTCCCAGCTATTGCAGACTGCTTTATACTCATCGATAATTTCGTCACCGTCATGATCTAAGAGTTGGGTCAGTTCATGTTTTTGTAGTACGTAAATAGTACCATTGACCACTTCGATACCCAAAGGCTCATGCAGTCCGGAAGCAATACGTTTTTTGGTAATTTGTGTGGTGTCGCCTGTTTGTACCCCATCTAAAACATAGACCCCTCCTTCAGTGTCCCATGTAGTTAGAAGCAGACGGCCGTCGGGTAAAAATGCGAGCCCGCCAACCTTAGGTTTAAAATTCTCCGCATGTAAAGTCGTAAGATCGTAACTTGGATGTACCCCGTTTAATGGTGCCCCGTACCCTGGCTTTTCATCTTCGTTCGCTACTGGTAGATTATCTGCCATCGGCACCTCATACTCGTTCTCCAGGTCCGCAGGTTTCAAAGTAAAGATATAGGATAACATTGTACTAATTTCATTGTCGGAAAGTTTTGGATGGTCATTCATTGGGGTGCTGCCCCAGGAACCAGATCCACCCAATTGAATTTTTATTAGCAATTTTCGACGGGTATCATCATCGTTTTGATAGCGCTTTGCTATCTCCCTAAAAGCAGGGGCCATTGCCTTTTCCTCCACTTCGTGACAAGTAAAACAATCACTTGCTTCCATCCAATATAGGCCACGATGGTCGTAGGCATTTTCCAGTTTTGGAAGTTTTTGTTCGGGAAGCACCTCAAAATATTCCGTTTGCAAGGTCACAGCGTTTGAATTCAATTGCAAGGTATCTTCTCCAAACTTTATATAAACCGATGCTCCTGCGGGAACTTTTGAAGTTTTGAACCATCTTTCTAATCCCGGCGTTTTCTTACCACTTCGAACAAATTCAGGACGTTCTTCGACTTGGATGGAATCACCGGAGGTTAACACCAAGGTGTACTTTAGATAAATCTGATTTTTTTTGAAAGAGTATCCGTTATTCGTAATTTTTGCCAATATGTCTTTCCCGCCGGATTTAACGCCCCACAGTTCGCCTGCTAAACTATCTTGAAAATAGGCCGCTCCCCAAGTAGTAGGTTGCACATTTTTCTTTTGCGTATACGGGGCACCTTCCATGACCACACCTCCTTTCCATACTTTATAAGGTGCGCAAAGGCTCAAGTCGTAAGCTATGTAGCATTCTTTGTTTAGGGCAAGGGTTAGCATTCTAGGCCGCTTATCCAATACGGAGCGGTAGGCCCAAACTTCTAATGGTCTTTCAATTCTAGCGGTAGCCGCGTCACCACAAGTGGAAAGTGTGCTAATAATAACAGTAAAAAGAAAATAACGTATTATGAAGTTCAAATGAAAGTTGCGCTTTACCTGATAATCTCTATATAAAAATCAATCGTTTCCCCCTTAAAGATAGCGTATTCATCAAACTTCTTCAGAATTTTATTTGGTTTGTGAAATGATTAGCACTTTATCTAAAGTACCCATTATTATTTTTGTGCCAATTTATGCTGTACGGCTTTGGAATTCTTTTTTTAAGTTTATCTATAGCTTCTTCATGTGAAAGAAAGAAGTTGGTTCAATAGAAGATATAAATATTTCCTTAACCAAGAAGTGGGATGTCATTATCAATGGCGTTGGTACCAGATTCTTGGCCACTGCCATCTGTTTGCACGTGAAGGGCAAAAAGTTTTGGTGCTCGAACAACACGCTCCTATAAGGTTAACTGTTAATAGCCGAGGTAGGTCAATCTCGGCTAAACCAAACGATATGTTCATAAATCTGTACCCGGCAAGCAATCCATACACAAAAACAAGCCTTTCGTACAAATTAACATTAACGCACTCAACTTCTGTAGTACTTTTCGGAAGTAATTTGAGCTAGGCCTATCTATTTCGGTTTGATGAAAATCGTCTTTTGTCTTGTACTTTCGCTCAGTATCCGTTGTGATTATTTTAAAGTTGCATTCCCCTTGAAGTTAGCATATTTCCTCCTTTAGAATTCGTTCCTCCATCGATTTAGACCATATCATGTTGAACATAAATGCTTCCCCTGATAAAATAGTAATCTTAAAAACAATATAATCATGGCAAAAAAGGCAAACAATCAGGTTGTCGTAAAAGTAAAAAGTGATGGAGGAGAAATACAAAAAGGCCTTCATCTCTATCTTTTTGATAACAAAGAACGATTTATCGAATCGGCAGCTTTTAAAAATGGTGAAGTAAAACTCAAAACTGTAGCTACGAAAATTAGAGGCAGGAGTCAAGTCATAATAGGCCCTGAAATACCAAAGGAATTTAAAGGCCGCCCGATTAACCCCATCCTTATAAAAAAAATGGGTGGGTACCAGCCATCAATTAAGTTAGACCGCAACAATCAAATCAATATTATAGGCCTTCCAAAATTCAAGTTTCCGCTCTGGGGCTGGTGCCTTATTACCGGTAACCTCTCCAAATCGTTTAATATAGGTGGAGAAAACAAAGTCTTGCCTGTTTGCGATGCGCGGGTACATATCTGTGAAATTGATCGTATTAAATGGTGGTGGCCCAGAATTCCACGTCCGGTTATCACAGACTTAGGTCTAAAACTTAAAGAGATTATTTTAAGGCCGGAAATCGAGTTTCCGCCTATTATCGATCCGAGGATTAAGATCAATCCCAGAATTCCGATCAATCCCAGAATTCCGATCAAAAAAATAATTAACCCCAGGGTCAACCTAAATCGTGATGCTCCATCAGCTTCAGATGCGCTGGGGTTGGCACAGCTACCCAATAAAGTGAAACGGGGAATATTGTCCAATTCAGAAGCCATTGTGCACAAGACTATTTTTGATAATTTTCATTTATTGCATCCCTATCTATGTCTATGGCCCAAGTATTGGAATTATTTTTACAAGTGCACGAAGATTGCAACGGTAAAGGCCGATTGCAACGGTAACTTTGACTATAACTATCTCAATTTTACCAATGACAAGGACATCTATATTTGGGTAGAAGTAAATATTGATGGGGAGTGGGTAACCGTATACCGGCCACGCGTAGCTTGTAATACTTATTGGAATTACAAATGTGGCAAAGAAATAAACATACGCATTACTGACCCAAGAGTGCCGGCTTGCGAATGCAGTCCTTTACCTGGGGCCTATGTATGGATAAAGCGTATAAATACAGGTACAAATTTACGCAGCATACACCAGAAAGAACAACCAAGTGGCCACTTAACCAATACGGTAGGGCTCACATGGTTCGATGGTGCGAAAACACAAAGAGTAAGCCCTTTTGGAGGTTCATTTCCTTTTATGGTCAAATTCGGCGATGGTTTTCCAGTCACCGGCGGTGTTACGCACTTCCGATGGAGTCATAAACAATTAAAGAATGACTCTTTAGTTACGGTATCGGATACCCTACATTATCAAGATGACCCCATTGGTAAACCTTATGAATACGATATTGTGACCCCTGAAGGAACGTTATCGAAAAAGGGCAGCTATCCTTTAAATGATGGAAATGGACTTGATGGAAACGGAAAATATAAAATCCCACATGAAGAGGCTGCTTTAGACACGGGAATTGCATCTGCTGAATACAATCACAGAGATACCAGTGCGATTCAAATAAATTCGGGCGAACTGGATGATGGCCTTTATGAATTCACTTTTGAACTATTGGACAAAGATGGCGTAGTTGTGCCGGTACCCGCAAATACATTTTTGGTAAGTAAGTTGCCTTCCGATACACCAGAACCATCAGCTCCTGATGCGGATACCATTTTTGCAAACAGTCTTAATATTCCGAATAAGGAAAACTACCTTGTTAAAGATGGCAGCGGTAATGCTATCGCCTTTAAATTTGTAATGAGGATAGATAACAAAAAGTGTTATGCCGACGTATTGGATGCCTTTGTTTCAGGAAATTTTACGGATACGGAATGTGGTATTGGCAATGCTACCTCCGAAGCAGATCCAGTGATATTGAAGTTCTACGCTGGGCAAAACCAGGACTTTGCAAAATACTCCTTCACTGTAAAAAAAGGGAACAGTACTACAGATGTCGGCGTAAATACATCCGGATTTGTAACCCAAACTGATGCTGATTATAATTTTACTCCCGATGTTATGGATCCTGATGGTGTACTTAAAGACCTTTATGATACAACAACTACAGTGGGTACTATGTTAGGAAGTTGTACAATGGCCGCTTTTGCAGAAGTGTTACATGTAACGGCAACCCATACAAATGGTGCCGATAGGATTCGAGCCTATGACGCGCATGACGTTGCGGCGATTGCAATTGACTTGGATACAACGTCATAAAGTATTATCTGAAGTTTAAATTCTTGTAAAGTGCTAGCCAAAATTGGTTAGCACTTTTTGCTTTATACATAATAATATATCCTAATGAACCTTTAAAAGGTAAGGTTACGTTTAGGTTCCCTTTTTGATTTTATCAATATCTTCGATATGTGAAAAAAGTGGATCGTAAACAAGTTGATTCAATAGAAGATAAAAGTATTTTCTCAACTAAAAGAAGTACGATACCAATATCATTGGCTTCAGAGCCAGAAACTTGGCCACTGCAATCTGTTTCGTGCGTGAAGGCCAAAAAAATTTAGTGCTCGAACAACACGATGTACCCGGCGACTGGCGCCATATGTTCTATCTGAACGGACATCGCCTTACCCCTCGAGTATACAGTACGTCAGTTTAAAATAGCTTAACTACTTTTTTTATGTTCCTCCCTCTTAAAAAACTATCAAAAACATCTGTTGTATCTATTTAACCATTTGTTCAAATCTTTACTTTTTCAGTGCGTATTTTTGACGAGTATCATCTATCTGTAACAAATCTCTAATAATGCGTAAGTTCATAATTCTAGTAACTTCCCTCTTACTATTTTCAGGAATCATAGCTCAAAGTTATAGCCTACCGACAGGTTACCCTACAACCCATCGTTCGAAAATAAAAACCTATGCCAAGAACATTGCTATTACAACTACCAATGTTAATGGAACCGAAACATTATCAGGTGTCAAAGTCATTGAAGGTAAAGACATGCAGACCCAGCCCTTCAAAAGTGCCGAAATATATTTTGAGGCTGATGGTGTTAAACTGGTACGAATCATTTTTAGAAGTACAAAAGAAAAGGCGGTTTGGTTAAACAGTTTTGTTTTGAGCGAATGGATTTAATACCTTGTTATGATATTCCTTTTTAAAAAACACTTATGATAAAAATGAAGTTTTTGATTGTCTTGGCGGCAACAACGCTATTAGTTTCCTGCAAAGAAAAGCAGTCTAAGGTGGAGAAATCTATTCCTGCCCCATCTCCGAATATCGTATATATCTTAGCTGATGATCTTGGTTATGGTGATTTGAGTATGACAGGGCAACAAAAATTCGCCACCCCCAACATTGACCATCTCGCCAAAGAAGGCATGTTCTTTACGCAACATTATTCTGGCGCAACGGTTTGTGCACCTTCACGTTCTGCACTTATGACCGGTTTACATACGGGTCATACACCCATCAGGGGCAATAAAGAAATTCGGCCCGAAGGCCAATGGCCCATTCCCGCAGAGACCATTACTCTTGCGGAACGGCTTAAGGAAAAGGGTTATGCAACTGGAGCCTTTGGAAAATGGGGCCTCGGATATCCCGGTTCGGAAGGTGACCCCCTAAAGCAGGGCTTTGATAGATTTTATGGCTACAACTGCCAGCGTTTGGGCCATCATTATTACCCTTATCATTTATGGGACAACGACAAAAAAACAATGTTGACTGAAAACGAAGGTTTTAAGAAAGGGCAATATGCCCCGAACCTGATTCATGAGCAAGCCCTCTCATTTATGGAAAAACATAAAGATGGTCGGTTCTTCATGTATTACCCGAGTGTGATTCCCCATGCGGAGTTAATAGCGCCAAAAGACTACATGGACAAATACCTTGGGAAGCTGGAACCCGAGGTAGCCTATGAGGGTCGCGACGACGGCCCAGAATATCGGGATGGCGACTATGAATCGCAACCCAACTCGCATGCTGCATTTGCAGCTATGGTCAACCTTTTAGATGATCAAGTGGGTGAAATCGTGGCCAAATTGGAAGAGCTGGGAATAGCCGACAATACCCTGATTATTTTCACTTCGGATAACGGTCCGCATCTAGAAGGCGGTGCAGACCCAGATTATTTTGATAGTAACGGGCCTTATAGAGGTTATAAAAGGGATTTATACGAAGGCGGTATTCATGTTCCAATGATTGCAAAATGGAAGGGTAGAATCCCAAAAAATACGAGCACCGATCATATTTCCGCTTTCTGGGATGTCGTTCCCACGCTAATGGAGATTGTCGATAGTGAATTGAGTACCGATATTGACGGTGTTTCATTTCTTCCTACGTTACTAGGAAAAGATGACCAACGCGAACATGACCATTTATATTGGGAATTTCACGAAAAAGGTGGACGCCAAGCCATTCGCAAAGATGAGTGGAAGCTTGTGAGATACAACGTGAACAAAGGCGGAGCCTACGAACTTTATAATCTGAAAGACGATAAGGGCGAGCAAAATAATTTGGCCGAAACCATGCCCGAAAAAGTAACGGAACTCGCTGGAATACTCGAATCGAGCAGAACACCTTCAGAAGTATTTCAATTTCAGCAAGAAGCATTCAATGGGGAAAAATGAACCCCTTTTGAGAGTGTCGAAACGACATCCATTTTAATGAAGTACTAAAATAACGCATACTAAATACACATCGTAAATTATGAATAACCAGAATTCACTTATGAAAGTACTGCTAACCATAGGGATAGCTCTAAGTTTCTCCATCTCAGTAAATGCCCAAGTAAAAATATACGAAGGCCAGGAAACTATACCAACTTATAAAATCGGGGACAACGAAAGGAGCCCAATTTTCTATACGGGTAGAGGGGTTCAGGGAGCTCAGGGCAAGGTATACCCCTACCCTTCACAGACGAAATTAGGCGATTCGTTGGTCGATGTAACTTATGACATGGTCTATCTGGAAAATGAATATATCAAGGTAAAAGTGCTTCCCGCTTTCGGAGGGCGCCTATTTTCAGCCATTGATAAAACCAACGGTCACGAGTTGTTCCATACTAATAGTGTTATCAAACCCGATCTTATTGGCACTTTGGGGGCATGGGTATCCGGGGGAATCGAGTGGTGTTTTCCACATCACCATCGCACGACGACAATGTTGTCCAGTGATTATAGGTTAATCGAGAATGAAGACGGTAGCGCTACCGTTTGGATAGGGGAAACCGAAAAAACGCGCGATATGCGAGGGGTAGTCGGAATGACGCTCAGACCCGGCCGTTCCTTTATCGAAGTAGATTATCGTATCAATAATACGAGTACGGTAACGACCACCTTTTTGTTTTGGGCCAATGTTGCCATTACAGCGAATGATGACTTTCGTACGTTTTGGCCGCCTAGCCAAGAAATCGGGGTGTTTCACAACAATACAAGTTTTGTTAAATGGCCTTTGGCGAATGAAACTAATAACTATGGGCGTGCCAGCTATACCGAAGGAACGGATCTCACCTGGTGGAAAAATCACCCGAACCCGGTATCTTTTTTTATGTGGGATATTAAGGAAGGTTTTATTGGCGGTTACGATTACGCCCAAAAAGCAGGTACTGTGCATGTAGGGGATCCACACAAGAACCATGCTTCGAAATTATGGCAGTTCGGCCCTGGACTTCAAGGTCAGAACGCCAGACGTAAATTGACCGACGATGGCAAAGCCTATGTCGAGCTAATGACCGGTACATTTTCGAACAATCAGCCCGATTATAGTTGGATTCTCCCACACTCCGCTAAAGACGCTAAAAACTATTGGTATCCGATTCGAGATCTCGAAATAGTTAAAAACTCTACTATTGATGCTTCTGTCACAATTCAAATGCGTACTGAAAAATCCGTTTTTTATGGTTTCAATTCAACGAAAGTAGTTAAGAATGCCAAAGTCTCCCTAAAAAATGGAGATATGGTTCTTGAGGAACAATCCATCGATATCGATCCGGCCAAACCTTTTACGGCCACTTACAAAAGTCGTAATGCGCTGGATGAATATAAGCTCACTGCAACGTTAAGGGATAGCGACGGTAATGAACTAGTATCATATACACCCATCAAACCACAGCATCCTGAACTGCCGGAAATTCAGGAAGAGGTGAAAAAACCAGAAGAATTAACGTCGGCAGAAGACCTCTATCTTACCGGAAGATTCGTTGAGCAATTTAGTAGGCCTGGTATTGAACCCGATGACTATTATCTAGCCGCGCTTAAAAAATCACCTAATGATTATCGCACAAACATCGCTTTGGGTATACGCAGGTTTAATCAGACCAAATATCAAGAATCGCTAAACTATTTACAGGCGGCGGCTGATAAGTTGAAAATCAAATATTACCAACCTAAAGAAGGTGAATTATACTATTATATGGGTATTGCCGAAAAAGCATTGGGCAAAACAGCTGAAGCCTATGCCAACTTGGCAAGGTCTACATGGTACTATCAATGGTTTTCCGCTGGCAACTTTCAGTTAGCACAAATGGAAAGTATCAAGGGTAATCATCAAAAGGCCCTAGAGTATATCAAAGAGGCCTATTCGACCAACAATAGAGATGGGCGAATAATTGTACTCTACAGTGCGTTGCTAAGGAAATCTGGCCAAAACAAAGAGGCAATTGCAATACTTGACGCCCAGTTGGCTTATGATCCTCTCGATTTTTCTGTGTTATACGAAAAGTCGTTAGTTAGTGATGATGGCGGTTTGGAAAAATGGCATGAGAATATGCAATCGGTGGATAACAATTATTTGGAAGTTGTTACAAATTATATGAATGCGGGACTATTAAAAGATGGTCTAGCCTTATTATCATCCTTAAAAGAATCTAAAAACCCACTAGTTGCATACTATCTGGCTTGGTTTCATGCTGAAATGAATAACAGTGCAAAAGCTTCAGAAATGTTAGCAAAGGCGAAAAATGGTGTACTAGCATACACATTTCCGTACCGACCGGAAACGGAAATCGTATTGCAAAAAGCCATTGAATTAGATGCCCAAAATGCTACCGCTTATTATTTATTAGGTAATCTTTTATATGATAAACGCCCTGAAGATGCTATGGCCGCTTGGAGTAAGGCGGGAGGCATTGATACTAGCATACCCATGGTTTGGCGTAATCTGGCTTTTGGGGCATTTTACCATCAAAAGAAACCTACTCAAGCCATTGACTATATGACCAAGGCCATTTCTTTGGACAATTCCAATCCGCTTTGGTATGCTGAGTTGTCAAAATATTATGACGAATCCGATTCCGATTATAAAGAGAACCTCGATATTCTACGTAAAAACTTAAATATTGTAAAAGAAGACGTGGCAGCACCGAAAACCTATGTTGAACTCTTAAACCTAGATGGCGACTACGACGAGGCAATTAATTTTCTAGATACCCATCATTTCAGAACATGGGAAGGTGGCAGGGAAACTTATTGGCATTATGTCGATTCCCATACCTTGAAAGCACGAGAACTGATACAGGACGAAAAGCCTCAAGATGCTATTTCTCATTTAGAGCGCGCATTGCTCTACCCCGAAAACTTAGAAGTAGGTAAACCTACCAACGACGAGAAAAATGCAATGATCTATTATTTTATGGGAGAAGCCTACGATGCTCTTGGCAACACCAAAAAGGCAAAGGAAAGTTATCAAAAAAGCGCAGCGGCCGAAAATGGGCGAGGTATGTACGACCTGCTTTTCTATCAGGCCAAAGCAAACGAAAAATTAGGACAACAGGAAGTCGCAACAAATATGTTTAACGAACTGATTGGCCAAGGTCAGTCAATGCGTAAATCTGGAACGAGTAATACTTTGGTCGCCGTAGAAGAAGCATCTGCAACCAATAACAAAGCAATTTCAAATTCGTATTATCTAGAAGCTCTAGGTAATACAGGTTTAGGAAATACGGATGAGGCAAAAAAACATTTCACTACGGCTCTTGATGTGTATAAAAACAATCTTTGGGCGAAGGTTATGATGACTATGTAGTATGAAATTTTCGAAAATTAAAACCATACTTATGTCATTATTGCCAATGACATTCTTGTTTTTTCTATCGGCAAATGCACAATCAGGCAAAAAGCTGTCACTTGGAGAACACACCCTTTTTAGCACTTCGAAGTGCGATAAGAATATTGTCATCGACGGAAAAATGGATGATGATGACTGGAAAAAGACCGAAGCACGAACCCTCGATTATTTCTATCGCGTAGAAAAACCAGACGATGAGCAGCAAACCACTTTTCGAATGCTTTGGAATGAAAAGTACGTTTATGTCTTTTTTGAGCTCGAGGATAAATATCTTACTGCTAGGGAAACCAAACGCGACGGGGAGCCGTATCTAGACGATTGTGCGGAAATCTTTTTTATTACTGCCCCAGATAGCCTAGACACCCATTTTGGTTATGAATTAAACCTGAACAAGGCATCAAACGACTTTATATATTTCAATGATTATTATAAAGGCCAAGATGTCGTTTACAAATCTTTCAATCCCGATTTCGATGTTGAGGTAACCTATGATGGTTCCATTAATGATAATACGGATATCGACGTGGGATGGACAATGGAAATTGCCATCCCTATTTCGAATTTTGGCGAATTGGGTACCGTGGCGCCCGTAAAGGTCGGAAGCCAATGGGCATTTTTAGCTATCCGTCAAGACCGTAACGAAACTACCGGTAACCGAAGGTCCACTTCCACAATCTTTCCAATTTATGATATATCAAAAAATGTGCACCAAGCTAATCGGTTTGGGCTCGTAGAATTCATTGACTAAATTTCCGAGGCTATTTACTAAAACTATGAAGTATTTTCTACTCGTTTTTTTATCGCTATCCGCTGGGCCATCGTGCAAGGACGTGACTAAAGAAAAAACCAACATTCCTAAAAAACCAAAAAAACCGAACATTATCTATATTTTGGCCGATGATTTGGGTTACGGAGATTTGGGGTGTTATGGCCAAGGCAAAATCAAAACCCCACGAATCAACCAAATGGCTAAAGAAGGGATTCTATTTACCGACCACTACGCTGGTAATACGGTCTGTGCGCCTTCTCGAACCTCGCTACTTACAGGGTTGCATCAGGGCCATGCTCCGGTTCGGGGCAATAAGAACAATGTTTTGCAAGATGCCGATTTTACGCTGGCCGAAATGTTTCGATTATCAGGCTATGCCACTGCCTTAATCGGAAAATGGGGATTGGGCGAAGCTGATAGCCCAGGGGAACCCCGCAAACAAGGATTCGACAGTTACTTCGCCTATTTACATCAGACAAGAGCCCATAATTATTATACCGATTATCTCATGTACAATGGGAAGCAAATTCCCTTAAACAATAAGGTTGTTTTTAAAGATAAGGGTTATGCAAACGGAGTGGGCAGCTCAGCTACAGAAAAGAACGATTACAGCCATTCCATATTTATTGATTCGGCCTTGAGCTATTTATCCAAGCCCAAGGAAAAACCTTTCTTTTTGTATTTGCCGTTGACGATTCCCCATGCCAATAATGAGGGAGCGCTTACTGCCGAGCACGGTATGGAAGTGCCTGACCTAGGAATTTATAAAAACGAGAGTTGGCCAGAAGTAGAAAAATCAAAAGCGGCCATGATTAGTCTACTCGATGCCGATGTAGGACGAATTCTCGATAGGCTTAAAGCGCTAAATATTGACGAAACCACCTTGGTCATCTTCACCAGCGATAACGGCCCACATGCCGAGGGCGGTGTAGACCCGGATTTCTTTGATAGCAACGGAAAACTAAAAGGAATCAAGCGTGATTTGTATGAAGGTGGAATACGAGTTCCGTTTATTGCCAAATGGCCCGGTAAGATACAACCTAGTTCTAGATCAGATTTGCAGACGGCATTCTATGATATGCTTCCAACTTTTGCCGATGTCATCGGTCATTCGACAACTCAAAAAACGGATGGTATTTCCTTCCTCCCCACCCTTTTGGGAAATCGAGAAGCACAAAAAGAACACGATTATTTATATTGGGAATTTGCAGAGGATAACCATGATGCCCAGGCAGTTAGAAGTGAAAACTGGAAATTAATCCACATTTACAAAACCGATTCTTGGGAACTTTATAATCTTGCCGAAGATATTGGGGAGGAAAAGAATGTTATCGCAGAACACCCCGAAGTAGCGGATAGACTCAAAGCGTATATCAAAGAGGCCCATGTCTTCGATTCGGATTATCCCTTAGAAGGAGAAGCCAAAGAATAATTACCAATTCGTAAATGACCCATCACCACGATATAGTCTTGGAATTTCAACAGGCCTAAAAGTTTGTTTCATCGCATATTCTTCGTCCAACTCAACTCCCAGACCGGGTTTATCAAATACTGGATATCCTGGCCCTTCAAGCTCAGGTTGAACAGGATAAAACGCCCGATTATTAGTACCCATTTGTTGTGCAGGGGTATTTACTTCCTCCAACCAACTAAAATTCGTGCAAGCAGCAGCCACGTGTATAGTAGCTGCAGTACATATAGGACCTAGCGGATTATGCGGCATCAAATCGATGTAATGCACTTCGGCCATCGCAGCTACTTTCATTGCTTCCGTAATACCTCCCACATTGCAAACATCGATACGAGCATATTGGGTAAGGTTCTTTTCCAAGAAAGGTTGAAACTGCCATTTACTAGAAAACTCTTCGCCTATTGCAAACGGCACATCAGTCATTTTACGCAGGCTATCATACGCTTCCGGACTTTCGTCGCGAATAGGTTCTTCTATAAAATCGATGGTGCCGGGTGGCATTCGGTTTATAAACGAATAAGTTTCCGATGCGGTCAAGCGGGTATGATAATCGATACCAATCGTAATTTCTGAGCCCAATTGCTATCGAAGTTCCGTAACCTATTCGGCCAAGAGCGCTATAGATGTTCTCGGGTCAAAATGACTTTTATCTTTTCCTGACTCAAACTCTGCAGGTGCCAAACGAAGCATTTTCCATCCTGCATTAACACAGGTATTAGAATAATCTATCAACTCTTCAAGGGTGGTAAACCGTACCGAAGCAAAACACGGTACAAAGTTGCGTTGCTTCCCTCCTAGCAGTTCATAAACCGGTACGCCTAAAGCCTTCCCTTTAATATCGTACAACGCAATATCGATCGCCGAAATAGCGGCGGCCAAGACCCTTCCTCCCCCAAAATATTGACCTCGATACAATTCTTGCCAAATAGCACCAATCTGTCGAGCATCTTTTCCTATCAAAAATCCTTTGAAATGTTCGATGGCTCCCATCACTGCCAATTCCCTTCCCGAAAGCCCGGAAGCGCCCCAACCATAAATTCCAGAATCGGTTTCCACTTTTACGACCAACTGACTTCCTGAACCCACATTAATAGGATAGGTTTTTATTGCTGTAATTTTCATAAAACTTCTTTAGTTTAAAACTCTAAGTTTTCGGTACAATGCGCTCTACTTTTCCAACAATAAACGTATATGAGAAAAATCCTAAAAAGGCAATTGCTCCGATAAAGAATAATGCAGGGCTAAAATCACCATCTTGTACTAAGTACCCGATTGCAATGGGGATAATCACACCAGCTAATCCACCAATAAAATTAAATGCGCCACCAATTAATCCTATATTATTTTTTGGCGCCATAAGTGAAATGAATACCCATGCGATGCTTGCCAACCCATTTCCAAAAAATGCAATAGATAAGAATAATATAATCAAGGTAGTGTCATCGGTATAATTTGCTCCTATTATTGCAATAGATAATAACATACCCGTGATAATAGGCGCTTTCCGTGACACCTCAGGAGTATATCCTTTTTTTATTAAATAATCAGAAGTAAAACCTGCTAATAATACGCCCAAGAATGCAGCTAAATAAGGAATGGATGCATAGAATCCCGATTTGATAAAATCTAATCCTCTAAACTCCACTAAATATGTCGGAAACCAAGTTAAAAAGAAAATAGTAGTTGCACCCAAGCAGAACTGCCCGATATACAATCCCCAAAGTTTACGATACTTGAAAGCGTTCGCTAAATCTGACCATTCAAACTTCTTATTTTCGGTCTTTCCGTTACTAGCGACAAATCCTCCACCTTTTTTTATGTGCTCCAATTCAATGTTACTAATCTTTTTATGATTATGCGGGTCGCGATAAAAAACATACCAGACTGCCGCCCAAACGAGACCAATAACTCCGGATACTACAAAAAGACCTCGCCAACCTAATGCATCTTGAATTAATGTTAGCACGGGCAGTAAAGCGGCCATTCCTAAAAATTGCCCTGAAGTATATGTTGCAATAGCGGATGCCCTTTCGTTTTCGGGAAACCATCGTGTCACTATTAAATTATTGGTAGGGTATGAAGGTGCCTCAAAAACTCCAATACTAGCGCGAAGTCCGATTAGTGCTGCAAAAGAACTTACTACCCCCTGAAGTAAAGTAGCAATTGACCACAAGGCCATGATAATGGGATACAAAATTCGAGATTTGACTTTGTCAGCAACGATTCCTCCCGGTATTTGAAGTAAAGAATAGGTCCATCCGAAAGCAGAAAAAATATAACCCATTTGTATAGCATCGATGCCCAATTCATCTTTCAGGGCCGAAGCTGCTATAGACATGTTCGTGCGGTCAAGGTAATTGATTACCACCGTTACAAATATCATTGCAAGAATGTTGTACCGTTTCTTTGTAGTTCGGTTTTTGGTCATCGCTATTGATATAGCTTTAGGCTATTGCTTCTTGTATTGAAACTCTTTATCAAAACCTACATTCTTATACTCTCTTCAGTCAAGGGTAATACGAACTTGTACTCATTTATCTGGTCGATTTCATTCTAGCCATAACCAATGGCTATAAATAGCCCAAAAAAAAGTAAAAGAATGGAGCGTATATTATTCGTTTTCATTTATGCATTTTTCCAAAGTACCCTTACCTTATCTAAATCTTTTTTCATGGTTTGGAATATGGTTTTCTGCGGAATGGATATTTTACGATCACCGTGCTCGGCACCGCCTAAATCATATTCATAATGCATGGAAACGGGTACGTCGATTTTATACTTTTTCAATAGTTTAAAATAGGTCGTGAAGTCTACCATCCCCTCCCCTATCGGCACATTAAGCAATTTCCATTTTCCGCCTTCGTTACTCCATTTGTAGTCTTTAAGCACAATCGAGTTAATTCTTGGTTCAATCAATCGTAATCCTGTTGGCCATGACATTCCGCCTTCTGCCGCTGCATGTCTGATATCGTATTGGCATCCCATAAAATTGGGGTCGGTGTCTTTTATCAATTCCCAGATTTCCCAGATTGCCGCACCTAAATAAGAACCTGCATGATTTTGAAACATGCCTTGAATGTGTAGCTCTTTATTTAAGAGCACCAACCTTTCTACTTGCTTCTTAATGCCTTGAATGTCTTGTGGAATGGACTTTGTCTCGTCAAAACGATAATAGCCCATGCGGTAAAATTTTACACCTAATTCAGCGGCACTGCGCAATACCTTTTCGGTGTATTCATCTTCTACGGAAGAAATACCGCTTGTCATTAACAAAGGCGCAAAACTGACTTTTTTCAATGCTTCGATAGCAAGCGGTAAATCTTGCCCCACATTTTCCGGAAGCACATGACCTTTGGGTCGAACCGTCCAATCTACTCCATCAAAACCGATTTCAGCTGCAGCCTCTGCCGCCTCTTGATAACTCAAAAATTGCAGGTGTTTTGAAAAAATGCTGATATGAAGCCCTTTTTCTTCAATCAGAACATTCGCGGCAGTCGAAATGGCAGGCATTCCTATCATGGTACCCGTGCTTGCCAAAGCTGTTTTTTCTAAAAAAAACCTTCTTGAAACATTGTTTTGCATAATTGTATGTTTTCCTATAATTTAGTTTTGAATATAGGCAAATAAATCACGAATCTCTTGGGCCGAAAAGCCATCCAACAGGCGTTCGGGCATAATCGAATTACTTTGCACCTCTATTTTTTCGATTTCTTCCGATGAAAGAACGATTTCTTTTCCGCCTAAGGGTTTGATTTTGATAGTACCACCACTTCGATCTACTAGGATACCCAAAATAACTTGGCCATCTTTTTTCTCCACACGATAGTTGACATAGCCCTCGCGAATATCGGCATTTGGATCAACGATATTTAAGACCAAGTAGGTGAGATTAGATCGGTCGTAACCCGTTAGTTCAGGGCCGATCTCCATACCCTTACCATTTAAAATATGGCAATTGGCACATAAGGCTCCGTAGAGGTCAGCGCCATTTTTAAATTCCCCTCTTCCAGAGGAAAGCACATTCTGAATTCTGGTGAGTTCTTTCTGTTTTTCTTCGGATGTGACTAACTGCACGTTAGGCCATAGTTCATTTACTTTTTGGGTTAATGCAGAATTACCCAAGAGTTTAAATTGCCGTACGATTTCCAAGGGCACCTCACTTTTCTTGACTTCTTTAGTATCGCTGATTTTTAGTAGAAAAGCACTTGCCCATTGGGCACGGCTCGCAAAAAGCTGAAACGCGGCGTATCTCAAGTCTAAATCGGCCCGAAGTTTAAAATTGTAGGCTTCGGCCATTTGGGTGCCTATGGCGCCGTCGTCATAATGGGCTAACGCCTCTAAACAAGCTGCTCGGATGGCAACGGAATATTTATAGTCTTCGGCTATTTTCAACAATACCGGAACAGCATTAGGCTGGTCAATTTCTCCAAAAACTTTGATGTAAGCCAATCTTTCCAATCTATCGGTATTTTCATTTGGCAATAGATCTAGCGCTTCTTCTACCGCCTTAGGCTCGTTGCGTCGCAAAGCCAATGTCAATTTTCCTTCACCGAATTTTAATTGATATTTTTGTATCGTTTGGGCCAAATCCTTCGGTATTTCAAAGGGGTCGCGGCCCCGAAGCCCTTCTTGTAAGCCAGTTAATAGAATTCCTGCATGTTCGTCACTTGGTGCATTTTTGAAAAGCGCCATACAAGAAGCATAATTTTCTTCCCCTCCTTTAACGGCATAGCGCTGCATCAAACGTTCTAAAACGGTATTTTTAACCAGCGTTTTACTCCAAACTTCCTTTTTGTTGAAAAGTTCAAGTAAGGATTCTCGGCCAGTTTCTGCTTTTGATTCTACCGCCCACCAAGTAAACAATTGATTTTCGATATCCTCTTGATTCGCATCATTTTCAAATAAACCTGAAATAATCGGAATAGCGCTTTTAGGGGGAAGTCGTTTTGCGGTTGAAGCTAATTGCCCTAAAACCTCTAAATGAGATTCGCTGATGGACATTTCATTTAGTTTTTGTGACACTTTTGGCGAAATATTCCCGCTATCACCAATCAACCTAACTGCCCAAAGGCGTACATAAGGGTCGGAGTGGTTTGCGGCTTTTAATGCCATTCCATCATTGAAACCACCACTTAAATGTATAGCCCATAATGCCTCTAACGATGTCTGACTAGGATTGTTCGATTCAAATAATGCGATTAGTTCGGGTAATACAGAAGTATCTTTTCGGTCACCAAATTGGCGCAAAGCTTCTTGCCGAAACCACTTGTTTTTATTGCTCAACAATTTCACCAATTCTGAATTGGTCGATTTGCTCAAGTCGAAATTCTTTCGTTCTGATTTTTGCTTGCTTTGAAACCGATAAATTCTGCCTGTCGTTTTACTCCAGGTATCCCGGGGGTCAATGTGCGACATGCGACTATCGTTCCAATCAGCGAGGTAAACTGCACCGTCGGGGCCAGATTTGATATCTACCGGCCTAAACCAATGGTCTGAAGATTCCAGAATTTTTTCTTCATCGATACACAGAAAAGTAGACCCCTTCTTTTCTAAGCGCGTAAGTCTCACAAAATTATGCAACGGGTTAATTGCCAATATTTTTCCGTGATAACGTTTGGGCAAATTCTCTTCTTCATATTTCACCCAGGCATGTGTAAATCGAAATTTTTCGCCCTCCAACTCCATTCCAGGTAGAAAACCGAATGCGTAAGGGTTTGTCAACGCGCCGTGCTTGCCCCAATTCTTCCTGTAGTATCCACCTTGTTTGTAATAGAAACCTCTTGCCGTACCATTATCCCCCGAATATACTCTTCCTTTTCTATCGAACTCAACATCAAAGGTATTCCCTCCACCTTCCGCAAAGATTTCGAATACTTTGGTTTCGGGGTGGTAGCGCCAGATACCCTGACCACTGAAATACACATTCTTTGAAGCTGCCGAATTAACATTTGCCGTAGTTGTACTTCCCTGTGCTCCATAGAGCCATCCATCAGGACCCCAACGTAAATTATTGGCGACTGCATGAGTATCTTCTAGTCCGAACCCTTCTAAATGCACTTTAGATGCCCCATCTGGGAGTCCATCGCCATCAGAGTCAGGATATGCAACCAAATATGGTGGTGTGAGTACCCATATCTTCTTTCGACCCAAGGCTACACCTGTAGTAATGTTTAGGCCAGTAATTGCGTCGGTCGATTTATCGTAACTACCATCGTTATCGGTGTCTTCAAAAATGGTAATCTTATCGGCACCGGCACCCTTTAAATCTTCTGAAGGAGGTTTGGGAGTCTTATCAAAAACGGCACGGTTATGCCTGTCTAAGTCGGTAACTTTTACCCCTTCAGGATAGGGGTATTGATTGTACTGTACTACCCACAAGCGGCCACGATGGTCAAAACTGATATCTACAGGTTGATGTATTTGTGGTTCGGCAAGTACCAATTCTATTTCTAGATCATCGGCAATATCAAATTTTTTCAATGCTTCACTAGGAGAAATATTTTGAGAACTGTCGGACATGATGCCCGTACTATTAAAAGAGTTCATGAATTCTTTCACCTCTTCATTATCGGTAATTTCATCGACAGAAAGGTTTCTGCCAAGTTTGTTCTCCTCTTTACATCCGAAGAAAACGAAAAGGAAGATAAGAAGTGTTAGTGTTTTTTTCATAATCTACTAATAGGTACTTTATCCCTTTTCTGCTATTCGAACATCGTTCTCTTCTACCATCATAATCTAATGGGACCCCCAGCGTTTTAAATCGCAGGAAGTTCTTATTCTAGGAGAGGTCTTGCCTCTTCGATAGGAAAACCAGAACAAATGAACTACCCCGAGGCAGAGCCATCGAGGTATCCAACGGAAGAAAGTTTTAACATTTCATGAAAACTATCCGTTTTCAAACTTTCCTCTAACACCTCCGATGCAGAGCATCGGGGAATTCTAATGATTAAAAGCGATATAAGGAGCAAAAGCTTCTTCATAATCTATTTCTTTTTAATCCAAACCACCCAATCTTTATCTCTTTCCTTTTTTATTGGAGGTAGTCCAAGTGATTGTTTACCGGAACCTGAAATAGACATTACTTTTCCCTTTTGAAGTTCGCCCCCTTTTCTTGGATTATACCAAGAAACATCATATTCGCCAGAGAAGTTTCCCATGTTTAATGTGGATTCTCCACCGTTTTTGAGGTAAACCACATAAAGCTCTCCTGGTTTTACCAATACGTAATCTCCGTCAGACGAGATAAGGGAATCATCGGAATCCATTTCCCAAACCGGAATTTTATTGTTATTGAAAAAGTCAAGGCAAATTTTACCTTGATCCCAAAACAAATCACGTGAACGATAATCTTGACAGCTCAAATCAGAATGTGGATGTTTATACCCGAAATACCATTCCGTACCCCAAGCTCCGGCCATCATGGCTCCCCAAAGTCCATTTTTTCTGGCATTATTATGCTCTGGGTTTTCTTCATCCGTAATTAACGAATGTTGCGCATCACCCGGTTCATCGACAGCAACGGCCCAAATCTTTCCGGCAATTTTGGCTTCTTCCAAAACCTTTAACGTTTGTGAATGAACTCTACTAAAATCTTTTTTATTGGTCTGCAAAGACGCCCCTGTAAATTTGGTGTTCGGCCCATAAATTCCATCATACCAGTTGCCGTTGTGAATAACGATGTGGTGATTGTACGGGTCTATTTCGGAAACATATTCGGCCAAACGAATACGTTCGGCTACATCTAGTGGAAATGTTGGTGGTGTTTCCGTCCAGTCACCTGTTTCTTCCGCAAGGTTCCAATTTAAGGCCAAGTGATGCCCGAAACGTGCTATCAGTTCGCGATAGTATAATTTAGTATAAAGACCAGTACCCCCATTATCGAGTAAACCTTGATTTTCAAACTCTAAAGTCTTAAAATGTAAAAACATACCCAATTTATCGGCATGTTCAAAAAGGATTTCCCATTGGTCTAATTTTGAGACGTCGAAACGGTCCCAAGTATCATAATCTACATACGGAAAAACATTTTGGTCATCTCCGGCAATGTTCATGGTCAGAAATGAAAAAGCGTTCATGCCTTTGGAAGCTAAATAATTGATTGCCCCGACTATTTCTTTTCCTTTGCCATCCTTCCACATTGGGTCACCTTCATTCCAATCTTGGCGATGTGCCTCCCAAGTTTTGACCAAATCATCTTTGTGACCGTCATTTTGAAATGATCCATCGAATTGATCATACGCCAAAAAGTTTTCGGGAGCATCGGAGCCACATTTCAAAAAATATTCACCATTCTGAAACTTTAAGTAGCGCCCGCCTACGTAATTCAGCATGCCTTTTCCTCTGAAATCCCTTCCGCTTTTATCTGTGCTACCAATAGTTAACGTTCCGGTTTCACCATCCATAAATTCAGCGCTTTTTATCTTTTCTGAAGTACGTACAGCTGCCCATTTACCTTTTTTGAAATCGACTGTATAGGACCATTCACCCGTTTCGGGTGGTGTAAAATGAACTTTCCAAACGTTACCAGATTCTGCCCCGGTATTGCCCGCATCACCATCACCAGCAAAGTACCCCGGAACTGTATATTTTTCTTGTGTACCAGTGTGCACAAAAGTGACATTCAGCCCGTAGTTTAAAAACGGGTTTTCCTTTGCTTGCTCAGATGTCTCAGGTCCCTCAAATACAAGCGTAACTTTGTGCCATTTTTTGAGTTCGCCTTGAATTGCTTGCCCAAATAGAACATTTAATGAGAAAAAAAGTAGAAGTGCAAACGTGAATTTAATTCGGCTCATTTTTCATTTCCTTTTAGATTGAGAATTTACAACTATTCATTTAAAACACGCCCACTAATTAGAGCATCAAATATTCAATTATATAGCACAAATTGAGCGCCTACCCAGCAAATAATTGGATTATTGGCATATATTCAAAAACCAAAGAGTTTCATGTCTTATAATCTGACCTGGATAGTAATTGTTTCTCTTGTAAATTGACCACTTTTGGCCTTAATTCGTATTGGACCGGATGTTCTGTTAGATTGAACAAGCATTAATCACCTGCCATTTGCCGAACAGACTCGTTGCGTAACCATTTTGACGGAATATTTCCGGCATTATAGGAAGGGAAGCATTCAACATACTCCTGCCTTTAAACGTATCGAAACCACATACAACTTCTTCTGGATACCCATTTTTCGTGGTAAGATAATAGAGGTTATGGTAACGCCATAATTGGAAATCTTCACCTGCACACCATGGTCATTTTGCAAAGTGCACGATTGTACTTCTTTACCGTCAAACTTTCCAAAAAGGTTCTCAATAGTTTTCATTCTTCCAATTTATTTCTGGTAAGGAGCTAATTTCTCCCAGTCGAACTCTACACCCGTTCCAGGGTTGTCCGGAGCTACTGCCCGTTGATTTTCAACTACTAAAGGTCTTTTAGTATATTGATCAATAGGAAAGCTATGCACCTCAAGCCAACCGGAATTCGGCTGTGCAGAGACCAAACTGACATGTAATTCTTGCATGCCATGAGAACACGCGGGAATGTCGTGTTCGTTGGCCATTCGGGCCGCTTTTAGCCAGCCAGTGATTCCACCACAATTGGAGGCATCAGGCTGCACAAAAGATAATTTGGCCTGATCCATTGCATATTCGAACTCATGAATGGTATGCAGGTTCTCGCCCATTGCCAGTGGAAATGCAGTAGCATCAGCGATTTTAGCAAAACCTTTGTAGTTGTCAGGAATAATTGGTTCTTCGAACCATGTAATATCATATTGTCGAAACCTTTCAATGGCCTCTATCGTTTTTTCAACAGTCATCGAATAATTGGCATCAACCATAAAAGTGATATCGGGACCAATATATTCCCGAACGGCCTTTATTCGTTCAATGTCTTCATCTAAACTTTCACGACCGATCTTTATTTTTACGGCGTTGAAGCCAGCCGACAAATAGCCCTTCATATTCTTCAACAATTTTGGAATAGGAAACATCAAATCGATTCCCCCGCAGTACGCCTTGCAGGTATTTCCAGCACCACCCGCCATTTTCCAAAGCGGTAGTTCAGCTTTTTTACATTTGATATCCCATAGGGCAATATCTATTGTCGAAACGGCAAAAGAGACGATACCACCCCTTCCAACATAGTGCATGTGCCATTCCATAAAATCATAAAGAGTGTTGATATCGGACCCGTCTTTACCAATCAGGGCCGGTGCGATATCATGATCTACCATCGCCTTTATGGCGTAACCACCCTTGCCTCCTGTATAGGTATACCCTGTTCCTTGAGCACCATTCTCTAAGGCGATAGTCGTGGTAATCAACTCAAAATGAGTATGGTCACCATGTTTGGCATCGTTCATTACTTCTGGGAGGGGAACCCTAAAGAGTTTACAATCAATTTTCTTGATCTTCGTACACATTTACACCGTAAATTTTATGTAAGAGGTTTTCTTGTCTAAATACTGTTCAATACCGTATTTGCCATCTTCACCGCCTGTTCCACTCAATTTCAAACCGTTATGAAAGCCTTGATGTTGTTCGCCATGACCGCGATTGATGTATATTTCACCGAATTCAAGTTCATCATTCAATCGCATAATTTTGTTCATGTCGTTGGTAAATACCATTGCTGCTAAACCGAACTCTGAATCGTTGGCGTAACCGATTACTTCATCAAAAGTTTTGAACTTAATGACAGGAAGTACTGGTCCGAAAATTTCTTCTTTAACGATATTCATCTCTTGTGTGCAGTTTCCGATAATGGTGGGTTCGAACCAATATCCTTTTTCAAATTGGCCTCCACTAGGTTTTTTACCTCCAAATAAGATATGCCCTCCCTGATCCACAGTTTCAGCAACCATCTTTTCCATATGCACTACAGACGCTTTTGTAGTTAGCGGACCAATATCTGTAGAGAAATCCGTTGGGTCATCAAGCATGAGTTCTTTCACTTTAGTAAGGAATTTTTCCATAAATATATCATAGATGGCCTCATGAACATACATTCTTTCATTACAAGTGCATACCTGACCTGCATTGTCAAACCGAGAGTGTAAAGCTCCTTCAACAGCGGTATCAATATTGGCATCCTGAAAAATGATACAGGGAGCCTTACCGCCTAACTCAAGTTGTACGTGGGTTAAATTAGTCGAAGCAGATTTCATAATTGCCTGCCCCGTCGGTGTACTTCCGGTCATAGTGACCATTTTGGTCATGTGGCTTTCAACAAGGGTTTTGCCCACCTCAACACCTCCTGTGACCATATTGATTACTCCGTCAGGAATACCCGCTTTTTTTGCAAAATCACAAAGGGCAAGGGTCGATAATGGCGCATCGGGAGTTGGTTTGATAACGATAGTGTTTCCGGTAACCAAAGCTGGGCCTAACTTTCGCCCTGCTAAAGCTAATGGGAAGTTCCATGCCGTGATGGCGACCACAACGCCTTTGGGCACTTTGTTAATCCATATTTGTTCGTTGGCATTGTCCGAAGGAACAATATCGCCCTCAATATGTCTCGCCCACTCGCAAGCATATTCGATAAAGGAACATGTCACTTCGACCTCAAATTGAGCAACTTTGAGGAGTTTGCCCTGTTCGGAAGTAATTAGTTGCGCCAATTCGTCTTTGTTTTTTCGAATTTCGGTCGTGAACACACGAAGCATATCTGCTCGCGTTCTTGCTGAAAGTTTTCGCCACGCAAATTGTGCTTTATTGGCTGCTTGCAAAGCTTTAATGGCATCAGTTGCAGACGCATCATGAACAGTTCCAACCGCCTCTTCATTTGCCGGATTTAGAATGGTGTCTATTTTACCCGTTTCTGAATCTACCCAACTTCCATCAATGAATAACTTATAATCTTTTTGTATTGACATGATTCTTCTTGCTCTAATATGATTCACTTTTGATATTCAAATACCGAAGACCTATCCATGCCTTCAATAGGAAGGAGGGTTCACTTTCGTTTTATTGTCGCTATAATTGCAGTATTAGAGCTTGCAGGTTCCTAGCCCTTCGACTACGCAAAGGGTTACACTAGTTTTTATCTGCCCATCCAACCACCATCGACCAGCATGGTTCCTCCATTCATATAACTCGATGCCTCAGAGCACAGGAAGACGATTGGGCCTTTAAAATCTTCAGGTTGCCCCCAACGACCGGCCGGAATTCTGGCTAGAATCGAATCGGACCTTTCAGGGTTATTTCGCAAAGCCTCTGTATTATCGGTACTAATATATCCTGGTGCGATGGCATTTACATTTACCCCTAGACCGGCCCATTCATTGGCAAACGCCATGGTCATCTGACCAATAGCTCCTTTACTAGCAGCATATCCAGGAACAGTAATTCCTCCCTGAAAAGTTAACAATGAAGCTGTGAATACAATTTTACCTGCGCCTCTCTTAACCATTTCCTTTCCGATTTCGCGTGTCAATACGAATTGCGCGGTCTGATTGATTTCAATGACCTTATCCCAATATTCATCGGAATGTTCCACGGCCGGAGCTCTCAAAATTGTCCCCGCATTATTCACGAGAATATCGATTTTTGGGAAATCATCTTTAACCTGATTTATAAATTCGTACAGCGATTCCCGGTTTCCGAAATCGCAAGTGTAGGCCTTGAAATTTCTGCCCAGACCTTCGACTTCTTGTTCGACCATGCTGCCATGTTTTTCCAAGGTGGCGCTTACTCCTATTATATCGGCACCGGCTTCGGCAAGACCAAGGGCCATTGCTTTTCCTATCCCTCTTTTACATCCGGTTACCAATGCTGTTTTGCCTTTTAAGCTAAATTGATTTAATATGCTCATTTTTTTAATGTGTTATAAAATTTTCGGAAAGTTAAGTATTCATTTATTCTTATTTGGCGTTCGTTATGTACGTCTCAAATCTCTTGATATAGTCCCAACCGTTTTTGTTGTCAAAACATAAGCCCCATTCCAAAGCACCCAACGGGTTTTTTTCAGTAGCTAAAGACCGCACCAAGCCAGCTGCATGCGGTGGTTTCGTTCGGCCACCAATGTGCGATTTAATCTCGAAATTAATTCCATCGGGAGACCACTGTACCGTATTGTTTTCAGGGCCGTCGGAAGTTAACATCCCCGAAATACCCCCTTTATAAGGCCACACGCAGATTTCATGACCACTATTTGAAATAGGGTTGTAAGGAGATTTAGTATAAGGCCCCTCAATTTTTTCGGCAATCGCCACGCCCCATTTAATTTCTCTTCCGCCTAAAAAGTGTTCCTCTCCCATGCGTTCGCCTTTGTAATACAGGTAGAATTTATTCTTGTAAAGCATCAAACATGGATCGTGAACTTTATGACTATCGAAGTCGCCTTTTTGAGCAACCCGGAAACGATTATCTTCATCCCCTTTCCAAGTACCCGTATCGGATGGGGACAAAATAGGAGCCTCTAGTTTTTTCCATGGTCCTTCAGGGGTGTCGGCAATGGCCATACCTACTTGATTCTTTACTCTGTTGGCGTAGGGTGCCTTTACGGTTTGGTATACCAAATAATATTTGCCTTCATGTGCCAATACTTCAGGAGTGAAAACCGCTCTGTCATCAAACGAACCGGATTCTCCCCTACCGACTGCCAGCCCGACATCTTTCCATATAATTCCATCTTTTGACTTGGCACACCAAACTTCCGATAAGTCCCATGGAAATACTTTTTTGGATGGGTCTCCAGTGTGAAAACCGAAAGATTCACCAAAACTTTTGGTGTAATACACATAATAGGTGCCATTAACCATTATTACGGCGCTCGGATCTCTTTTTATAATGCCCTCTTCATAGCCTAAATCACCTTTTATGTCAGACTGACGAAAGCTCGTCCACCATTCGGGGCCTGTATCATAGCCCATGGCAATAGCGCGTTTTGAAGCCGCACTAAGACTATCCTTATTACTAATCCCCAGTTTTTTTATGACTTCTTCCGATATCTGTTGCTCAGAAACTGTTTCTTGGTTCTTTTCAATGGAAGTGCAGCTCACCATCAAAAGGAACGTAAATAATACGGATATTTTAGAAGTTTCAAAAACCATTACCTATTTGGAAAATTATGTTTGACAATCCATAAGCACTTTCATACCATCGGGATTGTTGTCAATGTTTTCAAATACCTTCTGAATGTTACTTAAAGGTTGTACATCGGTTATCATTTCTTCAAAAGGAAGCTTGTTTTCAGTAATAAGGGCAATTGCTTTTTCATAATCCTCCTTTTCGTAAACACGGGCTCCAATCAATTTCAACTCTTTCCAGAAGAATTTGAACAAGTCTATTTCCTTCTTTTGGCCATGAATTGCCACCATTAAGATTCGACCCCGTATTCCAGCGATTTCGGTCATAACGTCTAGTGCAGGCTGCACGCCAGCCACTTCAAAAACGACATCGGCCCAACGGCCCTCGGTCTGTTCTTTGACGTATTCGACCAAATCTATTTTCGTGGGATTCACTGCGGTTAGCCCCAATTCTTTGGCCTTCGTGATTCTGTTTTCATTGACTTCGGATACAATTACATTTGCACCGGTTTCTTTGGCGACCATGGCCACTAGTAGACCGATCGGTCCTCCACCGAGAACCACAGCTGTTTCACCCGCTTGTAACTCACTTAAGCGAACGTCATGTACCGCAACGGATAAGGGTTCAATCAAAGCGGCCAATTTCAAGTCGGTTTCCGTCTTCAACTTATGTAAAGTGAATGCGGGTACGTTCCAATATTGTTGCATGGAACCTGGACTATCAATACCGATAAATTTCAAATTCTCACAAATATGGTTAAACCCCTTATCGGAAGCTTTTACGCCTCGGTCGTCTAAAGGGCGAACTACTACTTTCTCGCCTACAACGAAACCAGAAACGGCATCCCCAACGGCATCGATGGTCCCAGACATTTCATGACCTATGGTTACCGGAATACTTACCCTTTTATCCATCATGCCATGGTAGATGTGTACATCGGTACCACAAACCCCTGAGTAGGCTACTTTAATCCTCACCTCACCTTTCGCGGGGGCCTCTATTTCTTTTTCAATAACCGAAAAGGTCTTATTGCCTTGGTATATAGTTGCTTTCATTATTTCGTTGTCTTCCTTTTAAGTCAATTATTTTTCTTTTACGCCCTTGGCGACATGCCTTGTTTTTCTTTCTGATGAGAAACGCATTATACTTTGGTAATCGCCATTGTTGTAAACGTGGGTCAATCCCCAATGGAGGATTTCAGTTGGTTCTTTTTCAGTATCTGCAGTTCGGTTTAAACCGATGGCGTGTGCGCTCACTCCTGGTATTACTGACATAATTTCAAAATTGATTCCGTCGGGCGCCCATTGAATCGTATTTTTCTCAGGCCCATCGGTCGTTATCAGCGAAGCAATTCCATCATTGTATGGCCAAACACAAATTTCATGGCCGCTATTACTAATGGGATTATAGGGAGATTTCACATAAGGCCCTTTCGGATTGTCCGCGATAGCTACACCATGGCGAATTTGCCGCCCCCCAAAGGTTATCGCCTCGCCCATTTGTTCCCCTTTATAGTAGAGGTAGAACTTACCTTTATAGGGAAGAATACAAGGATCGTGAACCTTATGGCTGTCAAAATCACCTTTCTTTTCCACCAAAAACCGATTTTGTTCTTCACCCTTCCATACACCGTTATCCGCTGGGCTCAATAGGGGCTCTTCACTTTTCGTCCAAGGCCCGTCGGGCGAATCTGACCATGCCAGACCGATCTGATTTTTTACCCTCACATTATAAGGTGATTTTACGGTTTGGTAAGAGAGGTAATATTTATCTTCCCATTTCATGATTTCGACCGTAAAAACAGAACGGTCATCATATTCGCCTTTTTCTCCTCTGGCAACGGCAAGACCTTCTTCCTTCCATGTCCAGCCATCATCTGAAGTTGCGTACCAAATATCACATCGGTCCCAAGGAAAAACTTTATCGGTTTCAATATCCCCACCAAAACCTTGGGTCGGACCTGTACTTTTCGTGTACCATACATAATACTTGCCATTTTCTTTGATCATGGCGCTAGGATCTCTTCGCACTGCACCTTCTTCGTAAGCTAAATCCCCCTTCAATGGCTGTAGTGGCCCGAACTGAATAAACCATTCATTGCCCAAATCCATAGGCCATTGCAATGCTCTTTTCGAAGCTGCACTCAAATGGTCCTTATTGGTGATTCCTAAATTGTCCAATTGTTCGTCTGTAACGTTTTTGTTTTCCAAATCAGAACTTACTTCTTTTTTTTTAGAATCTGACGATGAAACACAAGATAGTACAAGAAACATAATGGATAGATTCAAAATTAAATTTAGGTTTTTCATGAGATACTTTTAAATGACATCATAACTCTATTGGTGGTAAAAATAAATTTTTACCTCGAGTGCTAAAACTTGATGGTGACTTTCCAAAAAACTTTCGAACACATTTGCAAAAATAATTTGGATTTGCAAATCCGACCTGATAAGCCACTTCTGGAATTCTTAGCTGGCCTTTTCCCAATAAGTGCACCGCCCGTTCTAATCGTATCGCTCTCATATAAGCCTGTGGAACTTGCCCGGTCAAATATTTTACTTTACGAAATAGCGTGGACCTACTCATATGCATATCAAAAGACAACTCATCGACCCAATGGGTGTCGCTGGACATGTTGTTTTCCATTAAATTAAAAATCTTGTCCAAAAACTCATTCTCATATGTATTCGATATTCTTTTTTTTCTGCCGAAAAGGTCGGTTTTAAATCATCTGAAACTTGAATCAAATCAGCCGATAGAATTAATCTTTGAATATCTTCTTTTGATAGTTTTATTCTTATCCTTTTAGGGAAAAACGACGATGAAGTCGAAGCATTTTTTTTATAAACGGAACCATATAAAGAATATAGAACATCTGGAAAATTTCTTGTTCTTCTGGAATATTGCAATGAATATTGATGCGATTTTCGCCATGATCGATATAATTCAACTCCAATTGAAGTTATTCTCATAAAGCTTTTGATCTTCTACCATCTATTAAAACCGAAGTCTCTGTGCTTCCAAAGCTGAATTTTATTATTTGTTTCATATATGAAATAAGTTTCCTATATGGTACAAATATAAAAAAATTAATTTCCAATAGAGAATTGGTCAATTTTTTTATTCTATTTCGAAAGCGCGCTAAAAATATAGATTTTATTTGATAGCATTCACAAGGAATCTAAAGGGTTTGCTATACGAAGTCATTATAAAGCTAAAGAAGCACATTATACAAAAACAGATTCATACAATCACTTATGATTGTGTGAGATAGCCTAGTTTTGCTGAGATTTCCATTGCATATCTTGCTACAACCTTTCCGTTTTTATCAAAGTGTTTGTGAGGTAGCCTTCCGCTTGGCCCTGTAATCCACAAAGCAGCAATTGGATAGCCATATTCATTAAAAATAGGGGCCCCTACGCAATTGACTCCTTGAATGTCTTCGCTATTATCTACGGCATACCCTTTTTTCCGTACCTCTTGCAAACCTATATTAAATTCCTTTTTTGAAACAATTGTGTTCTCGGTAAACTTGGTCAGTTTCTTGTCTTTTAAAATCTTCGTTCTTTGATCCTCGGGAAGAAATGCCAATATACATTTACCGCCTACAGAACTGTGCAAGCTGAACTGAGTGCCGGGTTCAACAAATAGTTTAACAGGATAAGTAGATGGCACTTGTTCTAAAATAGTGCCTTTGGAGCCCAGAATAATACCTAACATAACAGATTCTTTCAGCTCGTCTCTAAGGGCGCGCATGACGTCAATTGAATTTTCCACGATACTTTGCTCGTTCATTGAAGAAATGCCCAGGGTTAGCATCTTTCTTGTAAGCGTTATTTTCTTAGTGGTTTCATTCTTTTGTAGATAATTTTTAAATATCAATGTGCTGGTAATACGGAATGCACTTGATTTTGCTATGGATAGGGTTTTCATGATTTCACCCAAAGTCAAACCTTTGGGATTTGTAGACAGTAATTCCATTATCGACAATGCCCTTTCAAGATTGGGAACATTGTAGTTCGATTTCAAACCTTCTTTTGCTTTGCTCATTACATATCTTTAATGCCCGCTAAAATAACATTCTTAAAGAAACCTTGAATTACTTGTCAATTTATAGATGAACTATTAATTGAATATAACAAAATGTAAGTAGGTTTAGAATTCTCCCAAGGTGTTAACTACACTAAACAGGTCATGTGCATCATTATTGTTCGCAACAAACACAGCATTTCCGTTGTTTGTTTTAATAAAAACCATATTCCGAACATCTTTGTCGGCGTAAAAACCTGACTTTAAATTGGGAACATATTCGAAATCACCATTACCGATTCCTTTCAAGAAAGTGCCTATTCCCGCATCAGCTCTAGTTGTTTCTACTTCAGACTGATAATTGTTTCCTGCCATCAGCAAATCTTTATTGCCATCTTTATCAAAATCCTCAAAAATGATACTATTAATAGGAGACGTTTGTACTACGTTATCGAATGGTCGAAACGAAAAATTTTGGTTACCATCATTGATGAAAATCCCAGAACGGAATTCCGTAGCCTTATAATGCAATGCCGATTCAATACCCTGACCAACAATCCCTTTTAGGTCTTTAGAGGCGAAATCGTTGTACGTGGGTATTGTTTGAGCCAAATGGGGAAGTTGCTGTGTCATACAACTTTTACCACGTACGGGTACTTGCCTTCCTTTATATTCTTTGGTGAGAATAACGTCTTCAGAGCCATTGAGGTCAAAATCTGATGTGTAAATTTCAAAAGGCTTTTCAGGGGAAGCATGAAACTTATAGTTCAACCCCAAATTACCGGCCACTATGTCTTTATCACCATCATTATCGATATCTACGACAAGTAGTTCATTCCACCAGCCAACTGCTTCGTCCAATGTCTTATACTCATCACTTCTGATAAGTTGGTTATCTTGATTTAGAAATACTTGTATGCCCATCCATTCGCCAGTTACGACCAAATCAATTTTTTTATCGCTATTTATATCTGTCCACACTGCATCGGTTACTAGTCCGATACTGTTCAGTTGAGGTGCCAATGCATCATTTTGGAAAGAAAATTTACCTCCGTCGTTTACAAGTAATAGACTACTTGCTGGATAAGGATATCTACCTGTTATTACTCTTCCTCCAAGAAATAGATCGATATCCCCATCATTATCATAATCTGAAGGTACGATTACCGAACCGGCTATTCCTACCTCTGGTATAGCATCTGCCGACCTATTAAAGTTGCCATTACCATCATTGATATACAATCTATCTACCAATAAACGTGGATTGGTATTGAACTCATAACTACCACTGACCACATAGAGGTCTTGGTCTCCATCATTATCGGCGTCGAAAAAAGTGGCCCCGACATCCTCGTGTTCCTTGTCTTTTTGAAAAACCGATAGTACTTTCTTAGAAAACCCTCCCTTAGAGTTGCCATACAACAATTGCCCTGCTTGTTTATGGCCGCCTCCCAAGTATACGTCTTCTATATTATCACCATTGACATCGCCCTTTGCGATTCCCGGGCCGGTCTGTGAAAGCTTATGGGGTAATAGGATCTGTAAATCATAATCATTAAAGTAGGGGTCGGTGTGTACATAGTCAGATTTTCTTTTAACGAAAAGTGATGCCTCCCGATCTTCAGCTTCGCTTCTTTGGATCGCTGAAGCGTAGTTGACCTTTAATAGTTGGTTAGCTTCTACATTGCTCAACTCTTGAAACTTACCATCGGGCCAATATACTTGAAGACTTTTAATCTTCGACCTGTCGCCTAGGCCAAAGTGAATTGTATTCGATACAGAGGATAAAAAACCTCTTGTATTGGTCAATTGCCTGATTTGTTGGGTACCATCTTCGAAATTTAAGTGTACCATGGCTCCTAGCCCATATTTGTTTTTCTCAGGACCATTGAAGTCAACTTCTAAATAGGAGTTTTGTCCAGAATTGGTCGAGTTGTTTCTGAGTACGGTTGCTTCATCATTGATGTTGCTGACAACGACGTCAAGATCACCGTCATTATCTAAATCTGCATAAATTGCGCCGTTTGAAAACGAAGGTTCTTCGTCGGCCCAAGTATTCGAAGTGTCCTCGAAAGTATAGTCGCCTTTATTTTTAAAAAAGTAATTATTCAGTTTTTGCTGTGGAAGCATTTGTGCGAATTGCAAAAAATCTTCATCAGTTGGTTTTCGTTTGTTTGCCCTTAGAATTTCTAATATTTCGTTATTCTTATCTCGGTCAATAACGTCCCGGTATACTCCATTCGTAATGAATATGTCGTTCAGGCCATCAAGGTCAAAATCAGCGGATAAAAGCGCCCAACTCCAATCTGTATTGGCCATACTACTCATTTTACTTATTTCACTAAAAGTTCCATTCCCATTATTCAGTTGTAACATGTTATGCATATACTGATAGTGGTATCCATTTTCGACCATCTTTTGGAAATCGGCTATTGACGTCATGGCCATCGTGGTCTTTGACCGCACATAATCTTCTGGGTTCATATCCAACGTCAAAAGATCCATAAGACCATCGTTGTTGATATCGGCCATATCACTGCCCATACTATTGAAAGACATATGTTTAAATACGGAATCTCTCGACTCTGTAAAAGTGCCGTCTCCATTGTTAACATAGGCTAAATCAGGAACGTTGAAATCATTGCAGACATAAATGTCGGGCCACCCGTCGTTATTCATATCACCGATTTGTGGGTTTAGTCCAAAACCAATATCGAATTGAAGACCTGCTTTTCTCGATACATCGGTAAAATGGCCGTTGCCGTCATTATTGTATAGGCGGTCACTTCCTTTTAGTTCCAAAGTTTTAGGGTCTTTTTGTATTTTATCAAGATTTAAGATTTGTGTACGGCTCTGAATGTCAGGTGTGTTTGAAATATACACGTCTACATCGTTGTCTTTGTCATAATCGAAAAAGGTCGCTTGTATGGTTCTATTCGAATCTGCCAAGCCCATTTCTTCTGCTCTTTCGGTAAAAGTCTCATCTCCATTATTGACATATAACAAATTGTCAAACTTATTTCCTTCGTCTTTCCATCCGCCTCGCGAAACATAGATATCGAGAAAACCGTCATTATTAATGTCGACCATGGTCACGCCGGTATTGAAACCGTCATTATTTGTTATTCCGGCCGTTTGGGTAACATCCTTGAATTTGAGATTACCTTGGTTCAGATAAAGTTTATCTTGAGATGAATTAGATGTAAAATAAAGGTCTACGTAACCATCGTCGTTAACATCTCCAGCCGCTACGCCACCGCCGATATAGGTGTACATATATTGGTAGTAGTTCGATTCCAAAGTTTCCTCCAAAGTATTTACGAAGTCGATGCCTGATTCGTTTGAAGTAATCGAGGTAAACAAATATTCGTTTGGTATCTTATCCTTACCATTTTCATCGTTTTTTTTAAACGTATCACAAGAATGGAAACCCGAAAGAAATGCAAGGAAAATCCCGACTGCAAACAGCTTTCTTAACAGGCAATATAATCTTGAAAGTACCATAAATACGAATTCAAAGGGGTCAACTGATTTATTTTCCAAAATACGAAGTTTATTGCAAAAGTCATGAACAACCAGTGGTTTTTTCTGATATGAAAAAAATACAAAGTGTTTCTAATTCAAAGTTTAGAGGTCAGTAGATAAACACCTAACTTTAATTTCAATAAAAATAGCGAT
>CAZRIE010000027.1:0-41000 GCA_964600075.1 uncultured Flavobacteriaceae bacterium
CTTTTTTGCAATTTTAGCTCTTATCTCACTCAAATATTGTGGTGTTATACCAATATATGAAGCAATTAGTTTTTGGGGGAGTCGTTGCACTAGAGTAGGGTAAGTTTCTGTAAAGTCATTATAACGTTTCTCAGCCGTTGCACTTAAAAGTCCAATGATTCGCTTATTAGTTGCAATTAAATTATTGCGAAATTTAATTGTATGGTCAATTAATATGCTGCTATCTAATGTGTTGGGTTCTTCATAACTAGATTTTGGCAGCATTAACACTTCACTATTTTCACAAGCTTCAATGAAAATTAATGAAGGGATTTGATTGGTTAAACTATCTAAATCTGAAATTATCCATTCCTCTGGTGCAAATTGTAGAATATGTTCTTTTCCTGCTTCGTCTAACACATAACTTTTAAGACATCCACTAGTTACTTTATAGCCATGAGTAGCAATATCACCCGCTCTTAAAAGTAGTTCACCTTTTTGTATTGTTTTTGTGATGCTATTCATTACTTGAAGTTGTCTTGTATTTAGATTGCGTTATGATAGATGAATTTATTGTTGTGTGATACGTATTTCAGGACGAGTCAAAACTGTGTACAACTTGTTTATATAGATGTATAATACATCGTTATACACCCTATTATACATGTAAACGATGTATTTGTACATCCTTTAGTTTATAAAGTTATAATTAAATTTCAAAAGCTAAAAATCTCTTTTCCAGGTTTAATCGAACTAGTAGCGAAGATTTGAAAATCAGATTATCCGAGGCTGGTGATATTTTTTAAAATGTCAGCAATACCTAGCCAACACCTTATCTCAAGATTGCTACTTGTAGTGCTGTAAAATCAATACGGCGATCATTGCTTCAACAACCGGACATCGGTTATACGCGACTGTTTTCTCCAGTTCAAATGATCTTCGTCGGGCTTGTCGAAGGTAATTTATTTTTGTCACGTAAAATGCTACCGGTATTAAATCAATGGTCGAAAAGACCATATTTTGTTGGAAGATTGGAGCGTTTAGCCCCATAAAGTCTTAGTCCTGTAAAACGATTGTTTTACGAGCGTATTTTAGTGTGGTATGAAAATATTGTTCCAATTAGAGGTTTGATCTGTTTTGAAAATTTACTTGCTGCATCAGTCTGAACCAGATAATCGAGTATTATTATCGGCTTCGAGTGGTTTTGGTAGGCCTGCAGGGGTTAGTATCCCAAAGTGCAAACAGATGTTCGCTGTAAATTTGGTATTACAAGTACATAGAACGCCTCCGAAGTATCGGCCATTTTTACCACAGCGACGTAAACGATCTAAGGTGTTTTCGATTGATCTATGGTAATTATATAGAAAACGCGATGGCATTGCCATCTGTTCACCTCATAATATTGCCCTGATATAAAACGGCCGCCTTTTTTTTGAATCTGGCTCTATTAGTATGCTTTAGGCTTGCACAACGTCTTCGGTCTCTTGATACCGTACATCTTGTTTACGGATGCATTTCATTTTTAGCAATTTCACGTTATGCATATCGCATCAAGATGCTTGGTATACCTAGCTGGGTAAAATCTTTTTACGTTGTCCCACATTGGCAAAGAGCCCTAAGAATTTTCGCTTAGCCATACTTGTATTTTGTTGACACCACCTTGAGGAGCGGTAATCGGTGCTCTCAAGAATACCTTTTTCCTTCGTACGGTCTCCCGTCAGATTAGGACAATTCCGGGGGGTATTGCCCGACAGGTACGTTCACTGATATCCGCTTCCCCAAATTTAAGCCTTGCCCCTATGGCGGTGATGATTTTTAGTATGGCCGGCAAAATTTCAGTGCCGATGCCTTCTCTTTAACTATTGTTATTTTTTGTATCTTTTTATTTTGTCCCAGATTCTATCAATAAAGGTGTTTTACCGTCCGTAATGATGATCTTACTGTTCTGAGAGCGCGAAAGTTCACGAAACGCCTCAATGCTTCTAATCTGAATAAGTTTATCGGTAAGGCCTTCGGAGAGTATTTGTTGAGCGTCCCGTTCACCTTTAGCTTCGATGATCTTTCGGTCGGCCTCTAATTTGGCCTGTTCCAGAATGAACACCAACCGCATAGCATCTTGTTCAGCCTGTAGTTTTCGTTCTATGGATGTCGACAGCCCCTTCGGGAGCCGTATGCTCTTCATCAAAACCGCCTCGATGATAATACCTTGGGGAGCCAAGATCTCGGCCATTTCGACCATTATCGCTTTCTCGATATCCGCACGCATACCCGAATGCATATCCTTAGCAAAAAATTTCGAGCACACATCCGCCGAGGCCGATCTAAAAACACTTGTAATGATTCCTGGATAGTTCGGGCCTATACTTTGCAGAACGGAGGCTACCCGATCGGCCTCCAAACGATAGAGTATTGATATTTCTGACTCTACACTAAGTCCTTCTTTACTCGGCAAACTTAAAAAGAGTTCAAGATTCTCCGTCTGTACCGACGCTTTTACTACTTTTGAATTCAGGGGGTTGAAGAATACTGCCCCCTGGGTCGCAACCTCACTGTCGAATTTACCCAGACGTTGTTTTACGCCAGCCTCTCCGGGCCTTATTACTGCACAACTGGTGGATAATAGCACTATCACTCCCAATGTTAAAAATTCCTTTTTCATCTTTTTTTTTATTTTAATACATGTTTTGGTATTCGATTATACTTTTAAAAGGATTTTCAATTTTCGGTTGGTTTTTTTATTCAAAACTTGATTCGTGGCCCAAAGCCTTCGGGCATGTTTTCTGGACCCGCCAATTTATTCTGTTGGTACCTGACGGGATGCAACCTATCTAACAAGCTGTCTTCTTTCGGAAACATAGGGTCGTTTAGGGCGAGTTGACGATTCAATAGTTCTTGTGGTCTTTGGTCTTCCTTTCCGATAGGAGGCCACCCTGCCAAAGAAAAAGTATTCAGATATTTGGGTAGGGAGTTGACCATCGCCCCATTATTGGTGAATTTAGGTATGACATGATCAATTCCCATTTCCCAAACATATACTTCTACCGTTATGAAAAATTCGATGGTGCCATCTACAAGTTCCAGAAAAGCGATTTCCTCACTTGGGATGGATTCCATAGCAAAATCCATGGTAAATTCGATATCAAAGGATTCATTTTGACGCTGACCATAAGGTTGTGCAAGCACCATAATCGGAAGTAATAAAAGTGACAGTATAGTTTTCATAGTCTGTGTATTTTAGATGAATATTTCATTTCCTTTTTTATAAATTTACGATATATGAATCATTAATTATTATTTATATAAATTATGATGTACATTAATATAATTTATACATTAAATTGACCGGAAGTACTGACGAACATCCCTTAAAGCGAAAGTATTACGGGGCTTGGGAAGAATTATATCTCAGCCGGTCTGTCGTGTCGATAGAGCTTAATTATTTTTAGGACCGGTTTTCGATTTCCCTTAATCGAAACCGTGGGCCGAGAAAACTTCATAACCGATTTCCGAAAGGAAATCGCCCTATGGTAATACTAGTTTTGAACTGAGTGTATGCCCTAAATTACAAGACCCTAGAACATAAGGCTAGCTCTAAGGGCGACTAAAAATAACTTTCGTATTTCCGAGAATATGTCTTGCCATACCGCTAGCGGACTTCGAGATACGATACACCGGGGCGAACCATTATATGGCCGTGACCGATTAAGCATAGGTAGTTGAATGTTTAGAATTGAACGAAGTGGATTTTACCTTGGTTAGGTCTTACCAAAAAAGTTTAAAGGGTATTGTATGGAACCCATGTAATATAAATTGTTCTTTGTTAGATTTACGACCCTTGCTTTATGGGATAAACTACATAGGGTGCTATTTTTTAAAAATACAAATCCTGTATTTGGATTTTACGAGAAACCGATATCCTTTTATTTGGAGAGAACAAGGTGTAACTGAAGGAATAAAAAAAAGGGTCTCTTTTATAAAAAGAGACCCCAATAGAAGCCACATCGACCCTCCTTGAATAAATAAACAACCATCATATTTAGGATATGTCGATGCGGCGTAACTCAATCGATTTAGAGTGTTTTTTTGTATGCTCCTTAAATTCTTCCTTGCCATTCCTTGTGCGCGGAGCTTTTTTTGTTCTTTTTAGAGTGTTCCTCCATCCCTAATAGGCTATTCTTGAGTATCATTACGGTATCTGCGATATACGGCCTTTTGTTCAGCATTACACATTCCGCTTATACGCTTAGCACCACAGCCGATAGCTCGGCCATTCCATAACTATCGACTGCTTTATAGCAGGTTTGATTTTTTTTAGCATTCCTGTTCTGTGCCCTAGTTCAGCTCCGTCGATTGCGGAGTGTATGGCCCTACAATTTTTGTGGCCCATTACCAATATAAGCTTAGCGCCCGCGACCTTAGTCGCGAATTCCATACTGCCCAAGATATCGTCGTTGATAAAATTTTCGGCCACACTAGCCACGAAGATATCCCCGGTAGCTTTGTCGAACACATCCTCTCCAGGCACCCTGCTATACACACAGGGCAACACTTTCGCCTTCGGGAATTGTGCGTCCGCGGTCTCTCTGATCTGTACGGAATGGTCTCGTGCCGTGAGATTGCTACTGACAAATCTTTCGTTTCCCGCCTTCAAGCTTTCGAGTACTTGGGTCGGGGATAGGGCCACTTGTTCCTCCGCGGTCAATACGGTTTCAACAAGAATTTGGCTCTTGGCTATTTCAATGGTTCCTGCGTGGTACCCTTTGGCATGTACCGCTGTTGAAAAGACGAGCAAACCTACTAGTGTAACAACTTTTTTTCTCATAATGACCGTCTTTAAATTCTGGAGTAAAATTAGATTATAAGATTATATTTGAAACTATTGCTATTCATAATTAATAGTTAAACTATTAAAATGAAATAGTAATACTATTATATTTGTGAAATCCTTGATGTACTCACTGCGTAAATTCTTAAACTATGATTATGAAAAAAGAGCGAATTATATTATTTCCGGGAAATGAGCGCATTAGGATGTTGTCTATCGAGAAGAGCCAAATTCCTCTGAACGATTTCTTGCCGGGAGATACCTATAGAATGGGTAAACCTTCCAACTGTTACTATGAGTGAATATATCCCGGTATCGTTCCGGATAAACTGAATGCAAAAGAATTCGAGGATTTTAGCAAACAAGAATCACGTCCATACACTTATTATCACAATACTATTTTAGCTCTCGAAATAAAACTATTCATAACGATCAAAAAGCACACTATGAAGTATATCATTTCTATATTTATGATAGGATTATTACTAAGTTCCTGTCAAGAAAAAAATGCAACAGATTCGCCCCATCACGAAAATTTCGAAAAAAGAACCGCTAAATTGAACGGTCTTGATTCGCTGGAATCCGGTAAATCGTATCTTTCGGTATATTCACAGATTTATAGCCTTTCAGAGCACAAGACGCATAATTTGACCGTAACTGCCAGTATACGGAATATCGGTCTAAAAGACACCCTATATATCACCAAGGCCGAATATTTCGATACCCGTGCAAAACCGATACACACTTATTTTGACAAACCTATATATCTTGCTCCCTTGGAAACCGTGGAAATCGTTATTGAAGAAGTTGATAAAACGGGCAGCACCGGGGCCAATTTTATTTTCGATTGGAAAATAAAGCCAAAATCGACAGAACCTTTTTTTGAGGGCATCATGATCTCAACCTATGGTAAACAGGGGCTATCATTCACCACCGAAGGAAAACGAATAGAATGATTCAAGTTAGCCGTATCTCTGCACAGTTTTCTGTACGCAAAACCTATTAATATTTGGGTAATGGAGGCCGGGACAATCCCGCACATTCAAACGGCCGTTTATATCAACTTTAAGCAAAGTAAAAAAATATTGCCCTGAAAGTTCATTTTGACAGTATAATTAATGAGTTCGCTTTTCGATGTTTAATAGAACTAGCATCGAAGATTTGAAATCAGATTATCAGAGGCTGATTATACTTTTTAAATGGCAGCATACCTACCCAAAATCTTATCTCAGAATAGCTGCCTTTGGTACTGTAACATTAATTTGCGGATTATTGCTTCAACAACCATACATCGGTCACCCTGGACTGCTGACGCCAGTTCAAATGTTCTTCGTCGGGTTTGTCGAAGGTAATTTTTAATCTTCCATCTTGTATTAGTTTCTTAGGAAGTGGAAATTCTTTGAATTGCTCAAAGCCTTTTTCATATTTGGTAGACTTTAAACGCTTGCCATTTGCTCTCAGCAGCGCTTCCCCATAACCGGAAACGCGAATGGTATAATCGGAATTCGAGTCAAGCATAGCGTATTGCAAAGTAGGGCTAAACTGAAATAGTTGCGTGGAGAGCCGCTTTCTGCTCAGGCCATCATTTTCCCATAAGTAGTCTATGGCATCATCAGTTTTAGAGGTCACGTGTTTGGCATCGGCGCTTGAAATATTGTCATAGAAGCTTCCTTCTCCCGGGTTTTCGTAGGTGCTAAGGAACTCCAACCTTATCAATTTTTCATCTTCGGTGTTGAAACTATTGATTTTCTTAAATTCATCTTCGAGCCACCATCTGTTGTTCAAAGGGTAGTCGATCAAATCTAGAATAGCACCTCTTTCGGTGCCGCTGGCATCGTATTTCGCAACACTTGTTTGAGCTCCAACAGATTCAAACAAGGCTTCCGCATATTCAAATACCTTCTTTTTTAAATCTTGTGAAACAAGTTTTTTATCAGCTTTTTGCATGTGCTCGAGCGCTTCTTTCATAGCTTTATTGGCCCCATGGGTTTCTGCGCCGGCAAGTATCTCATAGGCTTCCGTTTCCAGCTGCTTTTCATAAGCTAAACCGTCTTGGATGTAGGCATCATAATAAGCGCGCATCACCAATTGTTGCCAGCGCCAATTATCTTGTAGTTCAGGATTTTCGAGTTCAAGCTTTTTCCAAAGCGCCAAAGTCTCTTTAACAATGGGATTGCCCAATAAAGGTCCTTCCCAATTTTTCTCAAGTGCAAGTATGCCTTCGGCGGATTCTTTTGCCACTTCGGAGCCGAAGAAAAACCGACAATACTCTAAAATCGTTTCATTGATATTCATGTTCGGATTCCATCCCAACTGACTCCATACTATTTTATTGACATCATCATGAGAGCCATCTGAATAGGTGATAAATCCATCGGTATGTTTTGTATCCTGATTGAAGAGCTTGGCGTAGTGAAAGGGCTGTGGGTTGCATGGTTCCCGTCCCAAGGTAAGCGCAAAAGCCTGATCCCAGTTTTCCACAGGATAGTGGCAGCGAACGGTATGCGTGATATCAGGATAAAACCGATGTTTGTATTTTTCGGATAATAACTTACGTTCCAGTTCAATTGGGGGGCTGCTAGGCCCATAAACTAACCCTGTGAGCCAATCAGGTTTGTGTTCTTCAAGATAATTGAAAAAATAATCTACCTTCTCTTTTTCAAACCCCTGTAACGAAACCCATATGCCAGCAGTAGGATGATGCTTTTTAAGCAATACCGAAAGATCTTCGAGATAAGGGATAAGATCAGACGGATGGTTGTCGCCGGGATCGCCGCCGGGCACAAATACCCCATTCAGCCTCGGGCAACGTGCATAGAATGCCTCTTGCTGTTCAAGACCTTCTTCATGTGCGTTCTTTTTGGTCAAATCACGCGGTGCCGGAGTCCACACCCAATAATCGGCCTCGTACTTATCACAGATTTTACTGAGTTCAACTTCCATTTCTTGTGGATGAACCTTAAAATGGGAGCTTGAATTAGGCTCTTGAAAGGGAATATTCTCAAAGCTATTGGCGCCGAAAAGTACCTGCTCGCGAAAGTGCTGGTCGAATTGTTCGACCGACCATGCATCCCAAGAATTAGCGGTATTTCGGTATCCAAATTGATGTCCACGAAGTTCGTATTCGGGCGATTCTGAAACATCAATGGTATTGGCTATGGATAGTTGACCTTCTTTCATTATGGCCGTACGCAAAAATTTGCCTATTCCATAAAGAAGCCCTCTTGTGTCAGCAGCGATAATCCAAAGAATATCCTTGCCATCCTTATTTTCGTGCATTAGGCGATAACCTTCCTTTCTGTACTCAGGATGTTCATCATTGCGTGTAGGGGGGAGTATACCAACCAAATCGTTTTGGTCAACTAGCTGTAGGGCAATTACGGTCCGCGTATTCCAAGTGTCGGCCCGTTCAAGTTTCAGTTCGGTTCGTTTTGCGATTTCCTCGACCAAGATATTCGCTGCTGTTTCTTGAAAAGACGCTTTAATAGATGGAGAAATAAGAAGGGTTGCCTGTGACAAATCCACACGACTTCCCACCTGCGTATTACAGGATATTATAAATAAGGTCAATAGTAAAAATAGTGCCTTGCTATTCATCTCTTTTTTAATCTAAAAAAAATACCCGAGTTTCCCCGGGTATTTTTCAACTAACTCAACGAACTCAAAATAATATAATGTAGCATTACGCTTTTGTAAGCATTTTTTTAAAAATTACCAAGGTTTTGTAACGCCCTGCAATACCCAAGGTTTTGACCAGGGTGTGTCGTTCTCAATATAACCGGGCACATCATCTGTGTACTCTGTAGCCTCTAGGCTTCCCAAAGCTGCATTGTAATTATCACGGTTAAAATTTCGATCGTTATCAGGGTACACAAAACGGACTGGAATAACTTCCGATCTGGCAAATGGGCCAGTCATAAGATCGGGTAAGCCCGTTCTTCTCCAATCGAGATAAGCCTCTGATGAAGATGAGAAATTAGCTATCCATTTTTGTTCCATTATCTGTTCTAAAGAACCATCGAACGCCACGCCATCATTTTCTAAGTAATCCACGGCAAGATCACCGATGCCCCAAGTATCGAATGAGGCCTGAACACCATTGGTGTAGTGCTCCTCTGCATTGGAACCCCATCCTTTCAGGGCGGCCTCAGCTTTTAAGAAGCTAACTTCGGCATATGATAATATGCGAGATTTCAAATTCGGGCCCGATACTTCATCAAATTGTGCATTCATTTCTGAAACGTGCACATTACCACCCCCTTGGGTAGGCTGTGGGTTTAGGTTATACGTGTATGGTTCAGTACCTTGATTCGATACTGGTATGCCGACATAAACTGAACTGGTATCTACCATGGTCAGACCGTCTAATCGATCTTGAAACCAAGTTTCGGGATTATAAATCGTAAAATTATCTGCTAATGTCGCTTCGTTGATATAGCGTACGCCATCGACTACGACATCGTCACCTCCACCAGGTACTTCGACTGCTGGAACTACTTTAATAGGAATAGCTACCGGTGCGAACCAAATATCTCGTCTTGGGTCGTTCAAATCACCTAATTTATTGGTCAATGTCGCACATGGCTTTACCCGAGTGAAAGCTGAAGGGCTGCCCTGTTGGCCATTACTGGGCTGCGAATCATCTGGGCTTACCCCAACATAGGGCACTGCACACTCTTCATCGACACTATCTATCAATGGTTTGGCCAAGGTCTTTTGTACCCCGGCACCTGCATATGACGGGTCTTTTTCAGAAAGCCGCATGTAATACCTTAGGGCCAAGGAGTTGGCGTACTTGATCCATTTTTCGGAATCTCCTCCGAAATAGAGGTCTTGAGCGGGAATGAATACTTCAAGTTGTCCCTGATTGCTTGACAAAAGGGCGGAAGCAGCTTCAAAATCGGCAATCACCGCCTTATATATTGATTCTTGTGAGTCGTATTTGGGCAAATCAACATCGGTATCACCGCGCAATGCTTCCGAATAGGGCACGTCTCCATAAAAGTCGGTCAACATGCCGAACTGATGTGCCTTCATAATCATGGCCACGGCTTGATGGAATTTCATGTCAAGTTCAACTGAACGTTCATAAGCCAAATCGGCAGTCCTAAGATTGTTGTAATAGGTATCCCAACCACTACCTTCCCAATCGTACTCGTTGTTACCCCAAGAATCTTTTTGAATGTACTGGACAAAAGCGGCCAAGGGTTCGGCGAATCCTTTGTCCCCAATGTCCTTAACAGTTTTTGCCATCACGTCGCTAAGCAGGAAACTTGGGTTGGCCTCATCTAAATTTACACCGTTCGGGTTTACGTTTACGTCGGTAATATCATTGTCACACGAAAGCACCATAAAGACCGATACTGCCAAGACACCCTTAAATATTTTTTTTATCGTTTGCATAGTTGTATTGTATTTGTGCATTGTGATCTACTTAGAAACTTAAGTTTAATTTAAAGCCTATCGGTACTGCCCAAGGATTGACGTTAAAACGTTCGATACCTTGTTTAAACTGTATACCACTTCTGCCTTGGGTACTCGATTCTGGCTGAAAGGCCATTTCGGGATCGATACCGATATCGGCCTTGGTCCAAAGAATCAGGTTTCTACTGAAAAGTGAAATGGACATGTTCTGAATACCGATTTGCTTTAAACTTTTCGATGGCACGGAATAGGACAGCGATATTTCACGCAGTTTCAAAAAGTCGGAATCAAATAGCGATGTTCGGGTAAAATCCCAACCATAGTGGTCTTGATAACGCGTGTATACCGTACCCTCACCGCCTAGGTTTTCAGCGGTCGCTACAAAATTTCCATTGTCGTCATATTCCCCTTGAACCCCTGGCATAAAGACCCCGTCGTTTAAGGTTATGCCTCCATCATCGACCGGAAAGCCACCTTCTTCTGCAGTAGGCCCACCTACTAAAATGTAAAATTCATCACTATCTGGCGATAAAAACTGATCTTCATTTTCTTTTAAATAGCCTGGAATATCACCCACGGCGTTCAGATTGTGTAATTTATCTAACCAGCGTTGTGTATGCATATCCGATTCGCCATAGCGGTGGGTCTGTGAAACGAATTGACCGCCTTTGCGCCAATCGAAATTCATGGAAAGCGACCAATTTTTATAGGAAACTGTAGTGGTCATACCGATGTTAAAATCAGGATTGAAATTTCCGATAACGGGCGCAACGCGATTGCCATCTTCGTCTTCCAAAGTTCTATCGCTGTTTTCGAAACCTTCGTCGTCTATAATAGGATAGCCGTGATAAGGTGAATTAGGGTCGTCGACGCGTACTAACTCGCGGTCGACAATATTACCGATTTCTTCACCAAGCCATGTGATGGCCCCTCCCTTGGCATCGGTCCATAAAGTAATCGAACTCATGCCGTCGGCTAATTCTATTACCCGGGTGCGGTTTTTGGTGTAGACAAAGCTCATGTCCCAGTTCCAATCATTACTGGCCAAAATAGTACCACTTAGACCGGCCTCCACTCCTTTGCTTGAAAGTAATCCGGCATTGATGAACTTAGTAGAATACCCTGAGGAAATCGGATTGTTTACCGGAAATATCTGATCTCTGTTATCACTTTCGTAATAGGTAACGTCTAAGCGTAGCCGATTACGAAAGAAAGCCAAATCGGCACCCGCTTCCCAAGAACTTTGCGATTCTGGTTTTAACTCGGCGTTTAATAGTTCATTGGGCACTGAAAGTAAGGAGGCATTGCCCCAAGAACCACCACTATTCAAAACGGGCTCCAAATTATAGGGGTCCGTATCGTTGCCCACCTCTGCATAACCGGCCCTAAGTTTGACCAATGACACTTGATTACCCATATTAAAGACATTGTTGAGTAATAGACTTCCCGATACTGAGGGATAGAAATAAGAGTTGTTACTATCGGGTAAGGTGCTTGACCAATCGTTTCTACCGGTTACATCTAAATAGAACATATCCTTAAATCCTATACTCGCCAGGCCATATAGACTATTGACTTTCTTTTCCTGTATATTAGACTGATAGTCTAAATTGCTAGGTGCAATATTGCTCAAGGTAAACAAATTAGGGGTTAACAGTCCTTGCCCTCTATCTATAGTGGAGTTACTTACCGTAGTCCCACTGAATTTCCGCTGGTTACCACCTGCCGATACACTAAAGTCCCAATTATCGAATTTCTTCTTGTAAGTCAATAAAAAATCAACATTGATTTCGTTACGAAAAATATCCGTGATACCGTATGCACCATTGATTTCTTTGGTGTAACCGTTCGATATTTTCGTCTCACGTTGTTCGTTGATCTCATCAAAATTGTAGCGTACCATGGCTGAGAAGTCATCGGTAATCTGCCAATCGGCCCTTACGTTTCCGTAAAAACGGTTTCTTGTGAATCCATTGTTCACTTCGTTGGCCAAGTAATACGGATTGTTCCATTCGGTCTCGGTGGGGTCATCGCCAAACTCGAAAGGAGAGTTCTGAAAAAGTCCCTCATAGCCCGGCAACCAATACTGTTCAAGATCTCGAACATCGATATGTGGAGCTAGTTCGTACATCGCCTGTATAGGGTTTGCACCACGGTTACCAGCTGGTCGGTTGTCAGCATAGGTTTTCGTATAATTCAAACTAGAACTTATCGTAATAGCATTGTTCAATTTTAAAGAAGAATTCAGATTGATACTGTGCTTGTTTAAATCGGTATTGGGAATAAACCCCTTGTTTTTTAGATTATTGTATGAAAGGCGATAGTTTAGCTTTTCGGTATTGTCTTGTATCGAAATATTGTTGGTCGTGGTAATGGCCGTATTGAAAAAGTTTCTAGCGTTGTTATGTGACCTTAGTTCTCTGGCAACTGGTATTCCACTTTCCAATTCTTGGGCTGTGTATGGCCAGTGAATAGCATTGATTCCCTGATTCAAGGCAGGACCTGCCCAGGCCGATGCAGTTTCGCTTATCTGAATTTGACCATAGGTGTTGGTAGGAAAGTTATCTGGGGTATAGGGTCTAGAACCGGCAGCATATTTCGTATGCGTATCCAAATAGCGGTACGGAATGTCAAAAACGGTACTTGAATTTATGGTAACTCCCAATCCTTTTCTGGCCTTTCCCGATTTTGTGGTAATCAAAACGACGCCATTGCCCGCCCTTGATCCATAAAGTGCCGCTGCACTGGCACCTTTCAATACCGTCATACTCGCAATGTCATCGCTGTTTATATCGGAAATGGCATTTCCGTAATCGACCCTGTTGTCTCGCCCGACCCCTCCGATATTGTTCAACGTATTGAAAACTGGTACGCCGTCAATTACAAATAATGGTTGGTTATCACTAGAAAGCGATGTCGATCCCCGAATAACCATGCTAACGGAAGATCCTGGGGAGCCTGTATTGTTGATCGCTACCCCTGAGACCTTGCCTGCAAGAGCATTCAAGACATTTTCTTGTGGTACATTATCTATTGCGTCGCCATCTATTTCGCTAACCGAATAGCCCAGCGATTTCTTTTCCCTTGAAATACCAAGTGCGGTAACCACAACTTCATCTAATTCTTCCGATGAAGTTTCCATGGAAACATTAATAGTGGATTGATTTCCCACGGTTACTTCTTGTGTTGACATACCCAAATACGAAAACACAAGTACCGATGTACTACTTGGAACGGAAATACTATAGTTTCCGTCAAAATCTGTAGTTACACCTGTAAGCGTTCCTTTTACTATAACCGTTACTCCTGGCAATAAATCTCCTGCAACGTCATTAACAACTCCAGTTACCTGCTGTTGGGCATAGATATTGGCCACGAACATACTGAACAAAAAGAGCGTCAAAAATCTTAAGTTTCTTTTTTTCATGGTGTATATTGATTTTAAAACTGTTTGGTTATTTGGTTAGTTCGTAACAAATCTATTTTAAAATTTTTGTCAAAACATAAAGTATATTGTTAGTTATCTATAATATTTTATCCCAAATTCCAGTAATGTAAATTAAAAATGAATTTAAGGTTAAAATAACGTTAGTTTTTGGTAAAAAACTTTAATGCAGTTGACCTTTGGTTAAATTATAAAGATGGCGTCTAAACTATTTAAGTGGTAATGAAATTCATAAGAAGCTAATTGTTCGGTGTATCAATATTATTGATCGAATTCCTTTCCTGAACTTCTTGTCGTTTATTCTAGAGTTGAAAAAGGGACCGTATCCGTATATTTTTGTTTAGGTAACGAGGAATGTCTTCGGAGATATTTTTCAACAAGTCATGAATTTTGACCTTTTTTGTATAAAATCAGATTAAAAACTTATACTTAGGTTGATATACCATGTAAAGACAATAAGATTTAATAAAACAATTACTCCCTATTCAGTTTAATTTGTATATCCAACAATTAAGAAGGGCGTATGTTAGCAGGAATCGATTATTTTATTGTTATAGCATATATCGTCGGAATGCTATTACTAGGTCTTTATTTTAAAAAGTTTGTTAGTAGTTCTGAAGACTATTTTCTAGGCGGTAGAAGTCTCCCGTTTTGGGCAATAGGTATGTCAATTGTAGTTTCCGATATCGGGGCTTTGGATTTTGTCGGAGTTTCGGGGCAAGCTTATCGGTACGGTGTGGCGGTAGGTAATTTTGATTGGGTAGGTTCGGTTCCGGCAATGCTCTTGGCCGCATTTATATTCATTCCCTACTTCTGGCGTGGAGGTATGTACACCATACCCGAATACCTGGGTAGACGATATAATCAATCGGTACGCACCATTGCATCGGCCACTTGGATCTTGTTCTTTGCCCTTGACCTAGGAGTATTATTTTGGGCAAGTGCGGTTCTATTAAATGTACTGATGGGTTGGCCTATATGGATATCTATTATGTCTACCGCTGGCGTTGTCGGCCTATATACTTATTTTGGTGGAATTACTGCGGTAATCATGACAGACGTAGTCCAAATGATCATAATGTTCATCGGCGGCTTTGCCTTGGTATTTCTTAGTCTTGATGCAGTTGGTGGATGGGAAAACATGGTAGAAAAAATCGGTACGATGGGCCCTGAATACCAAAGTCATTTTGACATAATTCAACCCGTTGATACTAAATCGCCCTTTCCATGGACTGGAATTTTATTCGGACTTACTTTTGTAATGTCGAACGCTTATATGATTGGTAACCAGTCTATCGTACAACGTTGTCTAACGGCCAAAAACGAATGGCATGCTAAAGCAAGCATGATCTTTGGTTCGGCCCTGAAAATGTTTATTCCCATATTGGTCTTGTTTCCCGGTCTCATGGCAGTTGTGGTTCATCCTGATCTGGCTGATGGGGATCAGGCACTTCCGATGATGATTAAGAGTATATTGCCTCCGGGTTTGGTAGGCCTCATGTTCGCCGCATTTTTTGCTGGTTTGATGTCGAGCGTCGATTCCTTGCTAAATTCCACGGCTACCTTATTTACCAAAGATATTTATGAACCTTTCATTAAAAAGAACGCAGACGACAGGCATTACTTAAAGGTAGGCCAAATGACTACTTTGGTGCTGCTTGGTATAGGTGTGGCAACAGCACCCATTAGTAGTGATTTTCCAGGGGTCTATGTTGCCATACAGACATTTATGTCTTATTTTCAAGGGCCTTTGTTCGCCATTCTGCTCCTCGGTATCTTCTGGAAACGTACGACGCAATGGGGAGGTCTGTCCGCATTGGTCATCGGTATTGGTTTCGCTATTTTTCTCAACGTGTTCAAATCGGATTTCTTTGCCATTGAAGATCCTTTTTTATATATTTCATGGTGGTCTTTTCTGCTCGGCTTTATTATTAATATCGTAGTAAGCCTGCTGACCAAAAAACATACAGCGGCTGAATTGGAGGGCTTGGTGTTCAGTTCAAAAATTTTGACTAAAAGTAAAACATAGTACTATGTTGAATTTTGATTGGCTTTCGGGAGTTTCACAAGAAACGGCAAAAATGATATTTTTTGGCCTCTATTTTGTCATTGGAGTATTGGTTCTAATGCTGCCCAATGATTATGTATATGAAGGCATCAAAAAAGAGGACCGTCACTGGTGGAACAATCTAAAACTTTGGTCCGTGGCCGTATTGACTATTTTGGCAACCGTTTACTACCAATTTTAAACCTAAACTTTATGATTATGAACGACTCAGATCGTAGTGCTAAAATTAAAACGGCGCAAATAAACCAAGCCTTGGGTTTTTTCATATTCGTATTTGGTATTATCATAACCATAGCCATGGCTTTTACTCAAACATTCATTCAACAAATGACCGATTTGGTTGCGGGTCTTGTCCTGATGATTATAGGCGGAGGTATGATGTGGAAGTCAAAAAGAACACTTAAAAGACACAAACACAAAGAAGCAAAATAATAGCTTAGATATGACGAAAAGCTTCAAGATGTGTCTATCGGATAATTGGAAAATACAATCTTCAAAGAATATTTTGGAAAATGGAGCCGTTATTTCAACTAACGACCACAACAAAATTACATGGATTCCCACATGTGTTCCAGCAACTGTTCTTGGCACGTTGGTCGCCAATGAAATAGTTGAGAACCCTTATTTCGGAGAGAACTTAAAAACGATTTCGAACGAATTATTTGAAGTGCCTTGGTGGTACGCGACCCATTTTACACTTGACGATTTGCAATCCCAAAAATCGGCTGCATTATATTTTGATGGAATAAACTACAAAGCGAACGTTTGGCTAAATGGAAAACAAATAACGGATGTCAAAACTATCAATGGTGCTTATCGCCGTACCTCATTTAATGTAAGCGAGCATATTGTTGTAGGCAAAAACATGCTGGCCATTGAAGTTATTCCACCAAAGCCTGGGGATTTCAGTACTGGTTTTGTTGATTGGAACCCCTCTCCACCAGATGGTAATATGGGTATTTTCAGGCCTGTAACCCTAGAACTTCATCAAGGAGTACGAATTGAAAATCCGTTTGTAAAGACCAAAGTAGATCTGAAGACTTTAAAGAAGGCAGATTTAATAGTTTCCGCAGAATTGAAAAATGACACTCAAAAACCTGTTGCCGGTATTCTAAGGGGAACAATAGCGGATAGTGTGTTTGAGAAGGAGGTAACTATTCTTGCAAACGGTAACAAACGGGTCGAATTTACGGCTGAAGATTTTCCGCAATTAGTATTCGACAACCCAAGACTTTGGTGGCCAATCAATTTAGGAAAACCTGAACTTTACGAATTGGAATTGGAGTTCGAGATAGAAGGCCAAATTTCAAGTAGCGAGCATACTAGGTTGGGTATTCGCCAAGTGGAGGATTATTGGTTGAACGACATCCATCGCGGATTTAAAATAAATGGCCAAAAAGTGCTGATCAAAGGTGCAGGGTGGACGGATGATCTGCTTCTAATGGATACCGATGAAAGTATAGAGGCTCAGGTCAACTATGTGAAACAGATGAATCTGAATTGTATTCGGTTGGAAGGCATCTGGGGAAAAAATCATAAATTATATGATTTATGCGATGAACATGGTATTTTGCTCATGGTCGGTTGGAGCTGCCATTGGGAACATGAGATTCACATGGGCGTACTGGTCGACGAGCGATTCGGTGGGGTTTACAGGCCAGAACATGTAGATCACGTTGCCAAAGCATGGGAAGAGCAAATCATATGGCTGCGTAACCACCCTAGCATATTTGTTTGGACGGTCGCTAGCGATAAGGTACCGATTACTGCTTTAGAGCAAAAATATATTGAAACGTTTGCCGAATATGACCCGACACGGCCCTATTTGAATTCTACTGGCGGTGTTGGTAGCGACCAACACGTTATCGGCAGCGAAGATGTCATAAGCGAGATCAGTGGTTCGTCAGGGGTGAAGATGTTGGGGCCTTATGCCTATACCGCCCCGGTATATTGGTTTACCGATACAAATTTCGGAGGTGCTTACGGATTCAATACAGAAACCGGTCCAGGAGCTCAAATTCCCCAGTTGGAAAGTTTGAGAAAATTTATTCCTGAAGATAAATTATGGCCGATCAACGAAATTTGGAACTACCATTGCGGGCGATACGAGTTTTCAGACCTTAGTCGTTTTAGTGAAGCTATCGATCAACGTTATGGCAAACCGGATTCCATAGTAGCATTCAATAAAAGGGCTCAGGCGATGAACTATGAATTGATGCGGCCCATGTTCGAAGCATTTCAGGTTTATAAGAAAAGGTCCACTGGGGTTATCCAATGGATGTTGAATGCGGCATGGCCTAAAATGTACTGGCAATTGTACGACTATTATTTGATGCCTACAGCTGCTTTTTATGCCACGCAGAAAGCCTGTTCGCCCTTGCATTTGATTTATAACTATGGTAATCATAAGATTTATGCGATCAACGACTATCTTCATGAAGTTAAAAACCTGAAAGCACGGATCCGGGTTTACGATATTAAGTCCGTATTACTTTTAGAAGAGAATGTTTCTTTCGACGCACTCCCTGATAGTTCTATTTCTATATTTAAAGTGCAGGAGTTAAAAAACCTTTCGACAACATATTTTATAGACCTGCGCCTTTTGGATAGTAGGGAAAAGGAAATTGGCAATAATTTTTATTGGCTGTCCACTCAAGAGGAAATTTTGGACTACGAGACAGATTTGGGCGAATTCGCTTATCATACCCCGAGTAAGGAATATGCAGATTTGAAGTTGATCGATTCCCTTCCAAAAATCGATTTGGCTATGGCTTATCATCATGAAAAATTTGGGAACGAACAGACTATAACTACACAAGTAGAAAACACCTGCGATACTATCGCTTTTTTGATTAACCTTAATATAGTTGAAAAGGGAACAGGCGAAGTCATACTTCCTATTTTTTGGGAGGATAATTTCATCAGCTTATTGCCAAGCGAAAAAAGAAGTTTGCGGGTCACCTTTAAAAGTGTCGCCGTACCGGAACTAAAAGTGGATGGCTGGAATTTAAATAAAATTAGTTATGAAAAAATTAGCGATACAGGGCGGGAAGCCCTGCCGTGATACGACCATAAATCCGTGGCCAAAATGGCCTGTTTGGGGAAAGGAAGAAGAAGTGGCCCTGATTGAAGTCTTGAACAGTGGCGTTTGGTCGTATAACGGCCCAAAAGAAACTGAATTCAATCGGCTTTTTGCCGAGTTTACGGGTACAAAATATTCCATTTGCACTGTTAATGGTACGGTTACCATGCAGCTTGCCTTAGAAGCAATGGGCATAGGGGTTGGTGATGAGGTCATTGTTCCCGGTATCACTTGGCAAGCCACGGCTGCCACGGTCATCGATGTAAATGCGACCCCGATTTTGGTCGATGTTCTTGAAGATACATGGTGTATTGACCCGTTAGAGATTGAAAAAGCGATTACGCCCAAAACAAAGGCGATAATGGTGGTTCATTTGTATGGTGCTTTTGCCGATATGGATGCCATAATGGGAATCGCGGAGAAACACAAATTACATGTAATTGAAGATTGTGCACATAAACATGGGGGAGAATGGAAGGGAAAAAGAGCCGGGAGCATTGGCGATGTCGGTAGCTTTAGTTTTCAATTGTCAAAACACCTGACTGCTGGTGAGGGTGGTTCTATGACTACAGATGATTCCGATTTAGCGGAAAAATTGGATGCCCTTAGAAACTGTGGTCGCAGACCTGAAGGAGATTCACTCATTGGGGCAGATAAGGGTATCGGGGACTATGGCGACGACGGTAATTTCATCCAATCGGGAAACTTAAGAATTACCGAGTTTCAAGCGGCTATTTTAGTAGAAGGTTTGAAAAGGTTGCCAACACAGAATGCAACTAGAGATGCAAACGGAGCGTATTTAAACGGACTTTTAAAAGAGATTCCTGGTGTAGTCCCTTTAAAAAGAGATGCTAGAGAAACCAAAAAAGCATATTTTAATTATGCTTTTAGGTACGATAAAAATAAGTTTAAGGGGTTGGCTGTCAAGAAATTCAGGAGTGCCTTGGAAGCTGAATTGGGCATCATCGTAGATGCCTGTTACGAGCCTTTGAACAACTGCACGCTGTACGTACCACATACCAAACCGGCACGACATAAATTGAACGAAACATATTGGGCAGCTATTGATCCTACAAGATTTAAGTTACCGGTATGTGAACGCATTTTTGAAAAGGAGTCCGTCTGTTTGCACCACAAAATTCTATTGGGAACCAAGGCGGATATGGATTTAATCGCAACTGCCATTCAGAGAATATATAAACAAGCGGAAGAATTAATGGTCCAAAATTGATGAAAAAGAAGGTAAGTTTTTGTAGAAATGTATTAGTGTTATTTTCCCTTCTCTTTCTGAGCTTATCTGCTATAGGTCAATCGGAAGCTTTGCCTGACTTGCCGCTCCAAGGCATTTGTGCGCATCGTGGTGCAATGCAAACGCACCCTGAAAATACAATTGCAGCTTTCAAAGAAGCTATACGATTGGGTGTACAAATGATTGAATTTGATGTACAATTGACAAAAGATGATAAGCTTGTGATAATGCATGATGCTAAAGTTGATAGTACAACAAATGGATCAGGCAGGGTAAGAAGGTTAACATTAGATGAAATACGAAATCTTGATGCAGGCTCATGGAAATCTGAAAAGTATGCTGGTGAAAAAGCACCAACCCTGAAAGAAGTACTTCAAATAATGCCTCCAACTATATGGCTTAACATCCATTTAAAAGGAAATAAAAAATTGGGAATTGAAACAGCAAAGTTGGTTGTTTCGGAAAATAGAACTCATCAAGCAATCATTGCTTGTAAAAAGAAAGCAGCCAAAGGTGTTCAGCAAGTTAGTTCAAAAATCAAGATTTGTAATATGCAACGCTTATCGTCCCGCTTAAAATATATTGATAGGACAATAGCAAAAAGGTATCCTTTTATTCAGTTGAGAAAACGTCGAAATAACGAATTTTTAAAAAGGGATGTTGAATATTTAAAGAAAAATGGCATCCATATAAATTATGTCCAGGCCAATGAGCCGCAAGAAATTGGTGAGTTGCTAGATCTTGGGGTCGATTTTATTTTTACTGACGATTTGGTGATAATGGTTCGTGCTTTTGATAGCTATATGGCACTTCGAAAAAAATGAGCGTTAAAATGAAAACAATTAAATGAAGACTATAAAAATAGCGTTGGTAGGCGCGGGTTATATCGCCGATTATCATGCGCGCGGCCTTAAGAGTATTCCAGAAGTTGAAGTTGTGGCCGTTGTGGCTAAAACAAGCGATAGTGCAGAAAAATTTGCCTTACGGCACGGTATTAAAAACGCCTATACCGATGTTATAGAAGTTGTGGAAAACCATACTATTGATGGTGTTATAATCTCTACACCGAACCAATTTCATGCACCTTATGCAATAGATCTTCTAAAAAGCGGGAAAGCCGTCTTTCTAGAAAAACCCATGGCTATGAATGCCGAAGAGGGAAGGCAAATCGAGGAGGTTTCTAAGGAATATGATCAATTGGTTATGGTGGGCCACATGTGGCGATTCGATACGGATACCAATTATATAAAGGATAGTATCGCTTCCGGAGAACTCGGAAGGGTTTTCAAGACAAAGGGATATGGCATTCATGAAAATTGGGGTCCTTCAGGATGGTTTACGAAAAAAGAACTGGCTGGCGGTGGAGCACTAGCGGACATGGGCGTTCATGCTATTGATTCCATAAGATATCTGCTTGGAGACCCTAAACCCATAAAAGTATACGCGAGAATTGCAACGAATTTTGGGGATTATGATGTAGATGATACGGGGATTTTGGTCATCACGTGGGATAACGGAACGGAAAGTATTATCGAAAGTGGCTGGTGGCATCCACATATGGATGGCCCCGAGGCCAGTGCCGGGATTTTCGGGACCAAGGGATACGCAAGCTTGTTCCCGACCTTTCTGAAAATAACAAAAGGAGAGGATTTGTTCGAGAAGATTGTACCCGAACTTCCCAAAAGAGAAGAACATTGTGATCAAGTCATCTATACCCGGCAAATGGAACATTTTGTAACATCCATAAAAAATAACGAAAGACCGAGTCCTGGTTTATCGGAAGGTCAGATTGTACTCGATATTGTGGATGCTGCTTACGAATCTGCAAAAACCGGGGAAGTTGTCAATTTAATATGAGTACTTAATATTAGTATGCTAGGATAACAGTATATTCTTTACACTATTTGGTCGGTGAAAATGATACTCGACAGGACCCTCCCCTTATTTTCAAGGAGCGACACAGCGATTAGCTGTGGGCGAGCTTTAGCATGGCAAGGCGGAGTGGTCTTTTCGGAAGCTTTAAAATTTTCAATATATCATAGCGCCAAGAATAGTAGGCTAAAAGGATAAATTTTTAATATGCATTGAGCTACTGACCTCTTAAAAAGCGATATATTTCAACACGGACCCTTATTTTGCAGGGAGGTCTAATAGTCTCTTATTTCATCTAAAACCATGGCAGATAGTATTTTACAAAAGTTAAAAAAAGGAGATACCGTTTACGGTACGTGTATTGTTTCTACTTCGCCACTTTGGTCGAAAGCGGTTAGTACCTCTGTATTGGATTTTGTCTTTTTAGACACCGAGCATATCCCTTTGGACCGGACCGAGCTGTGTTTTCTATGTCAGTTATATACTGCCAAGGGCATAACCCCTATCGTGCGTATATCGAGCCCGGATCCTTACTTGGCCTGTATGGCCAAAGATGCTGGTGCCGTTGGCGTTGTCGCCCCTTATATTGAAAGTGTTGATCAGATACGTGAACTGGTAGGCGCTACCAAATATCGCCCCTTAAAGGGAGAGCGTTTGCAAAACGTTCTCAACGGTAATGAGGTTTTGGGTCAGGAACTCAAAACCTATCTCGAAAAGTATAATACCGGCAGTTTGTGTATGGTAAATATTGAAAGTATTGCGGCAGTTGAGAACCTTGACGCACTGCTAAATGTTCCGGGGTTGGATGGGGTTATAATAGGCCCGCACGACCTGACCATAAATATGGGATTTCCCGAGCAATATGATCATCCTGATTTCGAGAAAGTGGTCAAGGAGATTATTGGTAAAGCAAGAAGTAAAAATCTAGCGGCCGGAATCCATTTTCCGGCCGGTACCGATCGACAGGTCAAATGGATGAAGGAAGGCACGAACATGGTATTGCACAGCTCCGATATGTTTCTTTTCAGTCAAAAACTCATTGAGGATATCGGTAAAATTAAGAATGCTGTAGGAGATATTATAAAGCACAATGAAGATACCAATCCGGCCATCTAATAAATAACCAAATGAAAGGTCTTACCAAGCAGATTTTATTACCTATCTGTTTACTTGTTTTGCTGCCATCCAAGGCTTTTGCACAAACCATTGATCTTAGTAAATCAAAAATTATTTGCTTTGAGACGAAAGATCGATTGGTGCTCAACTCAATTTCTGTCCTGCGGGAGGAAATTGAGAAAAGATGCCATATCGAACTGTCAGTAGGTAAAAAATGGCTAAACGATTCACAGACCCTAATTGCAATTGGGCTTGAAGGGCGTTTGGGAAAATTTCCCAAGGCATACCGAAACCATATCGAAAGTATGCCAGCTATAGAAAATGAAGGTTACAAAATTGCCGTTCTTGAGAAATCGAACGCTGTTTTGGTCGTTGGCAAAGACTCCCGGGGTGTATTGTATGGTATTGGAAAATTGCTACGGAAAATGGACATGACATCGGGCCAGCTTCTTTTACCCCAAGATTTAAACATGGCCTCTTCACCCAAATATCGGATTCGGGGGCATCAATTGGGTTACCGCCCCAAGACCAATTCATACGACGCTTGGTCGGCACAGCAATTCGATAGCTACATACGCGACCTTGCAGTTTTCGGGGCAAACAGTATAGAGATTATGCCGCCCCGAACGGATGATGATTTTACTAATGTACACATGAAAAGGCCGGCAATCGATATGATTGCGGAGCAATCAAAGATTTGCGATAGCTATGGAATGGACGTCTGGATGTGGTATCCCAATATGGGAAGCAATTATACTGATCCCGATTCCCTCAAGGTAGAAATTGAGGAACGTCACAAGATTTTTAAGGCCCTGCCTCGGCTTGATGCACTTTTTGTGCCCGGCGGTGATCCTGGGGATTTGGAACCCGATGTGCTTTTCGATTGGCTTAAACGGGAAGCGGAAGTATTACATAAATACCATCCCAAGGCAAAAATCTGGGTTTCCCCTCAAGTTTTTAGACCTACGAAAGCATGGTACGACGCCTTCTACGGTCATGTCAACAAAGAATATTCCTGGTTTGGCGGAATTGTTTTCGGCCCGTGGATAAAAACACCGATTCAAAAAATAAGGAAAATCGTCAATCCAAATATCCCGATTCGGAGGTATCCGGATATCACGCATAGTTTGAGCAGCCAATATCCCGTTCCCAAATGGGACCTGGCCTACGCCATAACTTTGGGGCGCGAGTGTATCAACCCTCGGCCGGCCGATGAAAAAATGATTCATAACGCCTTTGACGAGTACGCCCAGGGAAGTATAAGCTATTCCGAAGGCACTAATGACGATGTCAATAAAATCATCTGGAGCGATCAGGACTGGAATCCGGAAACCCAAGTTATAGAAACACTCCGGGATTATGCACGATATTTTATCGGACATGGTTATGCCGAAGAGGTGGCACAAGGAATGCTGGCTTTGGAAAAGAATATCCAAGGTCCCTTGCTTACCAATGAGGGTGTATTGCGCACACTACAACAATGGCAGGAAATGGAAAAAAGTGCTCCAAAGGAAGTACGCGATAATTTCCGTTTTCAAATGGGGTTGATTAGGGCATATTTTGATGCCTATCAATACAGAAGATTGGTCTACGAGACCGAATTGGAGCAGAAGGCACGGGAACTATTGTTATCGGCTAAGGAAGAAGGTTCATTGACTGCCATCAAAAAAGCAAAGGAAATTTTGTCAATGGCTTGGAAAATACCGATTATGGCGTCATGGAAAGAACGATGCCTTGAATTGGCCGATGCATTGTTCGAAAGTATCGGTGCCCAATTGACCGTTGAGAAACATTTTGCAGCCGATGGGCGTGGTAATTTTATAGATAATATTGATTTGCCTTTGAATGATGCCCTGTGGCTGCTCGATCAACTTTCGGCCATCGAGAAAAGTGCTGACGAAAACGAACGCCTGCAAAAAATCGATGAAATGCTCCAACGTACGAATCCTGGGCCCGGGGGTTTCTACGACAATTTTGGGGCACCGAATAGTTGGGGAAAAGTGGTTTCAGAATTAAGCCAAGAAGAAGACCCCGGAAACCTTGCCTCCGCGCGTGTTAGTTTTGGCGTCGGGTTGCAAGGCGAAGAATGGGTACACGAAATAACTGCCAAAGGTTTCGACGGGCAATCCGTTCCGTTATCGTGGATGAACCAAGTTACTACCCTTTACGACGAACCGTTGAAAATGGTTTATAACAATTTAGACCCCCAAGGCTCCTACACGGTGCGTGTTGCCTATACGGGGCGTTTCCGTTCGCGCATGAAAATGACGGCGGATACCATTCCAATTCACGATTTCATCGAAACAGGAATACAACCTTTTTACGAATTCAAGATTCCTTCCGCAGCAATTAACGATGGCGTGTTAGAATTAAAATGGACGTGTGGGGAAGGGGAGCGGGGCTCGCAAGTCTCGGAGCTATGGCTCATTAAGGATTAGTGTTAAGGCAAAGTTGAAATGTAGAATAAGGCAATCGTGTATTCTTGCTTTAATTTACGCTAAGTTGTTTTGAAATTTTACGCCCCGTTCTGTAGCTTTCTTGATCAATGATAAAGTGCCTAATAGACTCTTAATCTTTTGGCAATTGCTCCAGTAGAAAACGTTTTATAGTACCGCCCATAATAGCTCGGATCTCTATCTCGGAAAACCCTTGATCAACAAGTTCCTGTACGATTAAAGGTAATCCGGTTACATCGATAGGCGTTGTGGCCGCTCCTTCAAAGTCGGAACCTAGTGCGACATGTTCGATACCTACAAGGTCGCGTACATATTTTATCGCCGCCACGATGTCTTTGACCTCTCCTTCAATAGCACCTTTGAAAAAACCGATACCGATAAGACCGTTGGATGCCGCAATTCGCTTGATCTGTGCATCCGATAGATTACGGGGACTGTCTTTGGTTCCTTTTACGCCCGTATGTGATACCACCGTCGGTTTTGTACTTAGGTCAAGTATGTCATTGATCATTTGAGGGGATACATGGGCCAAGTCGATAATCATTTCCAGACGATTCATCTCTTTGATTACAGTCTGGCCGAAATCGGTCAGTCCTTCCCCCGAAATTCCATGTGCCGACCCTCCCAATTCGTTATCAAAAAAATGGGTGGGCGCCATCATTCTTACACCTTCGTCATAGAGCTTTTGCACATTTTCCAGTTTACCTTCCAAGCAATGTGCCCCCTCAATACCCAAAAACCCACCGATAACCTTGGGGTCGTCCTTCCTCAATGCGATGAGGTGTTTAAGGTCATTTTGGGATTCTACCACGATGAATTTTCCATTGTACTTTTCGGGATACAGTTTTAAAGCCCTAGCTTGAAATTCCGCTCGTTTGAACAGACTAAACCATTTGTCGGGCCCCCTTCCCTGTAAAAAATTCAATAGGGTAATCATATCGAAAGTATTTCCGCTATTCTTCTGAAAGTTTTGGCCTTTTGGCGATTTGGTGACGATGGTAAAAGCCTGCAAGGCCATATTCGCTTCCTGCATTCTGGGAAAATCAAAATGGGCAAAGTCCACTCTTTGGGTCATATCACGGTCCCAAAGCAGGGCGTCGCAATGCAGGTCGCCAATAAAATCAAGTGAGTCGTAAAGTCTTCTTATCTCTGGCGTTACCCGTACGGTATCAGCAGATTGAACAAGGTTCTTTTCTTTCTCCAATAGCACAGGCGCGATAAAAACGGCCAATAGGTAAATCAGCAGCACGGAAACTAAAACGTAACTTAATTTTTCTTTCATTTTATGGGACATTCCAGTTGAATAATCGAGGCCTCTTTTTGGCCATATTTTTTTCCGAATAGGAAAGTATCAAAAAGGGACTGGAAATAGAATGAGAACCTATTTCATAATAAACGAAAAGTTACGTATTGCATGTGGTTTAAAAAAACAATTATGCCCGCGTACCCTTTTTTTTATTTGCAATTCTCACAACGATTGCATTTTGTAACTTCGGCGTGAGGCACCACTTCCCGGCAAACCTCTAAACAGGAGCTAACTATGATAACCACCGTAATATTTGACATGAATGGGGTAATAACCGATGATGAAGATTGTCATGAGCTGGCGACCAAAAAAGCATTTGATCAAGTAGGCGCATCGATATCTCCTGAAATTTATCGAAAATTCTGTTTGGGAAGACCTGATACTACGGCATTCAAAGAATTGATAGGGGAATTTCAGATCAAAGGCAGAAATTCTGAAGATTTGATTTTCGTAAAGACGTTATTCTATTTGGAATTAATCAAGAACAATTTAAAAATATACCCGGGAGTAGTCGATTTGATTCATAGACTGCATCAAAAATACACTTTGGCACTTACGACCAGTTCTACCTTTGCTGAGATGGAAACTGTTCTAAATAAACTCCAAATAGGCAAGCTTTTCAAAACGATGGTTAGCGCTAGAGATGTCAAACACGGAAAACCTGATCCAGAACCCTATCTGTTGACGGCAGAAAAGCTGAGAGTCAACTGTGAAGATTGTTTGGTCATTGAAGATTCTGAAAACGGTGTACATTCTGCAAAATCCGCCGGTATGAAATGTATTGCGATTACCAACTCCGAAAATCTGGATAATCTTCAACTTGCAGACCGAATCATAGACCAGTATTCTGAAATTACCGAAGCTCTAATACAAAGCATATAGTAACGCTTACAGATTTAAAGAATGTTGTTGTGGTAGAAGTCATATTTTAAAAAGTACAATACTCATTTCAAACTTCATGAATTAGTGTTCCAAACAAGGTGAATTAATGGAATTTGAGGGAGGGCTTCGTGTTCAAGTAACAGCCGACGACAATATCGCGGAGGTTCAACACCGAAGTTGTAAACAATTGAGTTAAGGCTTTATCTAGATGGTGATAAATTCAATGATATATCACGTAGTGCAGCTATTACGGTACCACAACAGAGTGGGATATCTAATTTAGGAACGGGTAGTGTTTGTGCCAAAGGTATTGAGTTGTCGGGCAGTTTATCTGTGGTCAATTCAGGAACGGCCAATATCAATTGATTACGCACTGCCACAAGTATATCGGTGATAAATGAGAGTTCTGGAAGTTTTCGCGGCTTTGATTTATAGTAGATAACGCAACGGTCAACAATAGTAGCTTAGGTACTTTTTAGATCCCCACGAATCGTCTTGACCGCCATCAAAAAGAAAATTGCCCCAAGAACATTGGCGAGTATACTGCTACTAAGTGCCCAGCGTAAAGATTCCACACCTAATGAAGGTTGCAACGGGTCACTTATTATTCCAACTACAAATGGTCCACATCCAAGTCCGATGATATTGAGTACAAAGAACAGTATAGCAGATGCCATAGCCCGCATTCTAACACTAACGATTCCATGGGTAAGTGCAATACAGGGTGCCAAATAGATTGAACTGAGGAAAGCCGGGATGGCAATGGAAAACAAGGCTACATGCGTATTGGATGTGAAAAAGGAAACTAGGGAAAGGGGTATAGCAAGAATAAGGCCCATCGCAGGTATCCATAGGTACCATCGCTTGTCTTTTTTTTCGATTCGATCGCACAGGTAGCCGCCCATAAAATAGCCGAGTCCAGTTCCTATCCCAAATATCAGCGAAAGCCAGGTACCTATCTCTCCGCTCGACATCCCATGTAAACGTGCCATAAACGAAGGCAGCCATGAGGAAACGGAATAGTTGACAAAGGCCACCATCCCTGTACCCAATGCCAAATACCGAAATGATCTGGCTCGCCAAAGCAACTGAAACACTTCCTTGTTCGATTGATGCTCCTGTAGATCCGGATTGTCCTCCGAAAGACCACGTGGGGGCTCTTTTACCGTAAATCGAAGCACCATGGCATAGATAATTCCAGGAATGCCAACGACCATAAAGGCCGTACGCCAACCAAAATACTGATCTATCCAGCCTCCACCCAAAAAACCGATTAAAACCCCAATGGAAATTCCTGTGGAATAAATGGCCAAAGCCGTGGCCCTTTTAGCAGGTGGGTAAAGATCGGAGATTATGGAATGGGCAGGCGGACTTCCCCCTGCTTCTCCTATGCCGACCCCGATTCTTGCTAGTAGCAGCTGAACAAAATTTTGGGCCCTACCGGAAATGGCCGTCATTGCACTCCAAATGACTAATGAAACAGCGATAATATTTCTGCGATTGCCTTTGTCTGCAAGCCTAGCAATAGGTATACCGAAGGAGGCATAAAAAATAGCAAACGAGAATCCGGACATAAGCCCGAGCTGGGTATCAGATAGACCTAGGTCTTGCTTTATTGATTCCTGCAGAATAACCAAGATCTGCCGGTCAATAAAATTAAAAATATATACTCCGGTCAAGATAAAGAGCACCTACCCCCTGTACCTGGGACTAAATTGGGCGGCCTTATCGGGCGCTGATATTTTCTTGGGGGATAATGGTTCTTGTTCGGTCATGGGTATGGTCGTTAATTATCCCCAGATACATTTTGAACGGTTTCCCCCATTCTTATATCCTACCTGCAATACGTGCAGAGAAGCACTTAGAGCCGCTATTAAATATACCTATTTTATCTCGAATCACGCATAATTTCACCCTTATTATAGCGTAAGGCGTTGTTTTGGCGTTGCTTTTTTTAGAATTAAATGTCATCCTAAATGTGTACCTTAACGTCACTTTTTAAAAACAAAATTTCTATTCATAGATAGCCAAATTACCCACCTCCTTGGAAAATCTTAAGAACAAAATCTTGTCATATACCCAGGTCAACAAGGCCGATTTGGATGATTTGTTTCGTTTCTATAGAAAGATTCGCCTGAAAAAAGGAGAAACATTGGTAAGACCTGGTGATCGCGTTAGCTGTTTTTATTATTTGAATGCCGGTTGCGTAAATTATTACAAGGTCGAGGAAGGAAAAATTAAAGTGCTTGAGTTTTATACGGAGGACGTTTTTTTCACAGATCTGTATGCCTATGTTTTGGACAAACCTGCCATTTCTTTTTTACAAGCGACCGAAGATACCACAGTATTCGCCATTGGTAAGACTGATGTTGAGAACGCCTTTAAGAGATCCCATCAACTGGAAAGGTTTGGAAGATTATCAATGCAGGATGCCTTTGTAAGGACTTTTACCCGAGTGGAACGACTAAATAACAGAACCAATGAAGAGCGCTACCTAAGGCTTTTGCAGAAACGCCCAGGGCTTTTCCAGCGGGTGCCGCAATACCTTATCGCCTCCTATCTGGGCCTTACGCCCGTCGGCCTTTCTAAAATTAGAAAAAGGTTGGTCAAGAACTGATTGTTTTACCATAGATGTTACCGCGCCTGCCATTTTATTAAACCGGTTTAATGATTTTGATCTTGGATAACTGTTATCTTAGAGCTTATCTAAAGACACTACGAACTGACGATCAATGTTTTTAGATTAGCTCTAAGAACTCATAATTCAAAACTATAACAATATGGCCCATCAGTATATAGATATCGAAACCCTTAAATTTTTGCTTTACGATGTCCATGACCTTCAAAGTGTTTTGAACCAGGCCCGTTTTGCCGATTATGACCAAGCTTCGGTGGATCTTTTTTTGAACGCCACCAAAGATTTTTCGGATAAGGAGCTTTTCCCTTTCTTCCGTGAAATGGATGCGAACCCTGCACATTTTAAAGACGGTGAAATCGTTGTCCATCCGCAGGTGGGAAAATACATGAAAAAAGCAGGGGAGATGGGGCTCATTGGCGCCTTGTTCGATTATGAAGCCGGTGGACTGCAAATGCCGAATATTGTAGTATCGGCCGCTGCCTATATTCAGGAAACGGCCAACAACCATTTACCCGGTTATGTCGGGTTGACCCTTGGGGCCGCCGAGCTGATCGTGCACTTTGGTACTGCAGCACTGAACGAAGCCTATGTTCCAAAAATGCTCACAGGCGATTGGGGCGGTACCATGTGCCTTACGGAGCCACAGGCAGGCAGTTCATTATCAGATATCGTTACTGCGGCGGAACCCGCTGAGGATGGCTATAAGATCTCGGGACAAAAGATATTCATTTCCGGGGGCGATTATCAGGCAGCTGAAAATATTGTCCATTTGGTGTTGGCCCGAATTAAAGGGGCACCCGCGGGTACCAAAGGAATATCCCTCTTTGTAGTGCCTAAAAAAAGACAGACCGCAGACGGGAATCTTATCCCGAATGACGTGAATACCTTGGGCGATTTTCAGAAAATGGGTCAGAAAGGATATTGTACCACCCATCTTTCCTTTGGAGACCAAAATGATTGTAAAGGGTGGCTCGTTGGGGAAGCGAATAAGGGCTTAAAGTATATGTTCATGATGATGAACGGTGCCCGAATCGGTGTTGGTCGCGGGGCGGCTGCAATTACCATGGCGGCCTATCAAGCGTCATTGGCCTACGCAAAAGAAAGACCACAGGGACGTAGTTTGACCAGTTCGGGCAAAAAAGATGTTTCACAGGAACAGACCCTGATCATCAACCACCCGGATGTCAAAAGAATGTTGATGTTCCAAAAGGTAGTTTCCGAAGGGGCCTTGAGCTTGGTACTGTTGACTTCTAAATATCTCGACCTTTCCACAACACATTCCAACCCCAAGGAGCGGGAGAAATACTTATTATTGCTGGAAATGCTCACGCCGATTGTTAAGACCTATCCTTCCGAAATGGGCTCCGTTTCCGTGAGTAATGGCCTCCAAGTACTTGGAGGATACGGATTTTGCACCGATTTTGTCCTACAGCAGTATTTCAGGGATATCCGCATTTTTCCAATTTATGAGGGCACCACGGGAATCCAATCCCTTGATCTCTTGGGAAGAAAAGTTCCTATGGACAATGGGAAAGGCCTTCAGCTTTTATCGGCGGAAATTATGAACACTATTAAAGAGGCTTCGGGCCATGATACCCTGGCAGCTTATGCCAAACAATTGGGCACTAAACTGGAACTGACCCAGGAAGTGCTTCAATTTCTCATGCCATTTGCGGCTAAAGGAGACTATGAACGCTTCCTGTCCGACGCTACCGTATTCATGGAGTTTTTCGGGAATATTGTCGTAGGCTGGTTGTGGTTGAACATGGCCGTTCAGGCACAAAGAGCATTACTGTCGGGCGAAACACAATATACTACCGACTTCTATAGCAGCAAGATTCATGCGATGAAATTTTACTATAAATACGAGCTTCCAAAAACCGCTGCACTTGCTGAGGTTCTGATGAACAAAGAGGTGCTAACGGTTGCTGCGGACAATAAAATGTTTGCATAACACAGGACCCGATAATACGATCAATTGAAAAAGGGGTAACAACTATAAATCCAACAAGCTAACACTACATTATGGGTAAGATAAATTCGAAATTCGATCTAAATGGCAAAGTAGCCATTGTAACAGGGTCGAGTAAGGGCATTGGAAAGTCCATCGCCCGTGGCCTAGCTGAAAATGGAGCTGAGGTGGTGGTGAGTAGTCGAAAGCAGGAGGCGGTAGACATAGTTGCGGAAGAATTCAAAGCCGATGGACTTAAGGCAATAGGGATTCAATGCCATATCGGGGATTCCGAACAGCGCCAATCCCTTATCGCTAAAACGATTGAACAGTATGGTAGAATCGATATCTTAGTGAACAACGCGGCGATCAACCCCTATTATGGCCCCTTGGAAGGTTCTGACGAAATAGTGTTCGATAAGATTATGGCGGTGAACGTCAAGGCGCCTTGGTTGCTCTCTAATCTCGCTCTTCCGCATATGAAGGAAAAAGGGGGTGGTAGCATTATTAACATATCCTCTGTAGAGGGTCTACGGCCGGGATTTGGTTTGGGACTCTACAGTGCCACCAAGGCGGCTTTGATCATGCTCACTAAGAATCAGGCAAAAGAATGGGGGCGATATGGGGTAAGGGCCAATGTATTGTGCCCTGGTCTTATCAAGACCAAGTTCAGTGAGGGGCTCTGGAACGACGAAAAACTGGTCAGTGGATTTACCAAGGCCCTGCCCTTGAACCGCATAGCTGCCCCTGATGAAATGGCAGGTATGGTGATGCTTTTGGCTTCCGATGCGGGTTCCTATATGACTGGTGGGGTATATGTCGCTGACGGAGGTTATATGATCTCGGGCTAATTATTGATTTAAGATAAACAGTGATGATATGAATTTTGAATATAGCGAAAAGTCCATTACACTACAGGAACGATTGAAGCTTTTTATAGCACAGAACATACATCCCTTACAAGAAGAGGTCGAGGCGTTCCATTACGACCCCACCAATGCATGGAAAAAATGGCCGGGTCTTGATGCCCTGAAAGAAAAGGCAAAGAAAGAAGGGCTATGGAATTTATTTTTACCCAAGGCCTATGGAGAACTGAGCCCTGGGTTGACCAATTTGGAATATGCCCCCTTGGCCGAGATTATGGGAAGAATACTTTGGTCTTCCGAGATTTTTAACTGCAGTCCTCCCGATACCGGAAATATGGAAGTGTTGGCCAAGTACGGAACCCAGGAACAAAAAGAGAAGTGGTTAGCGCCATTGATGAACGGTACTATTAGATCTGCATTTTTGATGACCGAACCAGACGTCGCTTCTTCCGATGCCACCAACATTGAAACGGCCATTGTTGCAGATGGGGATGACTATGTGATTACCGGAAGAAAATGGTGGTCGTCAGGGGCCATGGACCCACATTGCAAGATTGCTATTGTGATGGGCAAGACCGATTTCAATGCCGCGAGACATGAGCAACAGAGCATGGTCTTGGTTCCTTTGGACAATCCAGGGCTAAAAATAGTGCGCCCATTAAGTGTTTTTGGATACAACGATTCTCCGGAAGGTCATGCGGAAATTGTTTTGGACAAGGTCCGGGTACCAAAAGAAAACCTTTTGGTAGGCGAGGGCAGAGGGTTTGAGATTGCCCAAGGTCGTCTGGGCCCGGGTAGAATACATCATTGTATGCGACTGATAGGTATGGCACAGCGCTCTCTGGAGTTGATGTCGCAAAGGGCTTCAGAACGTAGTCCATTTGGGAGACCTCTGGATACCTATAGCAGTATCCGTCAAGAAATAGCCCATTCGGCCAGTGAGATAGAACAAACAAGGCTTTTGGTGCTCTCGGCAGCCGATAAAATGGATAAGGTAGGAAATAAGGAGGCCAAAGACCTGATTGCCATGATCAAGATTGTGGCACCGAGCATGGCATTAAAGGTGATAGACAGGGCCATTCAGATTATGGGAGGTAAAGGGGTAAGTGGCGACACGCCATTGGCGCATTTTTATGCCGCAGCCCGAACGTTGCGATTGGCAGATGGACCCGACGAGGTACATCTGAGTCAATTGGGAAAAAATACAGTCAAAAAATATACGAAAGTCTAGGCATGTCGGAAAAAGAATTGACAAAGACCGTTCGAAAAGGGGAGGAACTTCATGAGGATAACTTGAAGAGGTTTTTGGTGCAACATGGGCTGGTGGATGATGAAAAAAGTGATTTGGCCGTCAGTCAGTTTTATAATGGGTATTCCAATCTGACTTATCTGCTAAAAATTGAAAAAAAAGAATACGTCCTTCGCCGCCCACCCTTTTCAGCACCAAACCGGGGGCACGACATGGGCAGGGAATTCAAAGTACTCCACAATTTGCACAAGGTGTTTAGCAAAACGCCAGTAGCATATGCGCATTGCGAGGGTACCGATGTACTCGGTGCGCCCTTTTATATTATGAATAAGGTGGAAGGTATTATTTTAACCGCTAAGGAGGCAAACGATCGAAAGATAGTACCTCTTGAATTTAAAACGATAGCGAATACTTGGTTGGATACCTTTGTGAAACTGCACGAAGTAGACTATAAGGCCGCAGGACTTGAAACTTTGGGTAGGCCCGAAGGCTATGTTGAGCGACAGGTCACGAATTGGGGAAAGCAATACCTCGCCTCGGCAACGGAAGAAGTTCCGTCAGCGAAAAAGGTCATGGTATGGATGGAAGAACAGCAACCCAGGCAATATCAGTATAGCCTGATTCATAATGATTATAAGTACGACAACATTGTTTTTGCAGATGACCAATGGACAGAGGTGGCGGCCATACTGGATTGGGAAATGTGTACACTGGGTGACCCCCTGATGGATTTGGGAACATCCCTGGGCTATTGGACCACTTTGAATGACGCTGACTTTATGAAGCATGGGCTTCCTTCACCGACTGTGATGGAAGGCAATCCCTCCCGGACAGAAATGGTACAACAATATGCACTAAAGAGCGGTCGTGACATAGATAATTTGACCTTCTATTTTGCCTATGGACTCTTTAAGATCGCCGTTATTGCCCAACAGATCTATTATCGATTTAAACACGGGCATACGACCGACCCTCGCTTTGCCCAATTGAACAAAGTTTCGGCCCTATGCTGCGATACGGCATGGCGTGCGATACAGAAAAATCAAATAGACAATCTGTATTGATTGTCAGGAAATAGTATCGATCCGCTAGATGATGGTCTCTATATAGTTAAATGAACTAGAAGAAATACGAGGTGCGAAGTAAAAAGATTAAGGTACCAAAGGATGAAACTTGTCTCCCATAAGACCAATTCTCCATCCGGATTTTTGGTCTGGACGCTTGATTCTTATTATAGTATAGTTTATAAATAAAACGTGTGGATAATAAAACATATCTAAAAGCAAACCGGGATAAAATGAAGGCGCTCTTCGAACTGCCCCATGATCAAGAGCTTATGATGTTGAATTTCTTAAGGTACAAAGATACCGTGGAGGAAACAGGGCTTTCAGGAGAAGCCTCCTACAAGGAATACATGAAGGCGGCAACCCCATTTTTTAAGTTGGTAGAAGCCGAAGTTGTATTTTTCGGTCGACCGCAGTCCACCCTTATCGGACCGGAAGAAGAGTCCCTTTGGGATGATGTATTGATCGTAAAATATGACACCCCTGGCAGTTTTCTCAAAATGGTGCAGGAAGACGGTTATCCTTCGGGGCTAAGGGAACAAGCCCTGTTGGATTCGAGGTTGATTTACTGTAAACCACACAGTGCAAAGGAAACGAAATAGGTTAGGTAAACGAAAGTGTAAAATATGGAATTGGAAAATAAAATAGTGGTCATTACCGGCGCTGGTAGCGGTATTGGAGCGGCAACCGCTACCCTGTTGGCTGCCCATAAGGCAAGGGTAATAGTAGCTGACATTAACATGGAAAGTGCCCAAAAGGTTGTCGACGAAATAACAAAATCGGGCGGCATGGCATTTGCGCTGCAAGTCGATGTAACACAGTTTGGGGAAGTAGAGTCGTTAATAGCTGAAGTGGTTAAAGACCATGGTTTATTGGACGTCATGGTGAACAATGCGGGCATTGGTGGCAAAAATCAAAAAAAGACGGCCGAACATACCCATGACGATTGGCACAATGTCATTGCGGTGAACCAGACAGGTGTGTTTTATTGTATGAAAGTGGCCCTACAGCAGATGATGAAACAAGGGTATGGAAATATTGTGAACGTAGCTTCCCTGGCCGGTTTAAAACCCTCGGGCTATAACCTCTCGTACAGCGCAAGTAAATTTGCAGTGGTAGGGATGACCAAATCGGCCGCCTTGGAATATGGTCGTAAAAATATCAGGATAAACGCTGTTTGCCCGGGGTATACGCATTCGGCACTTTTGGATCAGCTATTATCGAACCGTTCGGATATGGGAGATAGGCTCAAGCGCCTGATTCCAATGGACAGGTTTGGGGAGGCAGCAGAAATTGCAGAAGCCATCGCTTGGCTTGCTTCAGATAACTCGAAATATATTACGGGCCAGACCATCACTATAGACGGAGGGACATCTCTGTTATAACCTATTTGAAATGAACCCAGAATGAATACGTTACAGCTCATAAAAAAACAGGACTACACCATTGTTCAGATGAATCGGGGCAAGGTAAATGCCATTAACTATGAAATGGTTCAGGAGCTTCGCCAAGTGTTCCAGGACATTGAAAATGATGGAGAAGTAAAGGGAGTAATCCTTAGCGGACAGCCGCACTATTTTTCTGCGGGCCTGGATCTGATCGAACTGTTTCAATACAACGAAGAGCAGATCAATGATTTCTTTCACACTTTTGGAACACTCTACCTAGAACTGGTGCAATTCACAAAACCTTTTATTTCAGCGATTACAGGCCATGCCCCGGCAGGGGGCTGTGTACTGGCCGTGACCAGTGATAATCGATATATGGCAGAGGGCGAGCCGTACTGTATTGGTCTTAATGAGGTGGCCGTAAACATCCAAATTTCCCAAAACCTGACAGAAGCCTATGCTTTCTGGATGGGGGAGGGTCTGGCAAATCGTTATATCTTGGAAGGAAAATTGCTTACAGGCCCCGAAGCAGTATCTGCTGGTTTGGTAGATGCGTTGGTTCCCGTGGATAAGGTAATAAGTCATGCGGAAAATAAGATGGAACAGTACATGAAAGCAGATCAGGAAATATGGATCAATACTAAAAATAAACTACGGAAACACTGGCTCAATAGGCTGGACCTAGATGCCAAAAATTCCCTTAAAGAAGCGGCAACCTTGTGGTGGAAACCCGAAATTCGGGCCAAAATGGAAGCCTATGTAAAAAGTTTTTCCAATAAAAAGAAAACATAAAAAAATGAACAAACAACTTCTATTTGTAAAAAGACCTGTAGGTGAGGCCGATGCCTCTACCTGGTCGTTGGTAACCAATCCCATTCCCGAAATAAATGAGGGCGAAATTTTAGTGAAACAACATTATGTTTCCTTAGACCCCGCGATGCGGGGCTGGATGAACGATGCCAAATCCTATATAGCTCCGATGGAGATCGGTTCTGTCATGCGGGCAGGATCCGTTGGGGAGGTGGTTGCGGCCAAAAACAATCCAATGTTCAAGGTGGGTGATTTTGTCTCCGGGTTTGGCGGTGTACAACAATTTGCTGTTTCAGATGGCACCGGCTATTATGCCGTAGACCCAAAACTGGCTCCGCTTCCCACTTATATTGGCACCTTGGGAATGCCAGGTATGACCGCTTATTTTGGTATTTTGGAAGTAGGAAAGATCAAAGAGGGGGATGTAGTGGTGGTTTCTGGTGCCGCAGGTGCCGTCGGGAGTATCGTCGGTCAGATCGCCAAAATTAAGGGATGCACCGTCATCGGAATTGCCGGTGGGCCGGATAAATGTAAATATATTGTAGAGGAATTGGGTTTTGATGGCGCCATTGACTACAAAAATGAAAATGTTAAAGTGCGGCTGAAGGAAGAAACCCCCAAAGGCTTGGATGTTTATTTCGATAATGTGGGCGGTGAAATTCTCGATATTGCCCTGAGTAGGTTGAGGATGAACGCCAGGGTGGTCATCTGCGGGGCAATATCGCAGTACAATAATAAAACTGCGATTAAAGGTCCAAGTAATTACCTTTCTTTATTGGTCAATCGTGCAACTATGCAAGGGATGGTCGTATTTGATTGGGCAAGTAGGTATGGAGAAGGGGCCCAAGCCATGGGTGCTTGGCTTGCACAAGGGAAATTAAAAAGTAGGGAGGCCGTTTACGATGGGATAGAGAATTTTCCACAGACTTTCGACCGGCTGTTTTCTGGAGAAAAACAGGGAAAATTAGTATTAAAGGTCATTGAAGATTAAGAACGGATGAAAGCAATACGATGTAAGGCATATGGACCACCATCATCTCTGGTCCTAGAAGAATTGGAAAGCTTAAAGCCGGGAGCCAAAGAGGTAGTGGTAGGCGTTAAGGCTTGTGGAATTAATTTTCCGGATACGCTCATTATTCAAGGACTATATCAGTTTAAACCCGAGCTTCCTTTTACTCCGGGCAGTGATATTGCGGGAGTGGTGAAGGAAGTGGGGGAAGAAGTAACGCATCTCAAAAAGGGGGATGAGGTTTTCGGATTTGTGACCTATGGCGCCCTGGCCGAGGAGGCTATTGTACCCTCCAACTCCTGTTTTCCAAAACCAAAAAAAATGGATTATCCTGTGGCCGCATCATTTATGATGGCCTACGGTACCTCATACCATGCCCTGAAAGATCGTGCCAAGCTTAAGGAAGGAGAGACCTTGTTGGTATTGGGTGCCTCGGGAGGTGTTGGTCTAGCGGCGGTCGAGCTGGGCAAGTTGATGGGGGCAAACGTTATTGCGGCGGCCTCCACCGATGAAAAATTGGAACTATGTTGTGAATATGGTGCGGATCAGACCATCAATTACAACAAAGTAGATTTAAAGTCAACAATCAAGGAGTTAACAGGGGGCAAGGGTGCCGATGTTATCTACGACCCGGTCGGTGGCGACTATTCCGAGGCCGCATTCAGGGGAATTGCCTGGAATGGAAGGTTCTTGGTAGTCGGTTTTGCAGCGGGTACCATCCCCAAGATACCTTTAAACCTTCCGTTACTGAAAGGGGCTTCCATCGTTGGGGTGTTTTGGGGCGGTTTTGCTATGGGAAATCCGAAAGCCAATATGCAGAATACCATGACCTTGATGCAATGGTATGATGAGGGCAAACTCAAACCTCATATCCATAGGATATATGACCTTATGGATACCGCAAAAGCATTGGAAGAAATGATGGAAAGAAAAGTAAAGGGCAAATTGGTCGTACAGATTTAGATTTTAAACCATAAACAATTAACTTTTTTCAATGAGACTAAAAGATAAAATCGCCATCGTAACCGGTGGCTCAAGAGGTATAGGTCAGGCAGTATCTGAGCTCTTTGCAAAAGAAGGGGCCACAGTGATCATAATGGACTTATTGCCTCAAGGTCAAGAGGTAGCGGATGGCATAAATGCAAATAACGGTAAAGCGGAATACCATAAGGTTTCTGTAACGGATAAAGCTGCGGTGAAAGCACTTTTTCAGCAAATAAATGAGCAATACGGCAAAATTGATATTCTAATCAATAATGCGGGCATCACGCGAGATCGCACGCTTGAAAAAATGAGTGAAGATGAATGGGATGCCGTTATTGAGGTCAACCTGAAAGGTGTCTTTTTGTGTACGCAAGCCGTAGTACCTTATATGAAAGCCAACAAATATGGCAGAATTGTAAGTGCAGCGTCCAATGTTGGTTTACGCGGTAATTTCGGTCAAACAAATTACGCCGCGACCAAGGCTGGAGTCATTGCGATGGCCAAGACCTGGACTGTAGAATTTGGAAAACATGGCATCACTGCCAATGCCATTGCGCCTGGTTTTACAATGACCGATATGGTGAACCAAATTCCAGAAGAACATTTTGATGCCATCAAAGATAGTATTCCACTGAAGACAGTGGCCCAACCTATTGATATTGCATATGGATATTTGTATTTGGCATCTGACGAGGCGCGCTTTGTCTCGGGAATTTGTTTGACAATTGACGGAGGGACTTCACGATAAATCAAGAGTATGGCGAAACTAGAACTAGAAAATTTTGAAGCGTTTAGAGCATTGGAAGGAAAGCCTCTCCCGGTAGGGGACTGGCTTCCCGTTACCCAAGAAATGATTAACGATTTTGCGAAAGCGACGATGGACTTCCAATGGATACATGTCGATGTCGAAAAGGCGGAAAAACACTCCCCCTTTAAAAAACCTGTGGCCCACGGCTTTATGTCGATTTCCCTAATATCGAAGTTGCTGGGAGATAGTATAAAGGTAAAATCTGCAACGATGGGTGTGAACTATGGTTTGAATAAGGTAAGATTCCCTAGCCCGGTTCTGGTAGATAGCCGTCTTAGGTTAAGCGGAAGCATTCAAAAGATTGAAGACTACGGAGACAATGGACTCAAGATTATCTGGAATTGTTCGGTTGATATCGAAGGAACGGACAAACCCGCCTGTGTCGCCGAATTCATTAGTCTGATGTTCGAGTAATAATTGATGGGTTGATGGGATGCAATTTATTTTGTACATTCCTAGATACCTAAACCAAGGACCAAGGACCAAGGACCAAGGACCAAGGACCAAGGACCAAGGACCAAGGACCAAG